>DUEU01000068.1 GCA_011191985.1 Dehalococcoidia bacterium
CCCGCCGATGGGCACCTTTTTCTCCAGATACGACATCTGTACATTACCGGCCACCGTTTTTTCTTTACATTTAAAACAATGCCACTGCTCCATTTTGTTACCCTACTATCTCAGATTTATGGGCATATGCTGACCGCACTATATAGCTATCCGGCTCTATGGAATACTCCGCGTAGAAAGTGGCATTGCCTATCCTTAATTTGGCCAGATACCGGTTGGCGTCAGGCTGGTATAGCTTATCCCCCTCAATCTCGGCATGATGTATTACCTGCTTGACCTCTTCCTCCAGGATATGCCTGTCTTCAAGCTTCTGCCTCACCTCATCGCTTACCTGTAGCTTAACCTCTTCCCAGGACACCTTGCTACCTCCTCAGACCTTGTGGCCACATTAATCCCGTTAACCTAGTGATAAATATTATGACTTCATTAGCAGTTTCTTGAGTTCCGCCTGCTTTTCCCGCCTGGCCTTACCCATACCGGGTGGTTTATACAAGCCTTCCGGCCAGTCAGGGCTGAAAACCAGATCAAGAACGTGTACCGATGGCTTACCGACAGCAGCGAACGTTTCGCGGCACGCGGCACAGTAGGTGAGCATATCACTGGAGGCCTCATTAGCACGCCGTTCCGCCAGCTTCAGGTATAGCCCAAGGTCAACGTAAGGCACCATGCCCCCGGCCCCGCAGCAGCGAGTCTTATCCCGGGAATAGGCCATCTCTTCAACTTGATGGCCCATCATGGTGACCAGGTCTCGGACACTATCCATAAGTTCCGTCTCGTCTCTGGCGGTACAGGAGTCGTGTAATGAAAAGGCATGGGGAGTCTGGTTCCCGGCACCATCGGGCAGGCCTTTTTCCACCATTACTTCGTAGACCGACCTCACCTTAAGTCCCGAGGCGTTACGCTTAATCAAGTGATAACACTCCGGACAGGCCAGTAGCACCCCAACAGCACCCAGGCGGTTCACCTCTGACTCCAGTCGCTCCAACATACCTTCGAACTCAGGGCGCACCCCGATACAGTGTGCTGGCGCACCACAGCAATTCAATATTATCCCCGTGCCGGGTAATTGCTCCCTTAGATAATCAAATACTTTTACCACTAGCTCCGGTGAATAGGCCGATAACGAGCAGCCGGGGAAGAATACCCACTCTCCACCACTACCCCCGGAACCAGATTTAGACAGAGCGAAAGCTTCGGACATCACCCATTCCTGGTCGATCTTTACCCTCTCATGCTCGGGGAGGGGGCCGATGCCTTCCGCCACCATCTTCTCCCGTATCTCCCGGCACATATCGCCGCAGTGCAAATCCTCCGGGCAGAGCTTCTGGCACAGCGTACAGAGATTGCAGGAATACGGGGCAAGGGGATTTTCTCGGAAATAGCCAGCCTTGAACTTCGCGGCCAGTTCTTTTGGTGTCCGACAATACATCTCCAGGAACTGGCAATCTTTAACACAGAGTTCACACTCGCATTCAAGGCAACGCCCCGCTTCCTCCCTGGCCTCTTCCTCGCTGAACCCCAACTCCACTTCCTGGAAATTGCTACCCCTCTGGCTTACCGGAAGAGTCGGTATACCCAGCCTCATCTTCCTGGCAACTCCCGCAACGTCCACCTTTAAACGGCTTTCTACCGGGCCTTCAACCTCCCGGCCGGCATTAATGTCCTCGCCCCTGATATAGCGGTCAATGGATACCGCCGCCTTTTTACCGCTGGCTAGAGCATCAATCACTGACTTTGGGCCCGTCACCACATCGCCGCCAGCAAAGACTCCGGGCAGGCTGCTGGCCAGGGTGCTCTCATTCACCACTATATATCCTTCCGGGGAAAGGTTTATCCCGCCAGCCTCTCCCAGGAAAGACGTGTCTGGGGCTTGACCCACCGCCAGAATTATAGAGTCAAAGTCACTGACGAACTCGCTTCCCTCCACTGGCAACGGTCGTCGCCGACTGCTGCTATCCGGCTCGCCAAGTTCCATCCGGGTGCAGGTTAGTTTCAGTTGGCCACCTTCTCTTTTTATAGCCACCGGACCTACCAGAAACTCCAGGTTAACGCCTTCATTAATGGCATCGTCAACCTCACTGGCATAGGCCGGCATTTCCTCCCGGGTGCGACGGTATATTACTGTCACCGCCGCAGCCCCCAGCCGAAGGGCAGTCCGGGCGCTGTCTATGGCAACATTGCCACCGCCCACCACAGCGACCCGGCCTCTTACCTTGACCTCACGCTCGAGATTAACCTCTTTCAGGAAGTTCAACCCCCAGAAGACCCCGGCTAATTCCGAGCCCTCAATTTTCATCGGCTGGCTCAACTGGTTTCCGGTGGCCAGAAAAACGGCTTTGAAATCCCGTCTGAGTTCCGCCATTTTTACTTCAACACCCACTTGGGTATTAAGCCTGACCTGTATCCCCATCTTCTCAATGATAGCCAGTTCTTTTTGCAGAACCTCACGGGGTAAGCGAAATTCGGGAATACCGACAGCGAGCATCCCCCCCAGAACCGGCTGGGCTTCAAACACAGTAACTCTGTAGCCCATTTTTCGCAGCTCATAAGCCGCCATCAGACCGGCAGGGCCACTGCCGACAACCGCTATCCTGTCCTCTTTTTCCTCATCAATGGTCACATCCCGTTGGCCGGCCATCCCGTAATCAGCGGCGCTCCTCTTTAAACACCTGATAGAGACCGGTTCATCGACATCTTTTCTACGGCACATCTGCTCACAGGGGTAGGTACAAACACGCCCCATTACACCCGGAAAAGGCAGCGTTTCTCTTATCAGGTCTAAGGCCACGGTGAATTGGCCATCACGAATCAGGGCGTTGGCGCCTTTCATATCCACGTGCAGGGGGCAAGCGGCCTGGCAAAAAGGCATGTCGCAGCCGCTACACTTTTCTATGATCCTGTCCAGCTCACTCATAATAGTAAAAAGGAACCGCGCCTTTCCGTCAGCGTTTCGCCTCCGCTTCCTTCAAAGTAATTTTACTCAGCGCTCTGATAAAGTGGCCGGCTGGCTTTTACTGGCGGAGAGGTGGCAAAGGCATAGGGGTAGGAATGCCCAGTTTTTTCCGTTCTCTCAGAATAATCTCGGCAGTAATGCCGGCGGTGAACTCACACAGCACGGCGGCGTAAACAGATACTATCCGGTACAGCTCGCCCGTTTCATGTATCTTCCACACTACTGGGTCCTCATAATCGGAAGGCAAAAAGAAGTGCCTTCCAAAATAGTTTTCCTGTATCTCATGACATAGAACTGACCCGAAGCGCTCCCTAAATGCATCGCTTAATTCCATATCAGCAATGGGCAAAGTGTCCCACAGGTGACTGGGACCGTTCTCCCGTGGCCATCCTGGGGTATACATTTCGTCCCGCCCGATAGCCTGGCCCAGTGCTAAACGCGCCCCCAGCAGGCAGCCACACATATTGGTACCACCCATGCCGCCACAAAGATAACTGCCCGCCTTATATATATCCCTATTGGGCATGCCAAGATGCAGACTTAGAGCATAGTACACACTCTGGCTGCACATCAGATATTTAGTCTGGTGCTCATAGGCGTCTCGCTTAACTCTCCGTATTATGGCTTCCTCATCGGTCTCCTGCCGGTAAAAATGCCATAGCTCTCTCTTCTCTTCGCCCCCATCCAGTTCCGGTCTTTTAAAGCAATCTTCCAGACTCAGGATTAGTTTTTTCTCCGCCATATTTTAATGCCTCCTCTATTTCCCGAGATTATTAATGCCGGTGGTTTATACCCGAAAGACGGTGTTATTGAAAATAATACATGTCATCTTTTCGGACTGTCAACAATAAATGGCCCGGTTTCGTTCGCTTTTGGTTGACGCCTTTACTCCTCTACTTATATGCGTATAGGATCACCTTGGCAAATACAAAGGTAGTACTGTAATTTTGGTTAAGCATTAATAATCGCTTAGAAATCCGAATTCCCCGATGCTTGTTGCCGATTTTGCCAGTCTCATGCTGCGGGACGGTGCCTGTTTCAACATCAAAAAACCTTTCGCTCCCTACGCTGGGCATCTGGGTGACGACATTACCTTCCTGGCCCCGGCTAGAATCGGCGATGTTATCTAAAACACTTTTCGGACCGAATCCGCCCGCGTTTCCCGGACCAAGCCAGACCTGGGTGTCCTGACTCTGGGACAGCAAGTAATCAACCAGAGAAACGAGTCCCTGATAGAAACCCGGCTGGCCACAACCGTGCCGGTCAGGGCCGCCTGTGCCGAACAGTTCGAGACGATGTGGGTACTACACAGTGTAAAACGGCGGTAAGAGCGCCAAATCTATTATAGCATTTGGAGACTTTATCTTTGCCAAAGTGCAGTTGATTATCCCGCCTGTTACCTCCGGCATGGTTGAACGTGGCAGATGGTCTGTGATTTACAGGGGGACATTCTCTAATCTTAACATCAGTAATCAATTTTGAAACGTGGTTTTTTGAACGTCCAATAGTTAGTATCCCAGCCGATGTCCTCCAAAGGTACTAGTCTTCTGAAACGCCCTTTAGCCTCAAAAAGTTTCGATGACCTCATGAGATCACCTTCGGTAAGTGGTACATGTTCCCTGGCTAATGGCTCGTAGTCGATTTCTATGGCACCACTGGGACATGTCTGTTCACAAAGCCAACAAAGGTCGCACCCCCGGTCAAACATTGGTGGGTCCATAGATAAATCTATAGCGCCGGTGGGACAATTGTCCATGCAGTAGGTACATTTGGGATAGTGACATTTATCTTTATTAATCTTGAACTCTACTCGGTTTAACAGTCTTTGAAAATGCTGGGGAACTTCGTGTATCGGTCGGTATATCTCATCGTACTCTTTGCCCTTTGGCAGTGTAGGGATGAGTTCAGTCTCCCCCTGGTATATCCTCCGGCTGCGCTCCGCCATTTCTCTGCCAAAATCCTCCGCCTCCTTGAGGTCAATCTCATCGGGATGCCCATCAGTAAAATAGGGTTTTGGCAGGAGAGGATGCCAGGCAGCACCAAACCAGTCATTCCAGCCGATAACTATTAAACCCCTGCTTATTAGTGCCGACACTGTTCTTGAAATATAGAACCCTGGAGAGACGCCATGTGTGCAAAAAGAAAAGGCGTGCTTCCCATCCAACAATTCCATGTGATTTATAAAAGCGGTCACGTTGGGGAGTTCTCGGGCATGTATTGAGGGACTGCCCAATCCAATTAAATCGTACCCGGTCAACTCCTGCGGTTCTACGTCCTTCAGCCGGGCGAGATCACACTGCCCTCCAGTCTGGCTTATCCCTTTGTGGATTGCCTGAGCGACCTTTTTGGTGTTCCCTGTCTGAGAATAGTAAACTACAATTGATTTTGACATGCTACTCACTCCTATCCAGGCATATATCTAGCGTAGTGTATCATGAAAAAGTGCCTGCATTCAATGAGCCAAGTTAAACCCACTTTAAAAGTGCTACCAATTATAAAGTCACCTCTTTCAGGTCCGGGCTGACGATGAGCCGTGGTTCCGTTACTGCCTGCACTTCTTCTACCGTCCAGCCGGGCACTATTTCTTCCAGAACCAGACCCTTATCAGTAATCCTGATGAACGCGATATCGGTTACTATTATGTCAACACACTCCGGTGCCGTCAGGGGCAGGCTGCATTTCTTCAAAATCTTGGGTTTGCCGCTTTTGGTGGTATGGGTCATTACCACCACCACACTCTTGGCACCGAGGGCCAGGTCCATGGAACCACCGATGTTACCCAGCCCCCGCCCGGGCAGGGCCCAGTTAGCCAGGTCACCTTTCTCGGAGACTTCCATGCCGCCCAAAACTACCATATCTATATGCCTTCCTCTTATCATTACGAATGATTCATCGTGGGAAAAGAAACACATCCCTTTCATCGGGCTGGCCGGCTGCCCCCCGGCATTGAGAAGATTGATATCGGCTTCATCAGGAGAAGATACGATGGGACCAAGACCAAGGGCACCATTCTCGCTCTGGAATACTACCTCTCTCCCCTCGGGGACATAGTTCATACACTGAGTACCTATGCCAACCCCCAGGTTTACTACCATACCATCCTGAAACTCCCTGGCCACTCGCAGGGCCATAGTCTGCTCATCCATCCGGTATTTATCTACCATTTTCGTAACTCCTCTAACGGCCGGGCCACAACCCGGTCAACGTATATATTTGGGGTCACAACGGCCTCCGGGTCAAGCTCCCCCAGCTCGACAATCTCATCGACCTCGGCAATGGTAACCTTAGCCGCCCCCGCCATGGTAGCATTAAATGTCCGTGACGTCCCTTGATAGACCAGGTTACCCCATCTGTCTGCCTTATGGGCATGAATAAGGGCAAAGTCAGCGGTCAGGGCATGTTCCAGGATATGCCTTCTACCGTTAAAAACCCTTACCTCCTTGCCCTCCTCGACGACAGTCCCAGCACCGGTTGGTACATAAAAGGCAGGGATACCGGCTTTACCCGCCCTTATCCTCTCCGCTAAAGTCCCCTGAGGGACCATTTCCAGCTCTACTTCCCCGGCCTGATACCTTTTTTCAAAATCGTTAACATGGGCCGGTGACATGCCGCTTGCCCAGGAGACGACGGCCTTTCTTACCTGACCATTCTCAACCAGTAAGCCGGCGTCATCCCACCAGGAAGGGTTTCTTATCAACCCTTTCACCATTTCCCGGAAAGCCGGAATGAGCGTCCTGCCCCAACCGGGCATATTGCTGATGATAGTCAAATTTTTAGTACCCTTTTCCGCCAGGGCTCTGATTAGCCAGCAAGGAGCATCACCAGCATGACCGAAGTAGCCTATCATTATCGTGGCCCCATCCCGGATATCGGCTATCGCTTCTTCAAAGCTATCTACTATCTTGTTTATGGCCATTATACCTCCTCTTATATCTAAATCACTTTGCCCCAACCGGCAAAGCGCCTGGTAACATCATAACAAACGCCACTGCTAGCCGCCCGCCATGGAACAAAGTTTGGTTCTGAGGATACCTACGTTGCCAGATTACGAACTTGAGATATTTTTATTAACAATACTAAGCTGGCTACACCCTACTTGTCAAGGCGTAGCCAGCTTATTTATTTTGCGCGGTAACAGGACGATATAATAGTAGCTCACCGGCAGCAACCTTGACATCAAGGCAGTATCCGTAAATACCTCTATGGCTATCCTCCCGAAATTAAGTCAGAGCATATTAACAAACGTCACAAACGAGATATTGATAAACAGGTGAATAATGAAAGCCGGCCAGAACGAGTTGCTTCTATAAGCAACATAGCCCAGGTACATACCCATCACTACAGTGCTTATGGTCTCTAACTCAGGTTTTCCTATATGAAGGAGGACAAACGGCACCATTTGTATTAAGATACTGACCTGCCCCAATCTTTCCTTCAACCCGAATAGCATAAAACCGCGGAACAGGAATTCCCAGGCAAAGATAATCAGGGTCGTGATAAGCGCGTATTGCCACAAAATAAATTGCTCCATCTCATAATAGCTCTGCAACGAAGGGCAACGCGAGGCGATATAAAGCAATGGAAACCCTACCACACAGGCAATGAGGACATGAAAACCCCATAGACTACAATTTCCGAACCTCAAGCCGAAATCTAGTGGGCTTCTGCGTAGCAGAAAGACGATAACCAGAACTGGCAATACGGTATAATACAGCAAAGAGCTAAACCACTGATTCCAGACGAGATGGTATTTAGAAAGGACAGGGAAAAGGACGGCGGAGGTTAAAACCACTATTTCGCGGTAGTATATTTTTAGAAAAGTGGATATTCCTCTTAATTCTTTGCTAAACAAGTCTATCACGTTTATCCGCCCCGATAATGGCCACACCGATTTAACTTAATACAGTGAGTTATATTGAATTATAAAGGCACCACCAATTATTGGTAAAATCTAGGTACTATGATATAATTTGAGCCAGCCAGTCAATTATAAAGGAGGTAATGGCTAATGCCCAAGAAAGTACCACCTGGTTACAATGGTAAAATCCTGAGAGTAAATCTCACTGACGGAACGACGACAGCCGAGGCACTCGATGAACTATTTTGCCGGCGCTATATCGGTGGCGCCGGATTCGTTATCTACTACCTGTGGAAGGAACTTAAACCGGGTATTGACCCACTATCTCCCGACAACAAACTGGTTTTTGCTCTAGGCCCGGTATCGGGCCTGCAAGTGCCTGGCTCTGCCCGCAACTGCGTCGGCACCAAATCTGCCCTTACCGGCAGCATCGCCAAAGCTGAAGCTGGTGGCTTCTGGCCATCCGAGTTCAAGCGTTCCGGCTACGATGCTATCATCGTCGAGGGCAAGGCCGATAAGCCCGTCTACCTGTGGATTCAAGACGGAGAAGCTAGCATCCGGGACGCCCGTCACCTCTGGGGCATGGAGACAAAGGAAACAGAGGCCGCGGTCAGAGCCGAGCTGGGCGATAACCGTATCCAATTGGCCCTCATCGGACCGGGTGGGGAAAATATGGTGCGTTATGCCTGTATTATGAACGGCCTCCATGATGCTGCCGCCAGGGGCGGTCCCGGTGCCATTATGGGCTCGAAAAACCTCAAGGCCATCGCCGTCAGAGGTCACAAGATGCCCAAAATAGCCGACAACGAGCGCCTGAAGGCAATAAGACAGCAGATCATGTCCCGACCATTGATGCCCTGGCTCTCGGAGTTCGGTACCGGTGGTTTTGACATGGCAGATTTAGAGGTAGCTGGGAATCTGCCGGTGCGCAATTTCCGCGATGGCCTGTTTCCCGAAGTGCAGCAGATACATGGCGGCGTGATTAAAGACACCATCAGACTGGGCATGGAGGGCTGCTTCGCCTGTCCGGTACGCTGCAAAAAAGTGGTCGGATTTAAAGAACCGTACCCTGTCGATCCCGCCTACGGTGGGCCGGAGTACGAAACTCTGGCCGCAGTGGGCTCCAACTGCGGGGTAACCAACCTCAAAGCCATCGTTAAAGCCAACGAACGCTGCGGCGCCTATTCACTGGACACCATCTCAACCGGCGGTACCATTGCCTTTGCCATGGAATGTTTTGAGAAAGGGTTACTAACTACCAAGGATACCGATGGTATTGACCTGCGGTTCGGCAACGACGAAGCCATGCTCAAGGTCATCGACCTGATTGCCCAGCGCCAGGGTATCGGCAACCTGCTGGCCGAAGGCAGCGCCCGCCTGGCCAAGAAAATCGGTAAGGGCTCAGAGGCGTTCGCCATTCAGGTGAAAGGGCTTGAAGCCGGCATGCACGACCCGAGAGTATCGGGCGGACTCGGGCTTGGCTATATGGTAAACTTTCACGGCGCTGACCACTGTGCCGCCGTGTTTGACATGATGTTCCTGGCCGGGCCAGCAATATCAAATCTGCATCATCTGGGGATTTATGAACCCATATCGGCCGACGAGCTTAGCCCGCGCAAAGTGGGTATCGCCAGGTCGGTAATGCTCAAGAAAGTAGTTGACGACTGCTCAGTAGTGTGTGCCTTCTTTGAGTATACCCTGGACAGGCAGGCTGAACTTATAGCTGCGGCTACCGGCTGGGAAACAGGCCCTGTTGATTTGATGAAGGTAGCGGAGAGGATTACCAATATAGGCAGGCTATTCAATATCCGGGAAGGTTTTACCGCCGCCAATGACGTGCTACCGGAGCGCTTTTTCCAGCCCAAGACAGATGGCGTCCTGGCCAATAAATCGGTTAACCAGACCGACGCGGAGAAGGCCAAGGCTTACTACTACCGGCTGATGGGCTGGGATGACAAAGGAGTACCACTGCCGGAAAAGATAGCCGAACTCGGCATAGAGTAAGCACTCACCGTATTATCTGTTCTTTGCTGCCAAAAACAGGATTACGGCGTCATACCGGATAGCAGTCGCTTTGCTGCCGGGAGTGCTCCTGCTTAATATTCCCTGGGCATACGCTTGGTTACGGCATCATGCAAGATGGTGCCAACAATATTAAGAATATCGTCGCTCTCAAAGGGCTTTTTCAGCACTATAAAGGGGCCTTGCTGTATTACCTTATCAAGGAGCTCGCTTTCAGAATACCCGGTAATAATGACTACGGGCAGTCGCTCATCTATCTCCCTTATACGCTTGAAGAGCTCGTTGCCGTCCATGACCGGCATCTTCAGGTCGATAAACGCCAGATCGAAGAGCTCTCCGCTAACGAGGCCAACTGCCTCGACACTACTTGAGGTAGCGGTCACCCCGACCCCGATTTCCCGCAGGGTCTCCTCAAACAGCTTGCCTATCATTGGCTCATCATCAACAACCAAGACATGCAGTACCCGCCCCACCAGGTTTTGCAGTAACCACCGGTCCGTCTGGTTTTTGTCGAAGCGGAACTGCCGGCCAATCTTGATTGCCGGCAACTCCCCCCGCTTGGCTTTACGAATCACCGTCTCCGGTCTTAATTTGAGATAGCTGGCCATCTCCTCCGTCGTCAACAACTCTTTCACACCCTGCTCTTTTAGCATTGCCGGTCCCCCATTAGCATATTTAACAAGCGTTATTAGTATTTTACCTTATTTAACACACTGTTTAATCACACATCGGTACTACTCAGGCAAGAACTTTGGTACTGTTTTTACCGTTAATTAGCCGTTTTGGCCAACTTATTGACGGCCTTGGTTAAAGGGCTTAAAATCATGGCAAGCGGGAACCATGCCAGATATAAGCCTTATACTGACGTTAGCCATACTTGCCGCCGCCATAGGTCTTTTCGTATCCAGCAAGTTTCGAGTTGACCTGATAGCAATCTGCATACTTGCTGTCCTCCTGGTGCTGGGACTAATTAGACCGGGACAGGCACTCTATGGCTTTACTAATCAGGCAACAGCGACCATAGCAGCCATGTTCGTACTTAGCGCTGGCCTGGTACGCACCGGAGTAGTACAGTGGATAGCACATCACCTGGACCGTCTGGCTGGCAGAGGAGAAGTGCGACTAATACTCGTGTTATGCCTCCTAGCGGCAGCATTATCCGCATTCCTATTGAACACAGCAATCGTGGCTATTTTTATCCCGGTGGCTATCGCCTTGGCCCGGAACCGCAAACTTCCGTCTTCACGCGTACTGATACCGCTGTCTTTTGCCAGCCAGTTCGGTGGCGTATGTACTCTCATCGGCACTTCCACCAACCTGCTGGTCAATGGCATCGGTGTCAGCCAGGGCATGACGCCGTTTGGTTTCTTTGAATTCGCCCCCCTGGGACTGGTAATGGTGTTCACCGGCACTGTTTACCTTATGGTAACCAGCCGCTGGTTGCTACCGAAGCGCAAAGCCGCCGAGGAGCAGGTAGACAAGTATCGTTTAGCCGACTACCTTGCCGAGCTTCAGGTTCTGGGCACCTCCTCCCTGGTAGGCAAAACGTGGGAGCAGAACAAAGTAAGTCAAAAGGCGAAGGTAGAGCTGGCTAATTTAATCCGCGAAGGCAAGGCAGTAAGCCGACCGGTAAACACACAAATAAGGCCCGGGGATCTTCTGCTGCTTCACGGTCACATAGAGCAAATTATGGCACTGGAACGAACCTACGGGCTGGAAATTATTAAAAATGCTAAAGTCCGTGACCAGCAACTCCGTTCGCATGAAACCGAACTTATTGAGGTGCTGATACCGCCACGGTCAAACTTAATCGGCAGCACCTTGCGGTCATCCGGCTTCTTTCGCCGCTATAAAGCGTCTATCCTGGCTATTCAGAGACGCGGCAAAATCATGAAAGACCGCCTGGCTGATATCGAATTGAACAGTGGCGACAGTATTTTTCTTCAAGTACACCAGGATGACACGTCTAGATTGATGAATTCCACCAATGTCATCGTAACCAATGAGCTTACCGAGCTTTACTTCCGTAAAGACAAGGCAATTGCCGCCCTGACGGTAATGGCCGTCGTGGTATGCCTGGCAGTATTCAACGTCCTGCCTATCATGGTCGCCGCCATTATCGGCGGTATTGGTATGCTACTCACCCGCTGTATCACCATCGAAGAGGCCTATAACGCCATAGACTGGAAAGTAATCTTTCTCCTCGGCGGTATCATCCCCCTTGGCCTGGCGCTGGAACAAAACGGCGCCATCCTGTGGTTAGCAGACACGGTGCTGCAACCACTCCTCGCCTACGGCCCGATAGCACTGCTGGCAGCAACCTATCTAACCACCGCCGTACTGACCGAAGCCATGTCAAACAACGCGTCCGCCGCCATACTGGCCCCGGTTGCTATTGTGCTGGCCAGCCTGATTAATGCCGACCCCAGGCCATTTCTGGTGGCGATTACCTTTGCTGCCTCCACCAGCTTCGCCACGCCAATCGGCTATCAGACCAACACTATGGTGTTTTCACCGGGGGGATACCGCTTCACCGACTTCACCCGTATCGGCGTACCACTTAATATTATCTTTCTGGTTCTGGCCACGGTACTTATCCCGCTAATATGGCCATTCTAACACTCGAATAAATTGACAACGTTCAGGAAGCTGGTCTATTATAAAGCTGCCGTACAGACGCTCACGCCGGGGGCGATAAGCTGCCAAATCTCCAAGACGAGCATCGCTTCCCTAAAGAGTACCCGGCATTGAAAACTGACGAATCGTCAGCATAATGCCGAAATAAACCAAAAAGGGGATTTTGCAGGATGAAAATTCTCCTGGTGAATGTTCCGGCCGCAGAAGAGGATGGCGAGTCTGGTCAGTTTTTCAAGACGGTAATGGTTCCCCTGTTGCGCCGTAATCTGGACCTGGTCAAACAGAAAGATACCGAGGTCACCTTCCGTTTTTCCCGGTGGGGGTTAACCGGTATGGAAGCCATTTTCTACAATTACATTGACTATTTAGACACCCGGCTGGCCTTCCATGCTGCGGCCAACGCCAAGGAAGAAGGTTTCGATGCCGTAATGATAGCCTGTTTTGGCGACCCCATGCTGTGGGAGATAAGGCAGGCCCTGGATATCCCGGTTGTCAGCATCGGTGAGTCATCAATGCTCCTGGCGACGGTCATGGGATATAAGTTCGGGGTAGTCACCATTTCTCCCCTGAACATCATCGGTCAGGAACACCACATAGCCAAATATGGTCTAAGGGAACGGTCAGTGGGCGTCCGGGCCATTCCTGAAAGCGGTGATGAGCAGGTAATGGCCATGCAAGATGCCCGCCATACCATTGAATGTTTTAAAAAGGTGGCTCGGGAGCTCATCGCCGATGGTGCCGAAGTAATTATCCCCGGCTGCGCGCTGATGTCCCCATCGCTGCGTCTGGCCCCCGGCGCTGAAAAAGATTATCCCAACGGACTGACCGAAGTGGACGGCGTCCCCGTTGCCGATGTTATCGGGGACACCATCAAGATGGCCGAAACACTGGTGGCTTTAAGGCGAGCCGGCTCCAGCTGGGTCAGCCGTAAGGGACTTTACGCTCAGGCAACGCCCCGGGCCAAAGAAATCGCGCAGATGGTGCTGAAAGACGACCGACTTGTTTTCTGGGACTACTGATGAATACAAGTTTATTTCAACCCGTTAAATTGACAGCACTAACTTCGTAGGAGGTGACATTTGCAGTCTCAGTGGGAAACTGACGTTGTAATTATTGGCGCCGGTGTTACCGGCACCACCCTGGCCCGAGAGCTATCGCGGTACAAAGTGGATGCCATCGTGGTCGATAAAGGTGGCGATGCGGGCAGTCAGGGGCAGACCAAAGCCGCCGGTGGCATGATTTACACCGGTCTGATAATGCTTATGTCCTTCATTCTGAAAAGCGTTATGGCGCCCGATGCCCCCCTCTATGACCCCGATAGCCAGAAGGTCAAGTGGTTAGAGCAGGGTTTTGACATGGCAGCACAGTGGCTTGAGGAGCTGGATGTCGAATACCACCGCCTCACAACAATGGTGGTAGCCACCAATACAGAGGAAGTTAAAGCCCTGGAATCTCTGGTAAAGTTTGGCGAGAGTATCGGTACCAACAGGTACGCCAGCGCTCGATGGGCCGACAGCAAAATGTGCTCCGATATGGAGCCGCATCTCACCAAGGACGTTGTCGCCAGCCTGTACAGCGAAGGGGACTTAATGCATACCCAGCCTTGGGACATCGCCATAGCGCAAGCCGAAAATGCCCGGCAGAACGGCATCAGGTTTATGTTTGATACCGAGGTCACCGGCGTGCTCCAGAAAAATGGGTACCAGATCGTGGAAACAAGCCAGGGCCCGATTAAGACACGCTTCATCGTCAACGCCGCCGGGATATTTGCCGATGTCGTGGCCGACATGGGCGGCGCACGTGACTGGGGGCTCGCCTTCGTCAGAAACTTACCTACAATTTTAGACAAACGCACCAGTAGACTGGTTAACACCTGTCTTAATCGGCCACCGGTACCGGGGAAAGGGCCCATATGTTATCGCACCCTCGATGGTAATGTAAAGATAGAAACCGGACCATACGTGATACCCCGTGATAGATATGACACGGGCGCCTACCCCGGCGAGTTAATACAGAACCTCCTTGAGGCAAAAAGGTACATACCCGAGATATCAGAAAAAGACGTAATCCGTACTTTTGTGGGTATGCGGGTCTTTAATACTCGCGACCAGGAAGAGAACATTATTGAGCCCTGCAGTACCAATCCCCGGTTCATAAATGCCGCCGTCAGGCTGCCTGGTATTATACCAGCCCTGCCGATAGCCAGACATTTGGTGAAAATGCTTGGCGATGCCGGCCTGGAACTGACGACCAACCCAGACTTCAACCCTTTCCGCACGGCGATACCCCGCTTTCGGAACCTTTCGGAAAGCGAGCGGAATAAACTTATCGCCAAAGACCCCCGCTACGGTCACGTTGTTTGTCGCTGCGAGACGATAACTGAGGGCGAAATAGTGGAAGCAATCAAGCGGGGGGCCAGAACGGTAGCCGGCGTCAGGTATGTTACCCGGGCCGGCATGGGACGCTGCCAGGGAGGTTTCTGCGGCCCACGCGTGGTCGGTATCCTGGCCCGGGAGTTGAATATCCCGGTGACACAAGTAATGGAATCAGGCCTGGGCTCGCCCATCGTGCCCTTCGAGAGTAAGGAGCTATTACGAGAAGCAGCTAGGGTAGGAGCGTGAGATGGTAGAACAAGCTATTGATGTAGCCGTAATCGGGGCCGGTCCCGCTGGCCTGGCAGCCGCCATCAAAGCCAAGGAAGCCGGCGCTGAGAAAGTAACCATTATAGAAAGGGCAGAACAACTCGGTGGCTTATTGCACCAGTGCATACACAATGGCTTTGGCCTGGTCTATTTCAATGAGGACTTAACCGGGCCAGAATATGCCCGCCGGTTCATTGAGAAAGCGATGGACCTGAAGATAGACATGCAGCTGGAAAGCATGGTGCTGGACCTTACCGCGGCCAAGAGAATCACCATAAGCAGCAAGGAAGGGTTGAGGACTTTTCATGCCAAGGCAGTAATCCTGGCCATGGGCTGCCGGGAGAGGACGAGACACCAGATAATGATCCCCGGGACCAGGCCGGCGGGAGTTTTTACGGCCGGAACCGCCCAGCGGTATGTCAACGTTGAGGGCTATATTCCCGGCAAGAATATAGTGATACTGGGCTCAGGGGACGTTGGCATGATTATGGCCCGCCGTCTTACCCTTGAGGGGGCCAAGGTTGAAGCTGTAGTCGAGATACTGCCCTATATCGGCGGCCTCATCAGAAACGAGGTGCAATGTGTCCATGACTTCGACATCCCTCTCTTCCTGGAACACACCGTGACGGAAATCATCGGCCTGAAGCGAATAGAGGCGGTAACCATCGCCAGGGTCGACCAGAACCAGGAACCGATTCCCGGCACCGAACGAACCATAGAGTGCGATACCCTGCTAACATCAGTGGGCCTTATCCCCGAGAATGAGCTATCGCTGAAAGCAGGCGTGGCGCTCGATCCCATAACCGGTGGCCCGTTTGTCAGCGACACCATGGAGACCAGCGTCGCTGGTATCTTTGCCGGGGGCAATGTAGTCCATGTCAACGACCTGGTGGACAGTGTCACCTCGGAAAGCGAGGTGGCCGGTGCTGGCGCGGCTGATTATGCTATGGGCAAAACAACTCCAGCCGGGCGTAAAATCAGTTTGAAAGGCGGCGAAAATATCAGGTACATTGTGCCACACACTATCGGGGCAGACAAAGAGGTGACCCTGTCCATGCGAGTTAGAGAGCCGGGGGAGAAGGTGAAAATTCGGATCGGGGACGTATTCACTAAATCTCTGCGAGTGGTAAAGCCAAGCGAGATGCTGAAAGTGAACCTAACCCTTGAACAACTGGGCAAGATAGGTGAGGAAACTGGTGAAATCGAAATAATCTGCGAGAAGAGAGGGTAAGGACAATGGCAAAAGAGACCGAGCTTATCTGCATAATGTGTCCCTTGGCCTGCCGCGTTACGGTAACCATCGATGACGAGGGTAATGTAACCGGCGTAACCAATCATCTGTGCAAAGAGGGAGAGAAATACGCTATAGCCGAGTATAAATTCCCCGGACGGGTCCTGACGACGACCTTGTTAACAGACGATGCGTCACAACCCCTGTTGCCCGCCAGAAGCAGTAAACCTATCCCCAAGACACGATTGATGGACGTCATGTATTCCCTGAGTACAATCAGGGTCAAGCCGCCGGTAAAAATGGCGCAGGTAGTTGTGCCCAATGTCGCCGGCACCGAGGTCGATATAGTCTCTACGGATGAACTGCCAGAATAAAAAGGGAGCCGCCCAAGTCACACCTGGTACATCTATGGCGGTCATGTCCTTATTATAACGTGATTAATAAGGAGCCAAATGTCTAATTTTGGATACGCCGGTGAAATTCTCAAGGTAGACCTTGTCGACGGCAGTACCACCAAGCTACCGACTGCCGATTACGCCGACCGGTTTCTTGGCGGCAAAGGCTTTGCCGCCAAGATTTACTGGGACATTGTCCCTCCCCAGGCTAAGGCCTTTGACCCCGAAAACTGCCTGATATGCACCAGCGGTCCCGCTGCCGGCTTTCCCAGATTTGCCAGCAGTCGCTGGCTGGCCTGCGGTCGGACAGCCGCCGGGGAACGAGAGGCCTTTTCCTACGGCAACCTCGGGGGAAGCTGGGGAAACCGCCTGAAATTCGCCGGCTACGATGGCATGGTGGTCCAGGGTAAGGCCGATAAACCGGTGTATATCTTCGTCCATGATGATAAAGTGGAAATAAGGGACGCTACCCACCTCTGGGGCAAGACATCTTTTGAAACCATTGATAGCCTGAAGGCGGAACTAGGTAATAAGGTAAGCGTCCTTACCATCGGCCAGGCTGCCGAGAACCTGGTTGTCTTTGCTACCCTGTTTGCCGATGAAGGGGCTTCCGGCTCCGGCGGCACGGGCAGCATTATGGGTTCAAAGAAGCTAAAAGCTATCGCCGTTGCCGGCGACAGGAAGCCAACCGCTGCCGACCCGGATAGGCTGCGCCAGCTGGGAGACCACATGCTCAAACTGGTCAGAGGCGCTCATTCGGTTTCCAAGGTATGGTGGATAATACCCGGCCGTACCAAGGACCAGTCCTGCCACCGGTGCGGTCTCGGCTGTACCAGACAGTCATACATAGAAGAGGGGAAACGCTTCAAGTGTTTCTGCCAGGCGATAGATACCTACCGCCTGCCGGCCATTAACTACTATAATGGCTGGAACGAGGTCATTCTTTTCGCCATGCGACTCTGTGACCAATACGGGCTTGACTCCAGTGTTATGGAGCCAATGATAGAATGGCTGGCTCAATGCTACGACGATGGTACACTGACAGAAGAGCATACCGGCCTACCACTGTCCAAGATTGGTAGCCCCGAGTTCATCGAATCACTTACCCGAAAGATTGCCACCAGAGAAGGTTTCGGAGACCTGCTGGCCCAGGGGACCAGGAAAGCCGCCGAGCTAGTTGGCGGCCGGCCCTGGGAGATAGTCGACGATTTTATCATGAACAGTGCCAGTGAAAACAAGGACTACGACCCCCGCGTGTACCTGCACAATGCCCTGATTATTGCTACTGAACCTAGAAGACCGATACACCAGCTTCATGAAGGCGCTATTCCCGCGCTGGAATGGCTCAAATGGACTGAAGGGAAAAAGGGAGCCTACCTGACCGGTGAAGCCGTACGCAAGATAGCGGAAAGGTACTGGGGTGGTGCCATCGCCGCGGACTATTCCAGCTACGAAGGAAAGGCGCTGGCTTCGAAGCGGATTCAGGACCGAACGTACGCCCTGGAAAGCCTTATCCTCTGCAATCAGCGGTGGCCCATGATACCGTACCCGGTCGAAGACGAGTTCGGAGGCCCGGCCCTGGCCAGCCAGATTTACTCGGCGGTCACCGGTCGTGATCTGGATGAGCTAGAGCTGGAAAAGGCCGGCGAACGAATCTTCAACATGCAAAGGGCGGTAATACTCAGACAGGGGTGGGGAGGCCGCGCCGGAGACCGGCTGTTAGACTCTTTCCATGACGTGCCGATACAGGAGGCCTTTTTGAACCCTGAATGCATAGTCCCGGGCAAGAACGGTGAGCCAGCATCTAGAAAGGGCGCCGTCATCGAAAGGGACAAGTTTGAAGAAATGAAGAGCCAGTATTACCAACTACGTGGCTGGGATGTTGACAGCGGTCTGCAAACAAGGGCCCGACTTAAAGACCTCCAGCTTGAAGATATTGCCAATGGTTTGGCCGATAGGGGACTCTTAAAATAAGAGCCGCGCCGCAAATCAGGCAAACCAAACGAGATACTTGCCACTACCATATATTATGTTAACCACGCACCGGCTGATTTTCTTGCTTTCGATAAGTTAGCTCAAGTTCAGATGTGGCGGTCTGGTCTGGTCTATATCTTAAGGGCGACCCGCGCCCCCTCCTCGATCGCTTCAATCGCTTTGCGCGGTTCGAGTGCGTCCCCAATCACACAAAGCTCGGCCACCTTACCCTCAAGCGGCTCTTTCAAACCGTTAACTGACCGGGTGCCCAGTGCCAGCACGATGGTATCAAACCCCTCCAGTCTGGCCCTCTGGCCATCCTTATCAACCACGGCGCCGTCATCCAGGAACTCCAGAACCGAGGTGCTGGGCTCTATTTGCACACAATACTCCAGCAGTCTCTGCATCAAGAAGTATTTTGCCGACACCGGGACATCCAGAGCTATTTCGGACTGCATTTCAATAAGGGTCACTTCACGATGCCGCTCACCCAGGAAATCGGCGACTTCACACCCCATCATACCCCCGCCCGCAATCAACACTTTATCTCCAGCCTGTTTTTTACCCTCTAATATATCCCAAGCCGTAGTTACCCGACTGCCGCTTATTCCCCTTATATCGGGAACGAGCGGCTCGCCGCCGGTGGCAATCACCACGACATCCGGCTCATCGGCGATTATCTGCCCGGCGGTCGCCTCGGCTCCCATCTTAAAGGCCACGCCGTGCTTCTGACACATGTGAATATAATAGGCAATAGCGCCGGCAATATCCTGCTTGAAAGGCGGTATGGCCGCTATGCGGAACTGACCACCAAGAACCGAATTTTTCTCATACAGGGTAACCCGGTGTCCCCGCGCCGCCGCCACCCAGGCCGCTTCAAGACCGGCGGGACCACCACCGACAATGACCACCTTTTTATCTCTAACTGCTGGTTTAATTTGTAGCTCACCTTCCCGGCCGCAGAACGGATTGAGCAGACAGGTCACCCCAAATTCGGGTAAAGGCTTGCCGGGATAGGGAAAAGTCCGCAGACAACCCTGGCTGCAGGCAATGCAGGGGCAGATATCATCAAGATTACCGGCGGCTATTTTTAGAGGCATTTCGGGATCGGCATATGAAGGCCGGCCCCAGGCAATCAGATCGGCTTTGCCGGCCCGTATAGCATCCTCGGCAAGCAGCGGATGGTTAATTCTGCCAACGGCTATTACCGGTACGGAAACGGCCTTCTTAATCTCTTCACTGACGGGGAGAAGAAACCCGGGCGGTACCGCCGGCGGGGCAATAATATACCGATCACTGCTCGCAACACCAACCGACACATCGATGGCGTCCACCCCGGCCTCTTCCACCAGACGGGCCACCACTCGTGATTCTTCCATCGTCCGGCCACCCGGGACCCTCTCCTCCCCGCTCATTCTGAAAGTGAGCGGAAATTGCCGGCCGATTTTTTGCCGGATGTTGCCGATTACGCCAAGGGCAAACCTCATTCTGTTATGAAAACTGCCGCCAAATTCATCCACCCGCTTATTGGAATAGGCCGACATAAACTGAGCTATCAGATAGCCATGGGCACCATGTATCATAATAGCGTCAAAGCCGGCATCACGAGCGCGTACGGCGGCGTCACCGAACTTCTCGATAATCTCGTATGCCTCTTGAGTAGACAGCTCCCTCGGCATTACCCCGGCAGCCGGGCAGGGAATTGGCGAGGCCGATACCGGTTGGGCCTCCGGTATGCCTATGATTTGCGGATTCGTCTGCCGCCCAGCATGGCCCAGTTGTACCGCTATCTTAGCCCCGTGTTCGTGCACGGCGCCAGTCAGCTCAGTCATTCCATCGACGAACTTATCACTCCACAGGCATGGATGGCCGAAACCTACCCTGCCCAGAGGGTCTATAGCGGTAAACTCTACCGTCAGCAGCCCCCAGCCACCCTTTGCCCGGGCTACCCAGTAGTCAATCAACGCTTGACTGACTGTTCCATCTCTATTGGCCAAATTCGTGGCCATCGGCGGCACTACAAACCGATTACTCAGCTCCAAACTGCCTATTTTTATCGGTGAAAAAAGATTCGGGAACTCTTTCACTTTTACCCTCCCTGTAATGATTTCAGGCACTTTAACAGGACTATACTTCCGCCAGATAGTCTTTCATCAGCGCCAGGGCGGCTTTCGGCTCCGTCTGCGACAGCAGCCCGGCAGCATAAAGGATATACTTCCTATCCACATAGAACCGGGGGCTTTTTGGTCTGAGGATATGTGGGCTGGTCTCCCGAAATAGAACCCCTCCCAGAATACCCCTGGGGTCACGAGAGAAGACTATGGGCCCGCCGGTACCGATTACACTACCTACTGTCGTCAAGTCTTTGCCACGCTGGATGGCCATCTCTCCCATGGGGCCATAGACGATATCTATCCGGCCCGCGTGCCGTTCCATGGCCACATCAACGGCTACCGAAGCCAGCATCATGTCACAAGATAACTGCCGCTCAGTTTGCGGAATCTGGCCTGCCGCCGATATATCTTTAATAACATCCTCATAGCTCTCCTCAAGCAGGCATCCCCTCAACTGAAGCTGCTCTAGCAGGGTATCCGCGTTATGTCTTACCCCTAGGTCTCCCTCCACCGTCCTTTTTACGTACGGCTCGGGCAAACCGACCGTTACCACGTTTCCGGAAGCCGGGCTGCCCCTGGCGACTGAGTGTACGTCGGTAGTGGCACCGCCAACATCGACAACGATCAGGTCGCCCAGTCCCTGTTCTTCCTCGTAGCCTTCGGCAAGGAGTCGGGCCGCCACCAGTACCGCCGAGGGGGTGGGCATGATTATATCGGCCACTATCGTTCTGGCCCGGGCAATACCCTTAGCTTCTATAATATTCTTGATGAATATGTTTCTTATTTCCCGGTTACACGGTTCCGTTTCCAGCCGACCTATTTCCGGCATCACATTCTGGGTAAAGCGGACATTTTTACTGGCAGTATTGAAAACCGCCCTGATTTCATCATGCGCCGCCTTGTTCCCGGCCACCAGTATGTAAGTGTTTTCCAGGCCCAGATGAGAGAGCATACGGGCGTTGTGCACGATAACCCTTTTATCACCGCCGTTAGTGCCTCCGGCCAGCAGGATGATATCGGGGGCGACATCCCTGATGGCCTCCACCTCCGGTTCAGTTAGCTCATAGGAATAGCAGCCGACGACCTTGGCCCCCGCCCCCAGCGCTGCCCTGGTAGCAGCTTCGACGGTAAGCTCAGGCACAAAACCGATGGAGACTATCCGCAGGCCGCCGGCGGCACTGCTACAGGCTAACGCCTGTTTCTCTACGTCATGGCTTAAATGTCCTTCATCATATATCTTGGCGAGGGTCTCTTTCAGACCTACAGTAACATCTTCCTCAACCGTAGATGGCACCTGAGCCCTGGCAAGTATCTTATTGCTCTCCAAATCTACGGCAACGACTTTAGTAAAGGTACTGCCAAAATCAATTAGAAGACTGATATTGCCCACTTACTCTCCCGTAAAGCAACTTGCCGGGTCTTAAGAAACCTCACCGCAGAAGCCCGTCAGCCAATGGCCCCTTCTTGCCTAAGTCTCTGGATATCTTCTGGGGAGTATCCCAGTTCCGCCATTATCTTCGGGGTGTCGGACCCCGCCACCCTGCCAAGGTTTCTTATCTGCGCCGGTGTGTCTGAGAGCTTGATGGGAAAGCCTATCTGCTTCATCCCATCCAGCGTCGGGTGTTGCACCTCGAGCACCATCCGGCGGTGGAGCAACTGTGGGTCATTCAAGGCCTCGCTGATGTTATAGACCGGAGCGACACAGGTGTTCTTATCCTTAAGTAACTGCCACCATTCGTCCCGCGCCTTGGTAAGGAAGACTTTGCTCAGCTCCGCTATACCCTTCTCTTGCTCCTGAGGAGGGGCACCATGATAGGGAAGAAGGTCCTCCCGCCCGATGGCCCGGCACAGGTTTTCCCAGAAGTGGGGCTCGCCACAGGCAATAACAAAATATTCCCCATCTTTACACTGATATATATTACCCCAGACCATGGCACCCGTTACCGAAGTCTCACCCCGCCGGGGTACTACCCCGGTGTTTAAAAAGGAGGAGGTGTCAAAATCCATCAATGAAAGCGTGCCATCGGCGTAGGATATATCAACAAACTGCCCCCGCCCCGTCCTCTCCCTGGCCAGCAGGGCGATCAGGATGCCGGTTAAACCATGCATCGCCGCCCCGGCCATATCAGCCACGTAGTTGCTCGGTGCGTATGGCGCGCCGTCCCGGGGCCCACACATGCTGAGGGCTCCGGTTATGCCCAGAAAGCACGGGTCATGCCCGGGAATCTGGGCATAGGGCCCATCTGAGCCATAGCCGCTCGCGGCACAATAAATCAGCCGAGGATTGATACCCTTGAGGGTATCATAGTCGGCACGGAGACGCTTCATTACTCCAGGGCGAAAGCCCTCTACCAGCACATCCGCCTGCTTCACCAGCCGGTAGAACACGCTCAGCCCTTCTTCGCTCTGCATATTTATAACGATAGTGTCCTTATTGCGGTTCATACGGTTCAACGCGGCAAACCGCTCATCCTGTGGGTCTATACCCAGTGTCTTGTCCATCCTACTGCCACCAGGGGGGTCCACCTTGATCACCCTGGCGCCAAAATCCCCCAAGTACATGGTACTATGCGCCGGTGGATAGCCCCGGGCCAAGTCCAGCACGGTAATCCCGTCTAATGCCTGCATACTCTTGCTCCCTTCTTTAAAATATGCACATTTAACACTTATTATACATTAATTTGACAGTAACCGACACGGAGGCTTATAATTTTGTCACCCCGATATTTTGGAAAACTCAACGAGCTGCAGCACTCATTAAACCAGGTAAGTCAGGAGAAAACATGAGTTACGATACTATTATCTACCAGAAAACAGATGCTGTGGCTAAAATCACCCTTAACCGTCCTGAAGTCCTTAACTCCCTGAACAGGACGATGGTACAGGAAATCGGTAAAGCCCTTGAGGACGCCGAAAAAGATAACGACATCAGGGTAGTGGTAATGATGGGGAGTGGCCGGGCATTTTGTACCGGCATGGACCTGAAGTTCGCCAAAGAAGAGCTAAATACGTCGCAGGCAGAGCAGGATTTCTTTCGCTGGGCAAACGAAGTGATGCTCCGCCGGATTGAAACGATGCCCAAGCCGGTAATCGCCGCCGTAAATGGCTATGCCATGGCCGGGGGGATAGAAATACTGACGGTTGTTGACCTGGCTATAGCATCAGAAGATGCTGTTATCGGTGACCAGCATATGAAGTACGGTCTGCTCGGTGCCGGCGGCGCCCCCTACCGAATTCCTCTTCTCCTAGGCATCAGGAAAGCCAAGGAGCTCATTTTCACCGGTAAAACTATCTCAGGTAAGGAGGCAGAACGGGTCGGCCTGGTAAATCAGGCCGTACCTCATGATAAACTGGAAAGCACAGTCGATGCGTTGGCCGCAGAGCTGGCAGAAAAAAGTCCCGTGGCCATGCGAATCTCAAAGTCCTTAATAAACCAGACCATGCTGGTGGATATCGAGGCTAGGCTGGAATTGGTTCTAATGTCCTTTCTAGTCGGGGCCAACTCGGAAGACCGCAACGAAGGGATAAGGGCCTTCAACGAGAAGAGAAAACCGGTATTCAAAGGAAGATAGGCCAACAGGCTAAAAATAACGCGGAAGAGCGCACCTAAATTTGCGGAAACGTCGATAAAATCTTACATCAAAAAAGGAGAGATACGATACACCATGAAAAAGTATGAAAACATCCTGTACGACAAGAGCGGTAACGGGGTGGCTACCGTTACCCTGAACCGACCAGAGAAACTAAACACTCTCAGTCTCGAGCTTCTGAGGGAACTGCGAGAGGCCATGACTGACGCTACCAGTGACAAGGCGGTGAGGGTGGTGATAATTACAGGCAAGGGAAGAGCGTTCTGCGCGGGGGCGGACCTGAAGTCGGTCAACGAACGGAGTGGACCTGAGGGACTGGACAAGGAGGCTGAGCAAGAATTCCACGAAACTGCCAATGCCGCGTTCGATACCATCGAGAACTGTCCCAAACCCATAATCGCGGCCGTTAATGGCTATGCCTTGGCCGGCGGTTTTGAAATTTGCCTGTGGAGCGACATTGTTATTGCTTCTGAAGACGCCCGCATCGGGGACGCCCATGCCAACTACATGTTAATGGGCCCAATATCGGTGAACCTGGCACCACGGCAGATCGGGCTCAAGAAGTCGATGGAACTCCTGCTCACCGGTGATATGTGGCCGGCAGTAGAGCTGGAAAAGATAGGACTGGTTAACAAGGTTGTTCCTGCCGATAAGCTCATGGAGGCGGCCAATGAGATGGCCACCAAGATTGCCGAAAAAAGCCCCTTAGGGTCAAAATATGTTAAGTCCATAGTAAAACAGGCCATAGACTCCCCGCAGAGCGTGGTCCATGACCTTGCCTTCAGCATTCTTGACCTCATTGCTCTCTCTAAAGACCGTGCCGAGGGAGCGCGGGCATTTGCTGAAAAGAGAAAGCCACAGTACACGGGGGAATAAGAATAATGGGAAGCGGGGTAATGGGTGGTCCTGATTTAAGTTAAGTATCGCGGAGGTGTAGTTATGCCGAAAAGAGTTGGCATTATCGGTATCAGTGAGAAGAAATGCGAGGGGATGAACCGAAAAGACTCAGCAAGCGACATGATATTCGAGACGGCCAGTCTGGCACTGAAGAATGCCAAAATCAACCAGCCGGATATAGATACCGTTGTTATGGCCGAATCCGACCAGGTAGACGGCAGGATTATTGCTGCTATGTACTCAGCCCTTCCTGCCCATTGCTTCGGGAAAGACGAGATAAGGGTGGAAGAAGACGGTGCTTCGGCCCTGGCGTTAGCCTACATGCGCTGTCTGTCCGGCAACTTCGAAACCGCCCTGGTAATCGGCTGGGGCATGTGCTCGCAAACCAATCTGGACGTGGTCACCAAGCAAAGTTTCGAACCTTTCTACCATCGTCCTATCGGGCTTAACTGGATTACGGCGCATGCTGTTCAAGCACAAAGTTATATGGAGAAATGGGGAATCACGGCAGAGCAAGGGGCCAGGGTAACCGTGAAAAACCGCTCAAACGCCGTTAAGAACGATATGGCACACTTACGTACCAAGGTGGACATAGAGGAAGTATTGCGGTCTAAGTACATATCCTATCCATTACGGGAATTGAACTTCCCTCCCCATTCCGACGGTGCCTGTGCGCTGGTCCTGACCACCGAAGAGAAAGCAAAAAAGAATAACTGGCCGGTCTTCGCCTGGATAAGAGGAGTCGGCTGGTCAAATGACACATATTTTATGGGCGATAAGAACCTATGGAGACTATCTTCTCTGACTACGGCCGCTAAACGGGCCTATAACATGGCCGGCATTAATGACCCTCTCAAGGAGATTGATGTGGCCGAGGTATTTGATATTACCTCGTTCCACGAGCTGATGGAATACGAAGCCCTGGGCTTTTGCAAAGAGGGCGAAGGGGGTAAGCTCATCGACAGCGGGGCTACTCTTATCGGCGGCGAGCTTCCGGTCAACCCGTCGGGAGGGATGTTATCCTCAAATCCGTACACTGCAGTCGGCCTGTACCGGATAGCCGAAGCTGCACTGCAAGTTAGTGGCCAGGCCGACGACCGGCAGGTGCCAAACGCTAAAGTTGCTCTGGCCCACGGTATGAGCGGCATGTGCGGCCAGAGTAATTTTGTGACTATTCTAAGTAATTAAGAGAAGGGAGGCAGGCAAATGGCGAGAAGAGTAGCCATTGTTGCAACAGGCCAGACCAAGTACCGGGGTAAAAACCTCAATCAATCATCGGCGGATATGTATTTTGAGGTGGCCACGCGCTGTCTCGAAGACGCCGGTTTGACCATAAATGACATTGATGCCGTTGTCTTTGGTCTCGGCCCAGAAGCACTCGACGGAATAAACAGTGTCGATAAATGGTGCGCCGATGCCGTTGGCGCCACTAATAAGCCATTTATTAGAATCAACACCGGCGGGGCAACCGGTGGTTCCACGGCTCTGGCCGGTATTGACCATGTCGCCTCTGGCATGTTCGATGTCGTCCTGGCCGTCTCAGGGCAGAGGATGGGYCAATCAACCACTCATTCCCAGGTTATACTAAATCTGGGTTTCGATCCTGTTGTTGCCAARCAATTTTTYATAAAYACMTTGCCYMTCTTTGCCTCAGATGCWYTGRTATGCATGGAGAAATACGGGTTTGGCGAGTACCATATGGCCCGAATAGCCGTTAAGAACCACCTRAACGCAYTGAACAACCCCTATGCCCACTTGCATATTAATACCACCATGGAGAAGGCGCTGCAAGCGCCGTTCCTGTCTTACCCGCTCAGGCTCCTGGACCTGTGCCCTTCGTCCGAAGGAGCCTCTGCCGTAATAATCGCCTCAGAGGAAAAGGCTCGGAAGATTACCCGTCAGCCAGCCTGGGTAAAAGGATTTAATATGGAGACTACTATTATTAATCCCGGTATCGGCGGCCTGGATTCGACATACTCATGGGATCGGATTGCACAGAAAGCCTATCGTATGGCCGGGATAGACAATCCCCGTAAACAGATTCAGGTCGCTGAGCCCTATATACCATCAAGCTATCAGGAAATCCCCGCCTATGCGGCACTGGGCTTTTGCCAGCCAAACGAGGTGGCCAAGCTGGTTGAGGAAGGATTCGGCGAAATGGATGGCGAGGTGCCATTCTGTCCATCGGGCGGAACCCTATGCGCCAACACTATCGGCAGCGCCGGGATGGCCAGGTTTGCTGAGGCAGCAATACAGGTGATGGGCAAAGGAGAGGCACGCCAGGTGCCCAACGTTAAGAATGCCATGGCAACTGCCGGTGGCGGCATATTTGGTACCGGCGGCATGACGGCATTTTTCCTGGATGTAATCGTTTTCGGCACTGAACCCAACTAGCCGATAGCAACAATAAGCACCGCAATTAATTTGAGAGGAGAGGGTAAATGACACAAGAAAAGGAAGTTGAACTCCTGACAGTACAGGATAAATGGGAGATACCCTATGCTTACAGCGCCGGTGAAACGGTAAGCAAGTTCCTGGTCGAATTGAGAGACAATGCCAGAATACTGGCTACCAAATGCCCTAAATGTCAACAGATACTACTCCCCCCGCGCTCGTTTTGTGCCACCTGTTTTGTCTCTTTGAAGGATCAGTGGGTGGAAATTGAGCCAGTAGGTGAGCTGGTAACTTACAGCATCTGTACCGAGGCCATTCCCGGGGCACCAAAGCCGCCCTACGTTGTCGCCTTTGTTACCCTTGGCGGGTCGAGCACACCGATGGCGCAGTTCCTGGAGGGCTTAGACCTTTCTGATATCGACAAGGTCGCCAAGGAACTAAAAGTCTGCATGCCGGTAAAGGCTGTGTTCAAGGATAAGGCCGAGCGGAAGGGGAGTATACTGGACTTCCATATAGAGCTGGTAAAATAAGTCTGGAAGCTGCTGGCATTTGCTGATTAGCTAATAAACGCACCATAATTGGCCTCAAGCTTACCGCCTTTTCCGGTCTTTTAGGAGGTTAAGTGACAGAGGATAACACTGAAGGCTTGCTCAGCCCGTATCGCGCTCTAGACCTGACCAATGAGCATGGTTTTCTCTGCGGCAAGATACTGGGTGACTTGGGCACCGACGTGATAAAGATTGAAAAACCCGGTGGAGACCCCGCTCGAAGAATTGGCCCTTTCTACAACGATATCCCCGACCCGGAGAAAAGTCTCTACTGGATGGGTTTTAACACTAATAAGAGAGGCATAACTCTTGATATTGAAACTGTCGACGGTCAGGCGATCTTCAAGAGGCTGGTCAAGAGCGCTGATTTTGTTTTTGAATCGTTCGACCCTGGCTATATGGAACAGTTGGGGCTGGGGTATTCCAATCTCAGTCAAATAAACCCGGCAATCATCATGGCCTCTATCTCCAGCTTTGGTCAGACCGGCCCTTATAAGGACTACAAGGCAACTGACCTTGTGCTCTGGGCTTTATCCGGTATCGGATATTTAACCGGCGATGCTGACCGGGCCCCGATCATGACCAGTTTTCCCATATCTTACTTCTTCGGGGCGATGTCAGCCGCGGTAGGAGCATTAGTAGCCCTTGGCCATAGAGCCATTACCGGCGAAGGGCAGTATGTCGATGCTCCAGCCCAACTCGGCCTGGGCTGGTCATCGGGCCCGGAGGCCCAGGGACTATGGGGTATCGATAACAACATCGTGAAGCGCTCCGGGAGAATATACCAGCGGGCCAAGACCGGAGTTGGGAACGAGGTCACCTACATTAAACATCCTATCGCCTACGAGTGTAAAGATGGCGCGGTAAAATTCTTCCCCTTCGTCCAGGGTGGTTCTCTTTATAGTACTACAGCATTGACAGAATGGGTGATAGAAGAAAACATGGCCAGCGAAACGCTGAAATACCTCGACTGGGGCACCCTTAACTGGCAGACCGTTTCTCAGGAGACGGTGGACGAAATAACCCAAAGCTTCAGCCGATTCTTTCTGAGGCATACGAAAGCCGAACTCTGGGAAGGGGCCCAGAAAAGAGGTATCATGTTATATCCCGTACTGACTCCCAAAGATATACTAGAGTTTGAGCAGCTTAATATCAGGGACTACTGGGAAGAAGTTGAACACCCCGAGTTAGGAACTAGTATCACCTATCCCGGCGCCTTCGCCAAGATGACAGAGGCACCTTGCCGGATACGGCGCCGTGCCCCGCTTATTGGTGAGCACAACGAGGAAATTTATGTTAGGGAAATGGGGCTGTCAACAGAAGAACTTCTGGCCCTGAAACAAGCAAAGGTCGTTTAATGATGATGGAAGGGACAGATAAGAAAAGCCTACCTCTTGCGGGAGTGAACGTCCTGGACTTCACCTGGGCTGGAGTGGGGCCCCACAGCGTTAACTACCTCGCTTTCTATGGAGCCACGGTCATCAAGTTGGAGTCCCGAGAACGACCGGATGCCTTGAGGACTCTGGGCCCTTTCAAGGATGGCATACCTAACTTAGAACGCAGTTACTACTTCTCCTTTACCCAGTCAGCTAAAAGATATGACATAACTCTTAACCTGGACCACCCGAAAGGGATAGAGCTGGTTAAAAGACTTACCGGTTGGGCTGACGTTGTCGTGGATAGCTTCGCCGGTGGGGTCGTGGAAAAATGGGGGCTGGACTACGACAATCTGAAAAAGATAAAACCCGATATCATAATGCTGCGCACCTGCATGCACGGGCATACCGGGCCGCTGGCTCGGCAGCATGGCCAAGGTTTTATCTTGACCGCGCTTTCCGGACTTGATGCGGTTACCGGCTGGCCTGACCGGCCACCAGCTGGACTATACGGTGCTTTCACCGACCATATCGCCCCGCTCTTCAACGTAGCCAGCCTCCTGGCCGCCCTGGACTACCGGCGTAGAACGGGCAAGGGGCTGTATATTGACCAGTCCCAGCACGAAGCCGTGTTACACTGGGTCATACCGCTCCTCCTTGATTACACCGTAAATCACCGAGAACCGAAGGCCAACGGCAACCGCCTTGCTTATGCTGCTCCCCACGGGATTTACCGTTGTCAGGGTGACGACCGCTGGTGTGCCATTGCCATATTCACCGACGACGAGTGGGCAAGCTTCTGCCAAGTTATTGAAAATCCAACGCTAGCCAAAGACCCTAAATTCGCCACTCTACTAAAACGAAAGAAAAACGAGGCCGAGCTTGACCGGATCGTAGAGGCGTGGACAATAAAACATACCCCTGAAGAGGTGATGGCCCTTATGCAAACAGCCAAGGTTGCCGCCGGGGTAGTAGCTAACCCCAAAGACCAGGCCGGGGATCCTCAATTAGAACACTATCAATTTTTTCACCAGCTGGAACACCCGGAAACCGGGACACTCCCAATCTACCACGGACCACTATTCCGGTTATCGAAAACACCGTATGAATTAGGCCGTCCTCCCCTGCTGGGCGAAGACAATGCCTATGTATATACCAATATCCTCGGTCTTTCCGACGAGGAATTTGTTCAATTATTAGCCGAGAATGTAATTTAATTACCCGTCGTGCTATAAATAACCGTAAATAACAATTGCCCCAGCAGAATTTACACTGAGGCAATTGTTAGTTCTATTTGAGAACTGCGCTTACTATTTTCCCAGCCCCATTTTCTCCAAGACATGGGTGGCCTGTTCCACTATCTCTTCGACAAGCTGGGCCGCGGGCTTTTCTTCTTTAATCATCCCTGATATCTGGCCGCCAACTGGGAGCGTAAAACCTTCCATCTTAGCCTCCCTTACGCCCTCCAGCAGGTCGGATACCAGCACGTTCTGTTTTGGTGTCTTAAGCTCCGGTCCTCCCTTTTTCACCCAGTTTTCCTGGAACCTGTTTTTAAGCATCCTCAGCGTTTTGCCGGTTAACACGCGCGATATTATCGTATCGTCTTCAGTAGCGTTGAGGATTGCCTGTTTCCAAACGTCCACTTCCCACTGCGACATGTACCCGAGCTCAATAGTCTCCAGGCATGACTCCCGTGTGGTTACGAAAGCTGTACCGAGCCACACTCCGACAGCCCCCATGGCCAGAGATGCTACCAGACCACGGCCGTCGTATATGCCACCAGCCGCCAGAACCGGAGTAGGACTAACAGCATCTACCACCTGGGGCAACAAAGGCATGGTACCAACCCTACCTGTGTGACCGCCAGCCTCGGTACCTTGGGCTATGATGACGTCAACGCCTTCAGCGGCCAGACGGCGAGCCTGACGGACTAGGCCGACGCAGGCCATTATCTTCATCCCCTGGGCATGGGCATCGGCTATCATCCAGTCCGGGTTGCCAACCGCAGATACGAATACCGGGATTTTCTCTTCCAGCGCTATCTGAAACCATTCTCTGGTGATATCTATTGAGAGAGCCTGCAGTCCGGCCTTGCCACGCGCTTTCGGTATCCCAAATTCCTCGCCAAACTTATTGGCAAAATCCCATGCCTCCGCCGGTATCAGCTCACGCAGGGTTTCTTCGGTGGCATCGGGGGGCACGTCATCCAGCTGGGGGGGGATCGGCGCATCCACGCCAAAGGGCTTATCGGTTAGGTCTTTGGCTCTCTTGATCATCTCGCGCAGCTCATCGGGAGTGAGGGAAGCGGCCCCTATTACACCCAGGCCACCGGCATTAGAGACAGCAGCCGCCAAGGCGGGCCCGGAAACAAAACCCATGCCCGAGGCGACAATAGGATATTCAATCCCGAACATATCACACAGTTCTGTGTGAAGAATATTCTTTTTCACGTATTACCTCCTCGTCAAACTAGATAAGCACAGCAACTAGAAAGATACTTTATTTATCACCCGCTTTTACGAATTTTGCCTCCTCATACTGAATTTAAAAAAAGTCTTTGGGTAGCACATAGAGAACTGATACTTCCGGAATCCCATGTCTCGGGGCCTGACTATTCGCCGTCCCCCCTAGAATAGCACTCAGCCTCAATTACTGTCAAATTAGGCCATTGGAGAGGTTTAATTGTGTTATTGACATTAGTCTTACCGTGTTGTACTATAATACAACTATGAATCACAGCGTAGTTTTAGAGCCATAGGGGGTAATGTGCTATGAAATAACAGAGATTTTCACTGCCATCAGGCATCTGCGGAAAGATTGAATTCAGGAGGTACCAAGGTAATGAAAAAAAGAGGCATAGCTATTCTAGCGCTATCTCTAATGTTAGTCGTAGCCCTACTACTAAGTGCCTGCCCAGCACCGACACCAGAACCAACCCCAACGCCTACGCCAACCCCAACGCCTACACCAACCCCAACGCCTACGCCAACCCCAACGCCGCCAGAGCCGGTTGAACTATCTATCGGTACCATGTTCCCGCCGCAGGCTCTGGAGGGGCAGGTTGCCGATAGGTGGGCGGAAAAGATAGCCGAGGACACCAACGGCCTGCTCACTGCTCGTGTCTATCCGGCTAACACCCTGGTCACCGCCCCTGAGGCGATTACCGGTGTCAAAGCGGGTGTGGCCGATATGAGCTATGGCCTACCGTACAAGCCAGAGGGAATGGAAATCACTTCTGCCATGCCCTTCATTTTAACGGCATCGGACGCCTATGAAGCGCAAGAGATCCTCAATAAGATTTTTGAGCAATTCCCCGACCGCATGAACCAAGAGTGGGGTGGTATTAAGTTAATATCAGCGGGCTGCACCGTGCCGCAGTGGCTCTTCTTCCGCGAGAAGAAAGTGCAGAGCGTGGCCGACTTTAAGGGTCTGCAACTCAGGATTCCCTCAGCAGAGATGGGTACTCTGGTTGATAGGCTGGGAGGAACCTCGGTATATATGTCGTCAGCCGACGCGGCTATCGGCCTGGAAAAAGGAACGGTGGACGGCAATAGCGCCCAGATCGCCTATGTTCTTGCCTACAAGCTGGAAGTGCTAAAGTACTGCCTGAAGCTTGATAAAGGCAGTCTTGGCGTTCCAGCACCCGCCTTTATGGTGATGAACTTAGACACCTACAACAGTCTGCACCCCGACTTTCAGAAGGCCGTTGATGACAGCCGCGAGTGGACCGAAAAATTAACCGCTGACCTCTGGACTCAGGCCGAGCAGGATGGTATTGCCTTTATGGAGGGCTATGGTGCCGAGTTTATTTACCTCCCACCCGAAGAGGAAGCCAAGATGCTGGCCATTCGCGACCAGGTACAGGATGAGGCCATGCAAGCGCTTAACGAGAAAGGCATCCCTGGCACCGAGGTGCTCCAGTTTATTCGTGATAACCTGAAGTAACACGTAGTGCCGATTACATCAGCTTACCCCGCTGCGGCTCTACTAGCAGACGAGGGGGAGCCGCAGCGGGATATTGTTCGTATCTTACGTGTAATATTTACTGAACACCCAGTGCTGAAAGGAGCTGGGACATTATGCAACGTGCCAGGGCCAGCCGCCTGATGATTGTAGCGCTCCTGACGATAGGAGCCATTCCCCTGCTGCTAATGATGACCCTTGTCGTCAGCAACAGCGTCGGCCGGGTGTTCTTTAACACGCCCATAAAGCTGACTATCGATGGTACCGGGCTGCTTGGGGTCATCCTGATTTCCACGGCCATCGGCTTCGCCGAGAGGGAGCGTGTTAATGTCGTCGTCCGTATCGTCTTCGAGCGAATTCCAGAACGGGCCAGGGTTTTTGTTGAGATATTCACTTGTATCATCAGCCTGGCCGCCGCCGCCATCCTTTTCTGGGCCCTCTTCACCGGCGCCCTCAATACCTTGGCTATGCATGAGGCAACCATAGCTGCACGAATCCCCCTGACACCGTTCAAGTTTACTTGGGCAGGCGGCGTACTGGTTCTGTGCCTTTTCCTCGCCCAGCATCTGATCGAAGACATAGTCAAGGCGGTGAAGGGGGTAAAACCATGAGTCCCGTTACCACCGGCGCCGTAGCCATGATTGTCCTTCTCGCCCTGATGGCACTGGGCATGCCCATTGGCTTTACCATGCTCACCATGGGCTTTTTGGGTTTCGCCTATCTGACTAAACTCAGCGCTTCGTTTCATATTCTGACCACAGCCCCCTACGACATCATCTCCAACTACGATTTCTGCGTATTACCCCTCTTTCTACTCATGGCATCCATATGTCTTAATAGCGGGCTGGCCAAAAGTCTTTTTAATCTGGTATATACCTGGCTCGGGCGCCTTAATGGCGGGCTGTCAATAGCTACCGTCGGTGCCTGTGCCCTGTTCGCCGCGGCCAGTGCTTCCAGTATAGCCACGGCGGYAGCACCCCCGCCGGTCACAAACACATAATCAGCCCCTATCCCCGCAGTGAGTTTCTGTACCACCGCGACGGCATCTTCCTTCTTGGCGTTAACCGTATGTGTCGCTCCAAACACTCTGGCTGCTTCTAGCTTGTTATCCAGAATATCCACCGCGATGAGCGGATACGCACCAGATAAAGCGGCTCCCTGGACAGCACTGAGTCCAACTCCCCCGGTGCCAACTACCACGACACTGCTCAGCGCCTTAACCTGTACTCGGTTGACCACCGCCCCGAATCCGGTAATAAAACCACAACCCAGCAGCGCCGCCCTATCCAGGGGCACCCCATCAGGGACTTTAACTATCTGGCACTCGTCGACAACTGTATGCTCAGCGTAGCCGGCTACCTTGGCCATCTGGGTAATACTTTGTCCTTGCTTGTTATGAATATTTTTCTTGGATTCCCTGCCAAAGCCGCTCAGACAGAGGTGAGGGAACCCAATCGTACAGTACAGACAATGCCCGCAGGAAACTAAAAGCGACATCATGACCGCATCTCCGGGCTTAACTGAAGTAATACCTTCGCCCACTTCTTCCACATAACCGGCCGTTTCGTGACCAAGCACACCGGGCAACGGTTCACCGGGCATCTCTCCCCATTCTCCCCTCATGACATGAATATCACTATGACAGATGGCACTAGCGGCGACTTTGACTTTAACTTCGCCTTTCTGCGGCGGGTCTATATCTACTTCTTCCACTACCAAAGGTTTACCGTGTTCGTAACAGACGGCAGCTTTCATTTACGCCCCCTTTGTTAAATCATTATACCGTAAATAACGTGTAATCGGTAAATAAATGACTTAACGGGATTATAAACGAGGCCATATCCAAAAGTCAACGATTAAAATTTCTGGCAGAACCGACGAGAATAACGGCTTGACAGTTGGTATTTTAGGGTGTAAAATTGTTTTTGCGGTATATACATAATAAATTGTAAACAGTCTTATTAGCAACTCCGGTGGTCAAGACACTTTACCTGCCCGGTCTCTTCAGTAATGGAGAGTGTCCTGGTGACATGACCGAGATAATCAAGCTAGGATGTCAAAACGTCGGTTTCTCGTGGGACCCTGTGCTCATTAGCTTTCCGTCAATGATGCCTGAGTCTGTAACCTTGTCGCAGTACCGATAAAGTTGAGCGTTACTCATATGCAGACTGAGCCGAGTGATTTTATGGTAATTAAAAGATACGGGCCTTCCCAGAGAAAAGGGCCTTCAACCATCAGTTTGATTTTATGTAATAGACCTTAGAAACAAATCCAGAAACGGCGCTAATTTAAAGGCATACTGAATGAGGAGGTAAAAATGGAATACAAACAGATACTGGTTGAGAAGGGGGATAAGGTCGGCAAGATTATTTTAAACACGCCACCGTTGAATCTTATCACTATTGTAATGGCGTTAGAAGTAGAGGCGGCGGTACGTGAGCTGAATGAAGACCCTGAAGTGAGGGTGATTATTCTTACCTCGGCCCCGGGCAGCAAGTTCTTTTCGGCGGGGGCATCTATTGAGGACCACTTTGACCCACCAGGCGTACTGGTGGCCAGTTACAATAAATTGACACGGACATTAATTGATTGTCCCAAGCCTACTGTCGCCGCGGTAAACGGGACCTGCTGGGCCGGCGGTTTCGAAGTAGTAATGTGCTGTGACATGATGGTCGCTGCTGAAGAAGCCAGTTTCAGTATGCCCGAGATAAAGCTTGGGGGCACCTGTGGCCCTGGCCTAGCTCTCCTGCCCCGAATGATGGGGCGTGCCAAGGCTCTCGAGTTTCTACTGTCGGCAGATACTATTACTGCCAAGGAAGCGGAACAGATTGGCTTCATAAACAAAGTTGCTCCTCTCAAGGAACTGGACAAGGTTGTCACCGAATTTGTGGCCAAGTTTACCGATAAGAGTGGCATAGCTCTTCAGTACAACAAACAGGGCGTCAACAGTGGTCTCGAACTGGAACTGAGGAAAGCGATAGAGATTGCCGACCTGGTTGCTGACGTGGCCATGAAGAGCGAAGATGCTACGGAAGGAACGAAGGCTTTCTTTGAAAAGAGGCAACCCGTCTGGAAGACATAGCTGCGTGCCGCGGACGTGCTGAGGTGGGCCGATTACTTACGTCAGAGAACGGGGTCGCCACGGTCACCAGGGTGGGTAACGAAGAGGAATATAGCCGTGAATTATCAGAATTATCTGCAAAAGGTAAGTGTAGCCAAAGGATAGACATTTTCTAAGGGGGACGGTTAAATTGAGCAGTTTTAAAAATTGGTCAGATAACAGGCACGATTATGCCAGAGAATGGAAGAAAAAGACCGGCGGCAAAGTTTTGGGCTATTTCTGTACCTACTTACCCGAAGAGATTTTATATGCCGCCGATGTCCTCCCGGTAAGAATCTTCGGTCAGCACGGGTCGGACATTGGCATCAGCAGCGCTCATATTTATGACATGTATTGCCCATTTTCCCGAAGCTGCCTGGCTGAAGGGCTGAAGGGAAAGTATGATTACCTTGATGGAGTAGCTATTGCCCAGTCCTGTATGCATATAAGACAGGCCTTCTGGAGCTGGCAAAAGCATCTTCCCGTGGAATATTCCTACTATATCTATATGCCTCACGGAGTCCAGAGCAAGGGAAGATATGAGTATTATCGTGGAGAACTGGTCGAATTCAAAGAATCGCTGGAAAAGTGGCTGGGAAGAACCATTTCCGACGCCGACCTGGATAAAGGGATAGACATCGTCCGTAAGAACAAGGAGTCAATGCGGAAAATCTGGGAGTTCCGTAAGAACGACAGGCCATCAATTACGGGGCTGGAAGCTATGGAAATCGTGTTCTCGAGTCAGGTCACTGATAAAAGGGAGCATAACGAAGCACTGGAGCAATTAATTACCGAATTGCCCGATCGTAAGGTCGACCGGGAAACCGGGACGAGGCTGATGATTATCGGCAGTGAGGATGATGACCGAGAATTCACCAAGATGGTGGAGGAAGGGCTCAGCCTGCCGGCTACTTTTGTTATTGAAGACCACTGTGTCGGCAGCCGGTACTTCTGGAACGACTTTACCCCCGGTGAAGACCGGCTTGCTTCCATAGCTAGGTGGTACCTGGATAGACCCCCCTGCCCCAGCAAGGACTGGCCGAAACGCCTCCGGTTCTCACACATTAAGAATCTAATCCAGGAATATAAAGTTGAAGCGGCTATTTTAATGCAGCAGAAGTTTTGCGACCCTCATGAGCTTGATATACCGGCCTTGAAAACGTATTTAGATGAGCTTGATATACCCTACTATCTAATTGAATTCGATGTACTTGTACCGGCCGGGCAGTTAAAGACCCGGGTCGAGGCCTTTCTGGAAACAAGAGTAGAATTAGTGTAAAGGAGGGTGGCACCATGACAGAAGTTAAAAAATACCCTGAGGAGCCACTGAAAACCTGGAATAAAGCTAAAGAACTGAGACTGAAGTATTTCACGTCGTATGCCAAGGCTCATGAGACTGGCGGGCTGCGCTTTTGCGGTTCGGCCGGAAGCCTGAATTCAATCCAGCAGGCTTTTGGCAGGGACGTGTTCATTCTGGGCAGCGAGCCATATTCAGCCCACGCGGCCTTCTTCAGCGATTTTGCCCGCAAATGTCAGGAGGCATGTGAGAGCCGTGGTATCGCCCATGACCTGTGCGGTTACATGAAAAATTACTGGGGCGGCATATTAATTAACCAGTTTATCCTGCCCACTCACGAGATTGTACCCTGGCCGAAGGCGGATGTGATGTGGACGCAACATATTTGCTGTACCCATGCCAAGTGGTATCAATATGCTGGTGAGCTTGAGGGAGGAGTCCCCGAATTCGGGATAGACTTTAATTGCCGCATTGGCCATACCATGACCGACAGAGACATCGACTATGTTCTGGAGCAGGTCTTGGAAGGCATTGAGTGGGTTGAGAAGGTAACCGGTCGGAAATTTGATGATGAATTATTCATCGAGGCCAGCCTGAATGAACTTGCCGCCAACTCAGCCTGGGGACAGGCCTACGAATATAACCAAAACATACCAGCACCAATAGATGAAAAGAGCCTTTATTCCTTCTTCCCTTTCAATATACTTTGCCCGCAATGGGCGGAAACATCGGCCCTGTTCCGGGAATTGCGTGACGAGCTTAAAGACCGGGTAGATAGAGGCATTGCCGCGGTAGGTAATGAAAGGTTCCGAATCCTGACCGACGGCCCTCCACAGTGGGCGATGCTTCAGGTTTATAGATACATGGAAAAGGTATACGGTGCGGTAACTTTGGGCTCAACATATACCGCCTACTGGGGTACGGGCTGGGATGTTGCCGAGGACGGGAGCCTGATAGCCGCCAAAATCCCCACGCGAGAAGAATTTGCCCAGCTAAATCGCGAGGCAAGGCTGCGCAAATATATAGCCTGGAAATTATCAAAACAAGAGGCATATTCGGTCACTTTTACCGGCTGCCATCCACGAAAAAGTGCGCTAATGCTAAAGATAATGGAATTGTGGAAGCTAGACGGGGCTATTATTCACCTTAACCGCGGCTGCGAGGGCTCAGCAATGGGCGTTTTGGAAAATAGGCTGGATATAATAAAGGCCGGCTACCCCGTGTTAACGTACGAAGGGAACATGGGTGATGTCAGAGATTTTGACTACGCGGGTACGATAAGAAAAATAGAGAATTTCTTCGAGAATTTAGGGCTCGAAAAATTAATTAAGGGTGGATAAACATGGCAAACATAGGCATAGACATAGGTAGTCAGAACACAAAGGTGGCGATACTGGAGGATAGGAAGATACTGGCGCTGGCCAAGGTACCAACCGGATTCGACCAGCAAGTGTCGGTAAAGAAGGCAATTAAGCTGGGATTAGATAAAGCCGGCATAGGCATGCCGGACTCAGCACAGATCCGGGTTACCGGAATCGGCAGGAAAGCGGTACCCGATATTTCTACTAACGAAATTAATGAAACCATGTCAGCCGCCAAAGGGGCTTTTTTTTACTTTCCTTCGGCCCGAGTAGTAATCGATGCCGGGGCCGAGAACGTAACGGTTATGAAAGTTAATGAGCAAATGAGGGTGCTGGATTTTGCTACCAATGACAAGTGTGCCGCTGGGGCTGGCTCTTTTGTTGAATCCATGACCAAGGCTTTGGGCACTACTATAGACGATTTCGCTAAGAGTGCCCTGCAGCGTACTGAAAAGATAAACATAAATGCCCAGTGCGTAATCTTTGCTGAATCTGAAGTAGTGTCACTAGTCCACAGTGGGGCTAGCCGGGCAGACATCTCCGGAGCGATACATGAAGCTATCGCCGATAGAATATCGGCCCTGGTCCGGAGAGTCGGGCTAGAAAAGGACGTCGTGGTCATGGGTGGCATGGCCAATAACGTTGGCTTTATAGACGCCTTAGAAAAGGCGCTAGATGTTAATGTCCTGGTGGCAACAGACCCAGAGTATGCCTGTGCCATCGGTGCCGCTCTGTAGCAATAGTTGATGGAGGTTAGCAATGGCTCAAAGTAAAGACTTTCGAGACTGGGATCAGTATCGGTGGACCGCCCCGGACACAGATTGGCGGAAAGCAAGTATTGTTAGTTGCGGAATTGATATTGGTTCAATAAGCACTCAAGCAGTGATTATGGTGGACGGCCAGCTTTACGCCTACAGTAACATGAGAACCGGCTCTAACAGTCCTGACAGTGCTGATAAGGCCTTAAGCTGGGCACTAGAAGACACCGATGGTCTCAGTCAAGATGATATTCAGTATATCGTAGGGACAGGCTACGGCAGAATAAATATTCCTATGGCGCAAAGGGCCATTACTGAAATCGCCTGTCATGCCCTGGGAGCAAACTTTATTTACGGCCCTTCGGTCAGAACGATTTTAGATGTTGGCGGTCAGGACGTTAAGGTAATACAGTGTGATGAAAAAGGGAAAGTAATCAACTTCCTGATGAACGACAAGTGTGCTGCCGGGACCGGACGCGGCATGGAAGTAATGGCGGATTTGCTCAGTGTCCCCCTAGTAGAAATCGGGCAGAAGTCATTTGAAGTTGATGAAGAACCGGAACCGGTAAGTTCCACCTGTGTCGTTTTTGGCAAATCAGAGGCTTTATCGCTATTGCGAAAGGGATGGTCAATCGAAAAAGTCCTGGCGGCCTACTGCCGGGCTATGGCCAACAGAATAGTAGAACTGATTGAAAGGTTAGGGGTGCAGAGAGAATTTGCCATCACCGGGGGGCAATCCAAAAACATAGGTGTTGTTAAAAGAATAGAGATGCTGCTCAACATAGAAGCAGTCAAAACAGAAAAGTATGACCCTCAAATCGCTGGTGGCATCGGGGCTGCCCTGTTTGCCAGAGCCCTGTTTGAGAAATCACGTAAAAGTGGAGGATGATATTTTAGCCTTCACTAAATAGTCAATGCCATCAAAATAAAGGTGGGGACTAAGGATCTCCCGAATCGCTCACCGGGATTACCGGCCTCATCTTAATATAGCATTAGCGATTATCATTTTCTGAACCTCGGTGGTACCCTCAAGGAAAACGTGGGCTCTGGCATCCCGGTAGAATCTCTCAACATCATTTTCTAAAAAGTATCCGTAGCCACCAAAGATCCTCATCGCCTCATCCGTAACTCGCAATGCCGCTTCCGAGGCGAATACCTTGGCAGTAGATGTCAGCTTGTGATCACCCATCCCATGATCAAAACACCAGGCGGCTTTGTAGGTTAAGCCCCGAGCCGCCTCAACCAGGATGGCCATTTCCGCCAGCTTGAATTGTATCACCTCAAGACTAGACAGGGGTTTTCCGAACTGCTCTCTTGTTTTGGCATAGTCTAAGGCCCGATCAAAGGCACCTTGCGCCATACCAAGCGTTTGGGCGGCCATCTCTACCCGGCTGGCCACCATGGTCCCCATGAATAACTGGAACCCCTTGTTTTCTTCCCCGATACGATTCTCTTCCGGGACCTTTACATCCCGGAAGAACAGCTGAGCCGAAGGCATCATTCTGGCGCCCATTTTATCTGGAATATGCAAAGTCTCATACCCCGGCCTGTCTTTCTCGACCATAATAACCGTTTGTCCCCCAAACCCAGCTTTGGGATCAGTCTGGCAAAAAACCGGGTTGAAGTCGGCGAAAGTGCCGTAGCTGATAAAGGTTTTGTTGCCGTTTATCAAATATTCTGTCCCTTTCTTTAAGGCCACCGTTGATAGGGTTCTCACGTCACATCCATGGTCAGGCTCAGTCAGGGCGATCGAGAAATACTTTTCGCCCCTTAGAAAAGGCGCTACGTACTTTTCTTTCTGCTCACGGTTGCCATACAAAGCCACCAACTCTGCCCCTGGTAGCTGACAACTGAAGGCCAGGCCTACACCGGAGTCTTTGCGACAGAACTCTTCGATTACCAGAGCATTTTCCAGAACACCGTATCCCTGACCCCCGACTTCCTCAGGGAACCTGGTACCAACGAATCCCAACTCACAGGCCTTTTTCCATATTTCAAAAGGAAAGGCCGATTCCTGTTCGTATTTATAAATTTGCTCTTTATCGAATTCCCCCTCGGCAAATTCTCGCGCTGCTTTCTGAATGTCCGCCTGCTCCTTGGTAAGCTGGAAATTCATCAGCTATCCTCCTCTGGTCTGCTAAAGTAAACCGGTAAACCTTATAAATCAACTGAGACTTGCCGAACCGCTATAGCGACAAGTATCAGAAACCAGTGACATTCGCCAGGCTGGGCATTCTGCTAACTCCATAGTACTCAAAGAGCAACCAGGAACAGAATGCCACATATTAAATCAGGGCTGTGGCATAGGGTAACTTCATATATGGTGAAACAGACACATAGACATTTTGGCCGAGTAGTCTTATTACGACCTTACAGTTCTTTCAATTTGGGCTATTAACGGCAAATTACAGCCGTTGTTCAATACCTCGACTAGAGTAAAGTCTATATTTCTTGGCCGGCCGATGTCAAGTTATGGTAAATTGGTTCAGAGTTCCTGTAGCAATAAAAGCCCGATTGTCATTGCGGTAAGTCTTGCTTTTTCACGGTATATGCGGTATCATACAAGCATGTTGACGAAAACGAGCAGGTAGGCAAAAGATGGGCGCACTTACTGGATTTATTGCCATTGAGTTGGGGGATTTTCAAACGGCCCCGGGAGCTGGTGCTATACTGGGCGACCTCGGTGCCAATGTTATTAAAATAGAGGATCCGGTGCGGGGTGACAGCCTTCGGGGATTGTTTACCATGGGTGATACCGCCATGATGATTGCCGAAGGTCGGCACCTGATTTTCGAGACCGCCAACCGAAGCAAGCGAGGTATTACTCTTGACCTGAAAACACAAAAAGGGAAAGAGATATTCTACAAGCTAATTGATAAAGCGGATATTTTCTATACCAACTACCGGGAGAAGGTGCTGAGCGATTTGGGGGCTGACTACGAGACGCTCTCCAGGAGGAAACCCACTCTGGTCTATGGCAAGATCGACATGTACGGTATAAAAGGGCCGGTAGCGGAGAGGCGGGGCTATGACTTTGCCGCTCAAGCACGTTCCGGGATGATGTGGATGATGGGCGATAGAGACTCTCCAGAACCGGCCGTAGTGTATGGCTCTGTGTGTGACGAAAGCGGGGCAACAATGCTGGCGATGGGTCTGATAACGGCGCTCTTAAATAAGGAAAGGAACGGCATCGGGCAAAGAGTTGATGTTTCCATATACGGGACCATGATCCATATCCAGTGTACCGGGATAAACTTAACCTCTCTCAGGGGAAGAGGTTGGGCACGCCACTCGCGCAAGCGGGTAAGAGGGCCGCTGAGCAATTTCTACAAATGTGCTGATGGCAAGTGGATTTTCCTGGTAGAGCCGCGTGCAGACGAGTTCTGGCCAGGGCTTGCCCGGGCACTGGGCCGTGATGACCTGGTAAACAATCCCAAGTTTAACAGTGCCAAAGGGCAACGGGAAAACTACGAAGAGGTTATTAAAACCTTGGACGAGATATTTATCACCAAGAGTTTGGCAGAATGGCTGCAGGCTTTCGAGGAGCACGGACTGGACAAGGCTGGCTTTAGCTACTCACCAATTTTTGAATATCAGGACGTCATTAGCGATCCGCAGGCATGGGCCAACGACTACCTCGTCGAGTTTGACCACCCGGCGGCCGGTAAGCTCAAGCTGGTTGGCCACCCGATGAGTTTCAGCAAGACCCCGGCGGGCATACAGCGTGAAGCCCCCGAGCACGGCCAGCATACTGAAGAGGTGCTCGCCGAGTTATGTGACCTGGACTGGGAAGAACTGGCCAGGCTCAGGGATGAGAAAGTTATTTAAGCGGCCATTTGGGGGAGAGATAGCCGTCTAATATGTTAGCATGTCCAGAATATTATCCCTTTCCTCGACCCTATATGGTTTGGAGAGGTTTGAATGACACCGACTCTTGAAGGTAAGACGGAGCTTGAAAATCTGTTCCGCCCCATAACTATTGCCGGGATAGATATCAAGAACAGAATAAAAATGGCCCCCATGGCTGTAGGCTTTGCCGATGATGGCTACGCTGGCAGTAAATTTCTTCACTTTTTCGAAGAGAGGGCTAGGGGTGGGGCAGGACTTGTCGACTGGGCGCTATGGCCTTACCGGACAGAGCATGGCTACTTTCCCTGGGTATGGGATGACAAATTCATTCCCGGGCTTAAAAGGGTGGTGGCAGCCGTACACAAACACGGAGCCAAGATAATCGCCCAGTTAGGCACCGGATACTCCTGGGCATTTAACGATGGCCCCCTTGAAGTTGTCGGTCCGTCAGGCATATCATTACTAGGCCGCCCCGGCGTTCCGATCAGGGTCGGCAGCCCGACTGATCCAAAGAGAATGAATGAGCGCGCCATGACCGTTGCCGAAATTCAGGAAATGGTAGAAGGTTATGGAGACGCTGGCAGAAGGATAAAGGAAGCCGGGTTTGAGGGTGTGGAACTGATGCTGGCCGCGGGATATACCCTGAGTCGTTTCATCTCGACGCTTACTAATAAGAGAACCGACCAGTACGGTGGACCTCTGAAAAACAGAATGAGAGTAATAAAGGAGATCGTAGAGAATATAGGACAGAAAACAGGGCCAGACTTCCCAATCTTCGTTAAAATATCCGGGGCTCAGTTCATAGAGGGCGGCTATGCTTTAGAAGAATGTGCTGATGAGATAGTACCCATGCTTGAAGAAATAGGCATATGTGCCGTAGATGTGATTGCCGGCTGGCACGAAGCACCCGTGGGCATGCTTACCAACTCAGTTCCCGAGGGACAGCCACTGCGTTTAGCCGAAGCCATCAAGAAAAAGGCCAGGATTCCTATATTTGGTGGTGGCCGCACCAATGACCCCCGTACTGCCGATGCAGCTATAGCTCAGGGTAAAATAGACATGATCGTGATTGGCAGGCAACTATTGGCCGATCCGGAATTTGCCAACAAGGCCAGAGATGGACGTTATGACGATATAAGGCCATGCATCTGCTGTAACGGATGTTTCGATACGGTAGACACGCCTATAGTCTGTAGCGTCAACCCCAGGTTGGGAAAGGAACAGGAATACATTATAGAAAAAACCAATAAACCTAAGAAGATAACCGTCGTAGGCGGTGGGCCGGGGGGCACTGAGGCGGCGCTGGTTGCCAGCAAGCGAGGCCATAGAGTCACGCTGGTTGAAAAGGGGCCGAGCCTGGGCGGAATGTTGAAAGTGGCCAGTGCTACGCCCTTTAAGTCGGACATCGGCCGGCTTGTCAACTTCTACCGTGCCCAAATTGAAAAGAGTGATATTAAAGTAAAGTTGGGTAAAGAGGCCAATATAGACAGTATTAGCCAGAATAAGCCCGACATTGTCATCGCGGCGACCGGTGCCACGCCAATTATCCCCAATATAGATGGTATACTAAGACGCAATGTGGTAAAGGCCGTTGATGTCATCTTAGGCAGAAAGCAGGTCGGCAGCAAGGTGATAATACTCGGTGGGGGAATGGTAGGCTGTGAAGTGGCTGAGTACCTCGCTCAGGAAAATAAAAAGGTGACTATAGTGGAACTCCTGGACAGGGTCGCCACTGACCTTTCCCGGGGCTTAAGGTTTGACCTGGTAATGCGGCTAAGGCGGGCCGGTGTTCAAATAGAGACTGATGTTAAGGTAAGCCGCATCACCGAGCACGGCGTGTGGGGTGCCCGCACTGGTTTTCATCGGGAATCCAACGAAGTATTCTTCGAGGGTGACACCGTTGTTATGGCTCTCGGGATGAAAGCAGAAGGTCGACTGGCCCAGGAACTCGAGGGCAAAGTCCCGGTCTACAACATTGGTGACTCTGCAGAACCACGGCACATAAAGGAAGCCGTACTTGAAGGTTTCCTAGTGGCCAAAGAGTTGTAGAAAGATGGTGGTGAAAAACCAACAATATGGGTTGCCTTTTAACGGCAACCCGAAAAAATACGGACACGATGCATAAGCAACTTTCAGTTGTGCAGTATCAGAAAGGAGTAAGCTGTGGGAAGAAATGTTACGGCTGATATCAAGAGCAGGAGGAAAATTACTATCTATCCGAGCCACGAACTTATCGAGCGCTATGTACTGCAGCACATAAGCCTGCAAAGTCGTCTTGGGAGACATATCGACAAGACGATTCACTGTGATGCCGTGCTGACCGTTGGTATCAGACATGTCGACGAAGTAATAGAGGAAATAGAGAGAATCACTACCTCGACGCAGAGTTAAAGTGCATCTTATACCGATGAAGTTCTTGAATATCTACCTGTAGTTGAATATGGTGGTCTTCGATAATTAACAGATAATTAACAATCGCCACAATAAAGACGACAAAGGAGATAGGATGGACCTCAAATTAAAGGGTAAGTCGATAATTGTCACCGGAGGTGCCTCAAACGTGGGACGCGCCATAGTCCTGGGGTTTGCCGCCGAGGGGTGCAACGTCGCCATCGCCGACATAGACACCAAGCAGGGTGAAAGAGTAAGGAAAGAGTGCGACGAATTAAAAGCCGGTGGCCGGGCTATTGTGGTGCCGTGCGACGTAACCGACTGGGAATCAGTACAGTCTATGGCTAAAAAGGTAAATGACGAATTCGGGAAGATAGATGTCCTGGTCAATAATGCTGGTGGCACGGTTAACAAGTTCTTCGTTGAGACCCCGAGGTCAGACTGGGAGCGCGACATAAACTTGAACCTCTGGGGTACCATAAACTGCACTAGGGCGGTACTGGATTACATGATGCCGGCTAAAAGCGGTAACGTCATCAATATCAGCTCTGACGGTGGACGCACCGGTGACCCCACTCAGGTGGTCTATGGGGCAACCAAGGCCGGTGTTATCTCCATGGTTAAGTCACTGAGCAAGGAATTGACCCAGCGCTACGGGATAAGGTTCAACGCCATTAGCCCGGGATTCACCCCGCCCGTGGACTACGAGAAATCGGTTGGCGAAAAAAGCTGGTTTGTGCCTGGCGGTGAACTGGAGCAGGCGATAGGCGCATTGACGCCGGAGCGTCTAGAGAAATCGGTCAAATTTGGCGGTTACGTTACCGGTAGACTGGGCAGACCCGAGGATATTGCCAACGCAGTGTTGTTCTTCGCCTCAGATGCTGTCTGCAGCCATATAGCCGGTCAGACCCTGAGCGTGAGCGGTGGCTATTCTATGATAGGTTAACCCGGGCCAGCCTGGCTAGATAAACATAACATACAGGAATAAGAAGTTTATCTCCGTCTTCGGCAGCAACAGGTCGACTGGCTGACTGAACCGCATTTAAATAGCGAGATGGCTAACTTAATTATTGATGGCATGAAAATAGAGGCTGCCGAGGGGCAAAATATCCTGCAAGCAGCCCAGAGAGCCGGTATTTATATCCCGGCTCTTTGCTATCATCCCGACCTGCCTTCCTTTAAAGACTCCACTCCGTCACCGCAGATTTACCAAGGTTCGGTGAAACTTGAAGCTACCTCGGCAGAAGCCTACCAGGGTTGTCAGCTTTGCCTGGTTGAGATTGAGGGGGAAGGCTTAAAAACTGCCTGTACTACCCCGGTAAAGGATGGCATGGTCATCCAGACCAGTACCCCTGAGATTCAGGAACGCCGGCGCGAAAAGTTGGCCGCTATCCTGCTCGACCATCCGCATGAGTGCTTGTTATGTCCCCAGCGAGAAGGCTGTGACTTGAAACGTTGCTCAATGAATGTGCCCGAGGAAGAACGCTGCTGTGCCAAATTTAATGTGTGTGAGCTGAGAAAGGTCACCGAATATATTGGCGGCAAACTTAAACTGTCCCGTTACAAGCCAGGGAACCTTGCCATCGTAGAGGATGAGCCCTTATTCATACGTAACTACAATCTGTGTATAGGCTGTACCCGCTGCGTTCGGATATGTAAGGAGGTGCTTGGAGTAGGCGCTTTGGGCTACCTATTAGATAGTGGTAAAGTCCTCACCGGGATGCTGGCCCCGTCAGCAGAAGACTCATATTGCCGTCTCTGTGGCGCCTGCGTTGAGGTATGTCCCACCGGGGCCTTGCTAGACAAAGACATTAAGTGGGCTGAGCGAGAGACGGCCCTAGTCCCCTGCCGAAATGCCTGCCCGGCCGGGATTGATGTACCACGTTATGTTAACTTGATTGCTAAGGGTAAATTTGCCGAGGCAGTAGCCACGATTCGAGAGAAGGTCCCCTTTCCAGCAGTGCTCGGGCGGGTGTGCTTCCATCCCTGCGAAGATGTCTGTCGGCGAGGTGCTGTTAACGAGCCCATCAGCATTAAGGAGCTAAAGCGCTTTGCCGCGGAACATGACACCATACCACAGGGCAATGGCCACGTCAAATCCATTCCCCCGACAGGCAAGAAGGTTGCCATTATCGGCTCCGGTCCAGCGGGACTAACTGCTGCCTACTATCTGTCCGAATTAGGTCACCAAATTACTATCTTTGAAGCGCTACCAGAGCTGGGCGGCATGTTACGGGTCGGTATTCCGCAATATCGGCTGCCCAGGGAGATACTGGACAAGGAAATCCAGCGGATTATAAATCAGGTCGGTATCGATGCCAAAATTAATAGCAGGGTGGACTCATTAGACGAAATCTTGGCAGAGGGGCACCAGGCTGTTTTTGTGGCCATCGGGGCACATAAAGGTACCAAGCTGGGCATCGAAGGAGAAGACAGCCCAGGAATAATTGATGGCGTCGCCCTAATGAGGGATGTCAATTTAGGCCGGGAAGTAAGGTTGGGGGAAAAGGTAGCGGTAATTGGTGGCGGCAATGTAGCCATCGATTCAGCACGAACGGCTTTACGCCTCGGTGCCAAAGAAGTAACCATGTTATACCGGCGCTCACGAACCGAGATGCCGGCCAGCCCGGAGGAGATTGAAGAAGCTATTAATGAGGGAATTAAAATTGATTACCTGATGACACCAAGCAAAATTTCCCGAAGGAATGGCATATTAGACATGGAATGCCGGCGAATGGCACTTGGTGAGAAAGAGGCCGATGGCCGGAAACGGTCTACTGTTATTGAAGGCAGCGAATTTCTGGCCGAGTTCGACACAGTTATCGTGGCCATTGGCCAGGTGCCTGAAATTCCGAAAGGATTTGATCTGCCAGCCGGCCCTGGAGGCAAACTGCCGATTGACCCCAAAACGCTGGAAACGTCACGAAGAGGAGTTTTTTTTGGTGGAGATGTGGTATCGGGGCCGGCGTCGGTTATCGAGGCTATTGCCATGGGTAAAAAAGCCGCTGAGTCCATAGACCGTTACCTGGGTGGTAGCGGTGCTATTGAGCAGCCAGCTGTTGAGACGAAAAGAGTCGACATGTGCCTGGGACGGGAAGAAGGCTTCGCCAAGCGGCCAAGGGTTAATACGCCCACACTTGCTGCCGACGAGAGAAAGTACAATTTTGGAGAGGTAGTTATCAGCTACGGGGAGGAAACAGCAACTCACGAAGCCGGGCGCTGCCTGCGATGTGATCTCAGGCTGGATATTACCCCGCCGGCCCTGCCGCCGGAGAGGTGGCTTGAGTTTAATGCTGCCAATATAGAGACTGTCCCAAAGTCAGAGGGGGTATTCCAGCTATTTGACGAAGATAAGAACATAATCTACATCGGCGGCAACATGAACCTATACGAAGGACTAAAGGAGCAGCTGGACTCTGGCGCTGAAGCCAGGTACTTCATTTATGAAGAGGAGAGGATGTACACCCAGCGGGAGAGCGAACTGCTCCAGGAATTTGCCCAGACGCACGGTGGTATGCCTCCTCTGAATATGGGCCCCGATCTGGATGACCTTTTCTAGGCATAAAGACATGTGAGGCCAGACTATCATCGGCCTTTGAATTGCGGCTCACGCTTTTCCAGGAACGAGTTAATGCCTTCCCTGGCGTCTTCTGTTTCCGAGCAGAAGTTCTGTGCGTAGGTCTCAAAGTAAAGCTGCTGCTCGAGGCTGTTCATTATCCCGTAGTGAAGAGCCCGTTTCGTCTGGGCTAAGGCCAGCGGTGGCGCCTTAGCCAGCCTTTTGGCCAGAGCAACGGTCTCTTCCATAAGCTTATCATGCGGAACCACCCTATTGACCAGACCGATACGCTCCGCTTCTTGGGCGTCAACAACCCCACCGCCATACATCAACTCAAAGGCCCGGGACAGGCCGATCAGTCTCGGCAGCGTGAACGTCGCCCCGCAGTCCGGGACCAATCCCTTGTCAACAAAGGACATGCTAAATCTGGCATTCTCAGAAGCAATCCTGATGTCGGCAATTAGTGCCAGCGAGACACCAGCTCCCGCCGCCACGCCGTTAACGGCGGCGATAACCGGCTTTTCCAGATTATAAAGTGATAGAGTATAAGCGCCAATAGCCTGCAGACGGCCGGCCCTGGTCAGCTTCGCGGCAAGCTGGCTCATGTACGGTAACTCATCAATATCGGCCCCGGCGCAAAAACCTTTCCCCGTTCCGGTAATAATCAACACACGCACAGCATCATCATCCTGAAGGTCTCTGAAGAGCTTGGGCAAGAGTACATTACCTATTTCAACAGTAAGAGCGTTCATTCTTTCCGGACGGTTAAAGGTCAAAATGGCGATACCTTCATTTTTGTCTAATATAAATCCTTTATACTCCATAAGCTGAACCTCCTGTACCTGATCCTTTTCTCCAACCAGCCGAGCCAATTTTGAATAGGTAATGATTTAGAAAAATAATAGTGGCTTATCAGCTTACTGTCAATAAATATTGTGATAGCGCCCTGCGCGGCAAGTACCCCGGCCAGCTCGGCTGTCAGGGTCACCAAGACTGAAGATGTACGTACCGGTGCCCCATATTCTTAGACTTCAAAGCCGAGGAGAAACCCACTCTTCATAGCCTCCATAATCTTACCCGGCTCGGAACAGTCACCAATAAAACGGGTGTTGGCTATGTTCCCGATCATGTTTTTCATCTGGCCACTATTGGCCACCAACCCTTTGGCCAGCAACACTGTATCCCCTTCCAAGAATAGCGAAGCTCCGTTTTTCCTGACCTTAATGCCCCTTTCAGTTATCGCCTCCAACTGCACGCCGGTCTCCAGCCTGGCGTTACCTTCCCTCAGTCTACCCATCATCACCCACCTGGTAACCGGCCCGATGTCTATACCCAGCTTGCTCCCCTCTTCGATGATAGTTATTTGTTTACCCTTTCCCAGCAAGAATTCCCCCATCTCACATCCGGCAAATCCGCCACCAATTATAATGACCCTCTTCTTAAACGGGAAGGGAAACCTTAAAAACCACCGCACAAAGCCGAAATTATACCAGTATCTCACCAATAGAGAGGCAAGCCGCCACAGCAATCTTTGCCCGACGCCTCCCCTGCCAATGGCGCCCCCACCCAGTAGTTTCTGAATATCCGAGCCGCTGAGCACATTACTCCCGTCAATACCGGGCACATCTAAGACGGGCGGTATTCCGCCACTGGCCACGACCACGACATCAGGGCCTGTCTCTGCCAACAGGTTACGGGTAACCTTTCCCCCCAGCCTGATTTCTTTGAGAGGCCACTTTTTCACTTGCCTTTGCAGGTATTTATTGAATTTCTCTATTCTCTGGTCTATAACGCCCGCTAACAGGGTTGCTCCGCCTACCCGTCTCTTCTCATCATAGAGTGTTACTTCATGACCTCGTAAAGAAGCTATCCTGGCGGCTTCTAAGCCCGCTGGACCACCACCAATGATAAAAACTTTCTTCGGCTCAGGCACAGGCTCAACGACGTATTCCCACTCCCTACCCACTTGAGGATTGACGGTGCAAGATAGTCCCACCTCGTCTACTACGGCACTCTCGTAGCAACGGCCACAGTTAATGCAAGGCCTGATGTCTTTTAACCTGCCCTCCTTTGCTTTTCTCGGTAGCTCGGGGTCAGCAACCAAGGCTCTAGCCATATAAACGTAATCGGCCTTCCCTTCTCTTAACGCCTTCTCAGCGACTTCAACATCCTGGATATTCGTCCCCGTGCCGACCGGCACGTTGACCGCCTGCTTAACCTCGTCAGCAAGATAAATCCATTTTCCCTGTGGCACACTGCTCTGTATCATCGGGACAGGGTCTTCATGCCAGCCGGCAATGACGTCAATGGCGGCGATACCGGCCCTTTCCAGCATAATAGCAGTACTCTTCAAGTCTTCGACCGTTACCCCGTCTTCTCTAAATTGCCTTCCCCAGCGTATAATATAAGTCCAATCTGCCCCCGCGTTTTTCTTAGCGCTATCAATGATTTCCAGACAAAACCGCATCCTGTTTTCCAAGCTGCCGCCATAGTTGTCGGTACGTTTATTTATCAGCGGAGATAAGAACTGACCGATAAAATACTGCCCGCCAGTGCCAAATTCCAGAGCATCAAATCCTGCCTCTCTGGCCCTCCTCGCTGCATCACCGAAGGCTTCCGTTATCTGGGCAATCTCGGACTCATCCAGGATATGGCGTGAAGTAGCGGTACCACGCCTTGGTCCGCCCAGCCGGTAAGGAGGGTCAACACGCCCGGTAATGCTGATGCCCGACGGGCTAACAAATTCCACAGGGCGACCGGGAAATGCCCAAGAATAGCCCGGTATTAACTGCGCGTAGACCTTTGTCCCATTATCATGAAAAATCTTAACGATTTCTTTAACACCGGGTATAAAACGGTCATCGTATATCGACAACCACGGTCCCTGGTCAAGCCTGGTAGGACAGAGACAAATACCAGCGAGGCCGACACCCCCTTTAGCCCGCTCGCGATAAAAAGCGGTTATCTGCGGATTAACTTCCCCGTCCGTTACGTAGTCTGTCGCTATTGAGGGGAATTTAATCCGGTTTTCCAAATACATATTACCCATCTTTATGGGTGTAAAAATTCTCTCGAGGCTCAATGTTGACCTCCCGAACCGTCTGTCCTAGCCGCTTACCTAGTCCTCTCTATAGGTGCCTATCTTTGGCGTAATATTCCATAAATGCGGGAAATCCTCTCTATATACCTTTAGGGCAATCTTCGGAGTTGGATGGTAGATACAGTGACTGGGGCAAGCATGTACGCAGGCTGTGGTCAAACCCTTCTCAAGTGCCGCTCCGCATTCGCCGCAGTTGAAACAGCGCTTGGCCTCTTCAATAGCCAGTCTCTCATCAAAGCCCAGCTCTACCTCGGCAAATGATTTGACCCTCTGCTGAGCATCGAGCAGAGGCACTGGACTTCTGACCGTCTTCACGATTTTAGTTGGCAATATCTGCCTTACTCTTTTGGCGATGGGTAGTCTCCCCTCGACCAGGTCCAGCCCGCGGAGGTAACGGTCAATAGAGATGGCTGCTTCGTTACTGGCACCAATCGCGCTAGCCACATCCAGCGGACCGCTAACCACGTCACCGCCGGCAAAAACACCAGGGACATTGGTGGCCAGGCTGAATATGTCCGCCCTAAAGGTTCCCGCCGATGTCCTCTCAACTTCCTCGAAGCCGGGCACATCCGCTCTCTGACCTATAGCCACGACAAGGGTATCCCCCTCCATAGTGCGCACCGGATGCTCGGCATACTTGGGAGCAAACGATCCATCTTTTTCGCGGACTGAAATGCAGGGGATGCTCTCTATCCCCGTAAACCTCCCGTTCTGACTCAAGACCTTCTTCACTCCCAGGCAAGTATCAATTATCAACCCCTCTTCTTCCGCCTCCTCAATCTCGATAGCATCAGCCAGCATACCGTCCTTGGAGGTAAGGTCCCGTGACTCAAGGCAGACCATATGAACCTCTTTGGCGCCAAGCCTCAGCGATACCCTGGCCGCATCCATGGCACTGTTACCACCGCCGATGACTATCACCCGAGACCCGATAATCGGTTTCGCCGCCGACTTCGCCTGCTTCAGAAGTTCGAGGGCGGTCATCACCCCTGTGGTATTATCTTCTCCCTCAACGCCAAGCCTGAGGCTCCTGGTAGCACCAACAGCCAGGAAGACCGCCTGGTAGCCCTGATTAAAGAGAGTTTTAGTATCTTTTATTGAAGTGCCTGTCTTTATCTCTACCCCCAACTCTTCGATATAGTGTATCTCGTCATCCAGTATCTCATCCGGGAGGCGGTACTTGGGCAAGGCATAGCGCAGCAGACCACCGGCCTCGGGTGCTGCCTCGAATACCGTTACCGGGTATCCTTGCTTGACCAGAGTGTAGGCACAGTTTAAGCCTGCCGGCCCGGAGCCGACAATAGCTACCCGGCTGTCCTTTGTTTTCCTGACCGCTTTAGCCTTTTTCCGTCCGGCTTCCCGCTCATAGTCAGCTACGAAGCGCTTCAGGTGACGGATGGACACCGGTTGTTCAGAATCGACCGTCCTTCGCTCACAGTCTATTTCACATGGATGAGGACAGACCCGGCCCAGGACTCCGGCAAAGGGCGTGGTCTCCCTTATCACCTCCAGCGCCTTGCCGAAATTACCCTGCGAAACCAAAATTACGTAGTGCCAGACGTCCAGCCCAGCCGGGCAGGCGACCTGACAGGGCGCTGGACCAGCGTGCTCGCACTCGGTAACCATGTAGTTGAAATACCACCGACCGCCGGTCTCTCTCATGTCCGGATACACCCTTATCCACCTGGGCCCTACCGGCAGGTTGTGCTCCTGTTTACAGGCTGCTTCACAGGCGTAACAACCGACACAATTGTCGGCGATAGTCATGCGTTTGTGTGGAACCATCAGCATCAGCACGCCTCCTTTTCGTTAACCGGATAAATCTTACACAGCAGGACCCGGAGGTTTGTCGAGCCCATAGCCTGGTCACAGGTCTCGAGGCTATTTTCGGTGAGAATGTTGCAGTTAGACCTGTCCCAACCATGGTCCGGGGTCTTTATCTCGGGGAACCACCAGCCGTGCTGGATAGCCACTACCCTGGGGTCAATACCCGGCGTAATCCTGGCCCGCTGCTGGATTCTACCTCTCGGACTCTCGATATATACCCAATCACCTTCCTTTACGCCGTGCTTGCTGGCCGTCTCAGGATGAATCTCCACGATAGGGTCGGGATGAATTTCACGCAGCCAGGGGATCATCCGGTGTTCAGAGTGGAAGAAGACCGGTGACCTGGCACCGGCGGTGAGAACATAGGGGTATTCTTTTAGCATTTCCGGCTTGCTGAAGGGGCTCTCCGGCACATCCCGGTAATCGGGCAGGGGGTCATAGCCCCACTCTTCCATCTGGGTAGACCATATCTCGAACTTCTTGGTGGGGGTTCGGAAGCCCTTTTCTTCATGCTTGCGGTACACCATTTCAGCCTTAAGATAGTCCATTTCCTTGAACTGCTCCCAGGTCAGTCCGGCCGGCTCCAGCCAGTAGTCGAGGCCGTCTTCCCAGTTATCCCACCAGTGTTCTTCCTGGCCCATCCGCTTGCCCAGTTCGTTGAACATCTTGGCATCCGGCCAGCACTCCCCAATCTCGACCGCCTTACGGCGCGGTAAAGCATAGCCATGACGTTTCCAGGTATCGGCTACCCAGTCCATCTCAAGCCAGGTAGCTACCGGTAGAACGATATCCGCCAGCTCGGCGGTAGGTGTCATGAAAAAGTCAGCGACTACCATAAACTCGAGCTGGCTCAGTGCCTTGTAGATATAGCGCGCATCGGCGCGGGTGATGAGCGGATTAGAGCCATGTATCTGTAACGCCTTGACCGGGTATGGCTTACCGGTAAGGATTGCGTCCCAGACCACTTTCGTATTCATCTGGCCCTGATAGTGGGCCAGCTTGAACCTATCACCACCGAGTTGTTTTTCAAACTGTTCAGGAGGCAACATGCGAAACAGGGCGAAGCTGGATATATTACGAATCGGCGGCCGTGGGTAAAACACGTTACCGCCCGGAATATCTATGTTTCCAGTTATAGCCATGAGGACGGCCAGGATTCTGTTATTATCGGTGCAGTTGCTTGTGTTTTCAATAGGCACACCCCACATGATAGCGGCCGGTTTGGTTTGCGCGTAAAGTCTGGCCGCTTCCCTTGTCTTTTCCGCAGGCACCCAGGTAATTTCGGCAACCTTCTCCGGTGTATACTCCTTGGCCCGCTTAGCGAACTCATCCCATCCATGGGTGTATCTCTCCACAAAGTCCCGGTCATACAGCCCTTCCTCGATGATGACGTTAGCCATGCCGTAGGCAAGAGCAGCATCGCTGCCCGGCCGGAGCTGCAGCCACACATCGGCCCGGCTCGCCAGATAGGTCAACCTCGGGTCGACAACGATGAGCTTGGCGCCAGCCGCTAGGGCACGGTTCAAGCCCTCGCCTTTATATTCGTCAGCATTGGTAACGGTGACCTGATTGGCCCAGACCATTACGCAGTTCGGGTTCCCATCGAAATCAGCGACAATATGGTCACCAGCAATAACCCGGCACGCCGCTATACGAGAAACGTAGCATACGAAGCCGGCTGATAGCAGATTTGGAGTACCCAGGAGATTCTGATAGCGACTGAAGTAGGGTTCGTAGTCCCGGCCAGTCCCCTCGGACAAAACAATTGACTCAGCGCCGTAGTCAGCTTTTATCTGCATTAGCTTGGTGGCGATGGTGTCCAGTGCCTCATCCCAGGAGATGCGCTGCCATTTACCTTCTCCCTTTTTGCCCACTCGCTTCTGAGGATAAAGGAGCCGGTCAGGATGATAGGCCATCTGGATAACGGACAAACCCTTGGCACACATGCTGCCCCAGTTAATCGGGCACTCGGGGTCGCCCTCAACCTTGGTAACCCGACCGTCCCTGACATGAACGAGGACGCCACAGCCACCATGGCAGGTACGGCAGCAGCTTTTGATTATCTTCTCCTCGGTTTGATTCATAGGGTAACCTCCTCTCCCAGGATAGGCTCTTACACCGTCAGCGTCCAATCCCCAATCATTACTCTAAGATGTCTTTTTTCTTATCCGGCACAGCACGCCCTTGAGTGCGGGATAACCCGTTATCGGGTCGGCATGCTTATTATCAGTAACAAAATTTATGTTGCCCTTAGTCCATCCATGGGGGACGAGGACAACACCCCGGACAATATCCTCGGTAGCGTTGGCTTTTAACTCGGTACTCCCTCTTTTTGTCTCAATGATGATCGTGTCACCGTCACTAATGCCGTATTCCGAGGCCGTATCAGGATGAATTTCAGCGTAAGGTTCCGGGACTCTCTGGCGCAATGAGGATATGTTGCGGAACTGCGAATGCCAGTATTCCTTTTTCCTGGCGCCAGAGGTTAAAATAAGAGGATATTCCTTAGCTAGGACAGGGTCGCTGACTGGTGTTTCAGGATTTTCCTCATAGTATGGCAGGGGGTCGTAGCCCATTTCCTTCAGTATTTCGGAATACAATTCTATTTTCCCCGTTGGTGTCCGAAAACCCCTCGTCTTATACTCCCCGTACTCCTTGGTACCATAGGCGATACCCTCGGGATGCTCCTCGAGCGTTTTGATTGTTATACCCTCCGGTTCCATCGGCTTCATCAGGTAATCCAGATACTCCGCCTGGCTCTTCCAGGGGAAATACTCTTCATAGCCCATCCTTTTACCCAGCTCAAACCAGAATTTCCAGTCAGGCCACGACTCCCACAGAGGTTCGATGACTTTCTTGCGTAGCATGACCCAGGGGGCATTGGCTAGCCGACCGGAGGCAAAGCATACCTCCGTTGTTTCAAAGAAGGTAGACGCCGGCAGCACCACGTCAGCCAGTTCAGCGGTGTAGGTCATGAAAAGGTCCATGACGACCAGGAAATCCAGTTTCTCTAGGGCTTGCCTTACTTTGCTGGAATTAGGCCAGATGACCGCAGGATTGCTACCCTGCACTATCCCTATCTTAATTGGGGGCTTACCACTCAGTATTAAGTCCGGCCACTCCATAGCCTGCTGCTCCCCGAATACCATACCTCCCATACCATGAAAGATAGGATACTGGTCCGCTCCGATCAGCTTCAGGTCCTTTACTTTTTCCGGAAGCCTGATTGGACTCATGCGTACTGAACCCGATACCCTTATTAAACCTCCCGGTATGTCAATATTCCCAGTGATGGCCTGGAGGATGAGGAAACAGCGCGAATTTTGAAAACCAGACGTCTGCTGATCAAGCGTGTTGGTGCCCTGGACCACGCAGGCGGGTCTCGTTGTGGCGAACAGCCGCGCCATTTCTCTAATGGTCTGGGCCGGTACCCAGGTTATTCGCTCAACCTCTTCTGGCGGATATTGCTTTGCYCGYTCAGCCARTTCCYTGAAGCCRTGYGTCCACTCCKYKACAAACTCCTTRTCRTAGAGCCCTTCASTTATGATAACGTTRATCAWGGCCARRGCCAGKGCACAATCRGTACCRGGYCTGGGCTGAGCATGAATATCGGCCTTCTTGGCAAAGGMAGTTCGCCTGGGATCAACAACAATAAGCTTGGCTCCCCCGGCCATAGCGTTATCAATAAGCCGGACATAAGCCGGRATRGACTCATGGGGATTGTGGCCCCACAGTATTACGCACYTGGCATTTTCGGCATCAGGAGTGTTGAACTTGCCGACGGTGCAGATCCCGGCCCGGCCGCGAATAACATAGCAAATAGAGTTGACTGTAGAGCGGTTCGGGGTCCCGTAGACGTCGCAGAACCTCTCCCCCAACATGGCACCACAGGCACCGGCCAGGGTCGTGGCGTCACCAGCAAAAGTGATTAATGAAGTGCCCCCAAATTTTTCCTGGCTCTCCTTTAACCGCGAGACTATTTCATCCAGTGCCTGGTCCCATGAGACGCGCTTCCACTTCCCGTTTTCTTTTTTCAGCGGATACTTGAGGCGGTCCTCAGAGTACACAAAATCGATTGCCTGCTCCGCTTTCACACATATTTCGCCCTTGTTCAAGGGATGTTCTGCCATGCCCGCTACCTGGACAATCTTCCCGTTCTTGACGTACACATCAAGGCCGCAACCAAGATAGCACATTTTGCATACCGTCTTGTACATTCGATCATACTCAGCCAAGCCACCGGTGCTATTCATCGTCGCTGACCTCCTCTCGACACAACTCCGACTCTACACATTATCTCAGATAACAAAGTAACTAAAGCCAGCAATGTCTGGTGAATTAAATTTAGCGAAACCTAACTTTGTGTCCTGATTATCTTACTGATAATACCGTGAAAACTGGTTTTATTATACCAGATTATAGCAAAGTGTGGGTAGTTTGGAAAGCCCAACTGCCGCCAGCGACTTTCTGATATTACTCTCAATACCCGGCGGCGGTCAATATAAGCCTTCCTATCTTTTCTCTTGAAGAAGCAATGTATCTTCTCAAAATAATAATTATATGCTATTATAAAACAGTTAAAACAGCATCGGTAAAATGGGAATAACTAGAAAGGATGTACTGGGGAATGAAGGTGAAAATACTGGGGCTCTCCTGCGCCTACAGAAATGAACCGGATGTAGCCTGGTTTGTCCAATATGCCCTTAAGGCAATCGACAAATTCGGCCGGCGAATAAACGAACAGGTTAGCATAGAGACCGAGTTTGTAGACCTGGCCGACAAGGAAATAAAGCCGTGCGGCGACTGCCCGAGACTCTGCGACCCCAGCAATGCCGCCAACAGGTCAGATGGGAGTCCGCCTGATTCGGGCTGCATTATAGAAGACGACTACATGATAGAGCTACTGCCGAAGATAAAGGAGGCAGACGGCTTTGTTTTCGGCTCCTCGGTGCATAATTTGACTTACAGCACCAAGTTCGCGCTGCTGGCCGACCGCCTCAATTCAGCCCTTTTTCAGGGTTATCTAAGCAGGAAGCCAGCCACTGCCCTTACCTGCGGAAATGAGCAACGGGAAGGCGGGCAATTGAGCTGTATAGGTGAGATGGGCACTGTGCTAGTAGCCCTGGAGATGCTGCCAATTGGTTGGGGAGCCAGTGCCTGTGGTTGGGGAGGTGGTGCCTGTTTGATCACCGGGGCACCTTTTGTAGGTAGAAAGGACTACATGGGGATACACATGGGCGTCTGGGCTGGTAGAAAGGTAGCCGAGTATGCCGTTATGTCAAGAGTAGCCATGCAGAAAATGGGCCCTCTCTATTCCAGAGAGTTTATGCAGGTCTTTCATCGCCCCGATAGAGAAGAGCCCTGGTGGTGGAACCAGCTGGATAAAGAGGATGAAGAGTACATGATGGGGCTGGAAAAAGCCGACATCATGAAGTTCGGTAAAAAATAACCCGGGACAAGTTAGGGCATTGGAAGGAGTGAACGGATGTCAGAAAGGCTGAAGGTAAAAATACTTGGGCTCTCCTGCGCTGTTAGGAGTGCTCGAAACACGGCCTGGATAGTCCTGTATGCCCTCAAAGCCGCCGAGAAGTTCGGCAAGAGGGTAAAAGAACTGGTTGAGATAGAAACTGAGTTCCTCGACCTGTCCCACAAGGAGATAAGACAGTGCTGCGGTCAGCAATTATCCTGCCTTCCCAATAAAGGTGTACCCTGGAAAGGGACCGAGGTCAGGCGGGACTTTGGCTGTGTCATTAAAAATGACTACATGTCACAGCTGTGGCCCAAAATCGAGGAAGCCGATGGCTTAATTTTTGGCTCGCCAGTTCACCAGCACAGTTATACCAGCAAGTTCCGGCTCCTGATGGAGCGCCTCTACCCCTGGAAGGGGGACTTTGTTAACAAACCGGCGGGTATTATCACTACCGCCTTTGCCGGCCCTCCTTTTGGAGGGTGCGAGAGTGCCCTGAGGGAAATGGCCACCCAGGCCATTGCCGTAGAGATGGTGGTCGCGGCCAGTGGGACGGCCATTAGCGGCCCCCCTTACGGACCTTCCAATGCTGAAGAGGACGGCCGAGCACTTGGTGTCAAGAAGGACCAGACCGGGAAGGAGCTGGCCACAATTGTTGGCCGAAGGGTCGCCGAGTTTGCCACCATGTTCAAACTGGCCAAGCACGAGCTAGGCGCACTCTATGAAAGGGAGTTCTTTCATTATCTTCATCCCCCCCACGCGGAATGGCCCTGGGCATGGTATCGCTTGGACAAAGAGGAAGAGGAATATATGCGGAGCTTGCCTTGAATCAGGATATACCAGCTTGATAAGCTGTTACCGGGTTTATACAGGGCAGCTCGGCTATCACCTCTCTTGCTGTACGTAAGCTAGCAACAACGTGGAGGGTATATGCGGCCGTTAGAAGGTATAAAGGTTCTAGATTTATCCCGTTTGGCACCAGGGCCTTATGGCACCATGATACTGGCTGATTTAGGCGCCGACGTACTGGAAATCGAACCGCTCGACTGGTCATTGCCCTCATTCTTAGGAGTAGAAGGAAAAAGTGACCTTCTTGCTTACCATCCTTTCGAGCGCAACAAGAGAAGCATGTGCCTTAACCTGAAAGCGGAGCAGGGACGCAATATCTTCTATAAGCTGGTAAAAAACGCGGAGGTAGTAGTTGAGGGCTTTCGGCCCGGGGTAGTTAAACGGCTGGGGGTAGACTATGAAACCCTTAAAGGCTTCAACCCGAGTATTATTTATTGCTCTCTCTCGGGGTATGGTCAAGACGGCTCGTACAATATGCTGCCGGGACATGACCTCCAGTACCTGGCCATGGGTGGTATGCTCAGTCTCATCGGTGAGCGTGGTGGCCGTCCAGTAATCCCCAACAATTTTCTGGGGGACTATGCTGGCGGCGGGCTGCAGGCCGCCATCGCTATTCTGGCGGCTCTGGTGGCCAAGGATAGAACCGGTAAAGGGCAGTACTTGGATGTAGCCATGATGGACGGGGTCGTGTTACTGCTAGCTATGGAAGCGTCAATCTACTTTATGACCGGCACCGTGCCTGAGCGAGGCGACTCTGCGCGGATGGGCAGCGCCCCTTATTACAATGTTTACGAGACCAAGGACGGCAAGTATATCACTATTGGCTGTATAGAACCTCACTTCTGGGAAAACCTCTGCCGGGCGTTAGAACGAGACGATTTCATTCCTTACCAGCATGATGAAGGCAAGAAAAAGGCAGAAATATTTACCGCGCTCAGAGAGATTTTCCGCACCAGAACCAGGGACGAGTGGTTCGCATTTTTAAGCCAGAAAGACGTGTGTGTTGCACCGGTGAATACTGTTGAAGAGGCTCTGGCTAATCCGCAGATAATTCATCGTGGGATGATAGATGAAGTTAATCACCCGCAAGCCGGGGTGATTAAACAGGTGGTTACTCCCCCGAAGCTCTTTGGGACGCAAGATGAGGTTATAAAGCTGCATAGCCGGCCCGGCGAACACACGTTTGATATTCTCACCGAATTAGGCTACCATGAACACGATATTGAGGAATTGCGCCAGGCTGGAATCGTAAACTAGGTCCGTTTCTAATCATACGAATACGGTGATGTTACCTTGATTCATTAGTGGTCTACACCATAAAGGTAGACAGAGATACTAGCGAAAGCGGGGGTGAACTGATTTGAGATTTACCGAAGAACAAGAAATGTGGCGGAAGATGCTCAACGACTTCACTGACAAAGAAGGCGGGGCCGAATACACCCGGCGCTGTGATCTGGAGGGTCGTTTCCCCCAGGAATGGTGGGAAAAGGGAGTACAGCAGGGCTGGCTTGGTCTTTTAGTTTCCGAGAAATACGGTGGTGAAAATATTGACGAAGTAATGTTTACCATTTTTTCTGAGGTGACCGCTAAATACTGCGAAGACATGGGGAACCTTTTCTCCAGACCTATGATGCTCGCCAAAATTATAGAACGTTTCGGCAGCGAGGAACAGAAACAGCAGTATCTCCCCCGTTTCGTCAGAGGTGAAATCGTGTTCTCAATATCCATAACAGAACCCGGTGCTGGCTCAGATGCCGCCGCCGTTGCCACCTCGGCAGTGCTGGATGGAGACCATTTTGTGGTTAACGGTTCGAAAATATTCACCAGCGCGGGGAATATGCCCAATAATATAATGCTAGTAGCCTGCCGTACGGATAAAAAAGCCCCCAAACATGAGGGGATTAGCGTGCTGCTGATACCGAATGACCTGCCCGGAGTTGAGGTTCGACCGATGCCACTTATAGTTGCCCGAGCTATTCAAGCACCAGAAATCTTTCTTACCGACGTCAGGGTCCCTCGGGAGAACCTGCTCGGCGAGTTAAACAAGGGGTGGACCTACCTAACCAGCGAGCTGGAGATAGAACGGTTAAATATTTCCGCGGCAATAGTAGGTGAAGCTCAGACCGCCTTGAATGAGGCCGTCAACTACGCCAAGCAAAGAGTGCAGTTTGGCCGACCGATTAGCAAATTCCAGGCAATCCGAGACATGATTGCTGATTTACAGACCGAACTTGAGGCCGCCCGCTTGCTTGTTTATAACGTTGCCTCATTGATAAAAGATGGCATCCCGTGCAACAAAGAGGCCTCCATGGCCAAGCTGTATGCCGCCGAGGTCTTTGCCCGTATTACCAACGCCGGCATGCAGATTATGGGTGGCTACAGTATGGACCCCATGATGGACATGGAACGTCACTGGCGAAACTCAAAGATAAGCACGATAGGAGGCGGAACCTCTCAGATCCAGCGAATGGTAATCGCCCGTGAGATGGGGCTCTAGTCCCGATGATTATCAAGGTATGTTAAGGCAAAAACCTATAGGTTTTAATCATTAATATGACGGAGAATGTCATGACTAGCTATAAAAACCTAATTCTGAAAAAGGAAGACAGGGTAGCCACCATAATCCTGAACCGGCCGGAAAAACTAAATGCTCTCAACGCAGAATTAACGGAAGAAATCATACGGGCTGTCTCTGAAGTAGGACAGGACGATGAGGTAAGGGCGGTGATTATTACCGGGGCCGGTCGTGCCTTCTGTTCGGGCGCAGACATTAGCTCACCGGATTTCAAAGCCATGAGCCCGGCTGTTTCGCTGAAGCTGATGGAGAAAGCCAGTCAGGTGGTCATGGGTATCAGAAACATGCCTAAGCCAGTGATCGCCGCGGTGAACGGTTTTGCTGTCGGCGGCGGCTGCAACCTCGCCCTCGCCGGTGACATCGTCGTTGCCTCGGAGGAGGCCAAGTTCAGCCAGCCATACGTCTTTCGAGGGCTTCACCCCGATTTTGGGGCGATATACTTTCTCCCCCGGCTGGTCGGCTTCGCCAAGGCAAGCGAGCTATTACTCACTGGCCGGGTGATTGAGGCCAACGAGGCAGACAGGATAGGGCTGGTCAGTCGGGTGGTGCCTGCCGACCAGCTAGAGAGCGTGACCAGAGAACTGGCCACGACACTGGCCAAGTTTTCACCACTGGTCGTCGGCATGATGAAAGCCTCCCTTCAGCAAGCACTGGCAACGGACCTGCCCACCGCGCTGGACTGTGAAGCCAAGGCACAGAGTATTTTGTTCATGACCGAAGACTTCAAAGAAGCTACGGCCGCATTCATGGAGAAAAGGGAACCGATCTTCAAGGGGAAGTAAGTATCAAACTACCGTATAAAGGAGGCAAGTAAAAGTAAATGTCACTAAAAGTAGCCATTGTAGGAATCGGCCAGACAAAGTATGAAGCCAATAAGTCCGATATGTGGCAGGGTGATGTTGCCTACGACGCTATAGAAAAGGCGTTACAGCAGACAGGGCTTACCTATCAGGATGTCGCTGAGGACGGGTTCGGTATTGAGAAAATACTGACCACCGGGGAGGACCACTTTATCGGCAGAACCTGCAACTTCTTCTGGATACACCACTACATAGGGGCATTCGGCCTGGCCCAGAATAATGTGTCTGGGGACGGGACGTATGCTGTCTACCATGCCGTGTTGGAAATACTCTCGGGCCACCATGACATTATCATGGTGGTATCAAACACAAAGGAATCGGAAACTTCGCGAGGGGGCATAGAGAACTGTATTTTTGACCACATATTTCTCCAGCCGCTCGGTTTTGACTACCTTACCGCCGCTTCTTTACAGGCCCAGAGGTATATGTATAAGTACGGCATTCAACCGGAGCAATGCGCTAAGGCGGCGGTGAAAAGCCGCCGAAATGCAAAAAGAAATCCTTACGCTCAAGAACCTCTGAGCATTGATATCGACGATGTTCTGGGATCAAGGATGCTAGCCTCTCCAATCAGGGTTCTTGATAGCAAGCCACCTGTTTCTGACGGGGCCTGTGCCATAATACTGGCTTCAGAAAAAGCGGCTAAAAAGATAACGGACAAGCCGGTATGGGTAAGAGGCATCGGTAACTGCTACGATGCCCATTACCTGGGTGACAGAGACCTGGCCGATTGTGACTCGCTGGCACTCGCGGCACAAAGGGCATACCGTATGGCCGGGATTTCAGACCCTCTAAAAGAAATCGATGTCGCCGAGATATCTACGGAATACTCTTACCAGGAACTGCTATGGACCGAAGGACTGGGCTTCTGTGGCCGGGGAGAAGGCGGCCACCTGATAGACAGCGGGGCGACCCAGATGAAAGGGGAACTGCCGATTAATCCATCTGGTGGTATCCTGGCCGGTAACCCGTTCCAGGTAGCCGGCACGGCCCGGGTCGCCGAAGCCGCCCTGCAACTCAGAGGCGAGGCGGGTAGAAGGCAAATTAAAAACGCCAAGACTGCCCTGGCTCACGGTTTTTACGGACCATGCGGACAGTCACAGTGCGTAATAATACTGGGAAACTAGAGAGAAGGGGGATTAACTATGTCGGAGAGAGTGGCAATAGTAGGGGTTGGCCAGACGCCAGGTAAGAGACGGCGAGGCGATGTCAGCCAGGTTGAACTGGTAAACGAAGCGGCCAGAGCGGCTCTGGACGATGCCGGGCTGACCATTAAAGATATAGACGTGATTATATGCGGTAACATGGAATTCTTCGAGGGGACGGTTTTTACCGACCAGTGGCTGGTAGAGGGTTTAGGTGCCTATCAAAAGTCCGGGATGAAGGTAAACGACGCCGGCGACACCGGAGCTACGGTCTTTACCACCGGAGTAAGCCACGCCGCTTCCGGTCTGTTCGACACGGTGCTGATTGTGGGCTTTGAAAAACAGGATGAGGGTGCCTATGGCGGTATCGGTATGCGGTCGGAGGACTCGTTTTTCAACATTGCCGGCGGTTCGGGGCGAGCTATAGGCTCGATGTGGTCAACAGCCGTATCCGTGCTGAACCGGAAATCGGCCACCGAAGAACACATCGCCAGGCTCCGGGTGAAAGAGGCCGACTGCGCCCGAAAGAATCCCTATTCCCATCTGAAGTTAAATCTGACGGTAGAAGAGGTTATGAACTCCGAGTTCATTATAGATCCGCTCAGATTCCTGCACGCCTGTCCCACTTCGGTAGCGTCCTGTGCCGTAATAGTGGCCTCAGAGAAAAGGGCCAAAAAGATAACCAAGAAACCGGTATGGGTTAAAGACCATATTTGTGTACATAGCGGCCTGCAGCCAAGGATGGGGGAGCCCTGGCTTAATGCTGGCGCCGTCTTCCCTACCGGTCCGCAGTTTCGGTGGGGGGTGGAACAGTGTGCTATTAAGCTCTTTAAAAGAAACGGGATAACAAATCCCCGCAAGGAATTCGACCTTATCGAATCCTATTCCCCGTCCACCTGGCACGAGGTGGACTACTACGAAGCTATAAAGCTCTGTGAACCGGGTACGGCCTGGAAATTGATCGAAGAAGAGGCAACCTGGATCAATGGCGATATTCCGGTTGACCCGGGGGGCGGCGTCGTATCCACCAACGCCATCGGGGCCAGCGGCCTGCAAAGGATGGCTGAAGCCGCGCTGCAGATTAGAGGGGATGGCGGCGAACATCAGGTGCCCAAGGAGGTAAAGTCAGCTCTGGCGTATGCCCAGGGGGCTGACCAGTTTGCCACCATGGTACTCTTTAACAAGACACTGTGAATTTGGAGGCTATGAGATGGAAGAAAAAACGACCCAGGAATATATACGAGTACCCCACCGGTTAACCGTCCACTGGAAAGAGCCAGCCGGTGCCTTCGTTAACCGGTTTTTCCTGAGGATGAGGGACAAAGCCGAGCTATGGGCCATTAAATGCCCCAAATGCGGCGCAATTTTGCTGCCGCCAGAAATTGTCTGCGGCAAATGCAAGATCAGAATCGAGGACAAAGAGGAGAACTGGTTAAAGCTTGGCAACAGGGGCACACTGCTGCTCGCCTATCACGTTACCGGTTCGAGAGAAATAGACCCGTCAACCGGCTGGCACCCTGATGGGCAGGTGTTCGGGCCGCTTGGTTTCATACGCCCGGACGGCGGCAACGAATGGACGCTCCTGGTACATGCCATGGATGCGGAAGACACCAAGAATCTTCACCCGGGAATGCGCGTCGAAGCGGTGTGGAAGCCCCGGAAAGAACGGACCGGCACCATGCAGGATATTAAATTCTGGAGAACGGTGGAGGAATAGAAAATGGCCCGTAAATCGAAAGAGGAAATACTCATCGCGGAAAGGCACTTCGACAGCATATTCAATTACGACGCCGGCACCATCAGGAGCAAGTTCCTGACCGAATTGAGGGATAACCAGAGAATAATGGGGATAAGATGCCCCGATTGTAACCGGGTGTATGTACCGGCGCGGTCAACCTGCCATAAATGCTTTGCCAGCCTAACCGACTTCGTTCCGGTCGCCAACACCGGCACGTTGACAACGTATTCAATTGTAAACAGCCCGCAACCATATTCCCCCGCCGAGCCACCATTTATTTATGGGATTATTCAACTGGATGGAGCCGATACCGGCCTGGTACATTTAATAAGCGGAGTTGATCCCCAAAAGGTAACTATCGGGATGAGGGTAAGGGCGGTATTCAATGAGAAACGTATCGGCAGCATATTCGATATCAAACACTTCAAGCCGATAGGGGGTGAGCGGTAGCATGCCGATATCAGGGCCCGACATCCTTATCTACGAGAAGAAAGACAGGATAGTCACCATAAAGCTTAATCGGCCGGAGAGGTTGAACGCGCTCAGCCTGGAATCGATGCAAAGACTGGTAGAGTCCTGGCAACGCTTCGATGAGGACGAGGAGGCATGGGTGGCTATAGTGACCGGCGCCGGTGATAAGGTATTCTGTCCCGGCGCCGACCTTATCGAGACAAAAGAAAGAAACGAACAAGGATTGGGTACCCCCGAATGGCCCAGGTTTTATCTTACCAGGACGTGGAAACCCATTATTGCCGCCATCAACGGGCATGCCATAAGTGGCGGTTGGGCACTGGCCCAGGCCTGTGATGTCAGGATAGCCTCCGAGACAGCCGAGTTCGGTATCGCTGAGACAAGATGGAACATGCCAGCGGGCTGGGTATACGGCCTGACCAGACAACTGCAACTGGGGCATGCCATGGAGGTTGTGCTCTGGGGAGACGCCCGAATATCGGCTCAAAGGGCATACGAAATGGGCTGGGTAAATAGGGTTGTGCCGCCAGATAAGGTCATGGATGAGGCGATGTCATGGGCAGAGCGGATGTTGTCCCTGGGGCCGCGCTGTGTGAGAAACCTCAAGGAAATTCTATATCGCAGCTTTTCTATGACCCAGGAAGAAGCAGAGGAATTTTACCAGGCGCTCGAAACCAACCTTGAAGGGATGGAAGACAGTATTGAGGGGCCCAAAGCTTTCGCCGAGAAGAGGAAACCTGTTTTCCGGAACCGCTAACCCGTCAGAGCAGAAAATTTAACGTCCACAATCCAGTTACTGCTATATCGAGTAAGTCAATCCTGGTTGGCCTCCAAGCCAGTTATTTTTTCCCTTATTGAAAAATTACTTTCTGCAAAGACCTTCCTAAGACCAACCCTCCGGTCTTCCTCTATGCTTGCCATAATCAGGCGTCCTTTTTTCAAAGAACGCTCTCTGGGCTTCTATAGTCTGCGGATTATGGAAATGGTCGGGATACATCAGGTTCTGGAACTGCGTTAGCGATGCCCGCATATAATCTATATCGGCGTCAAAGCTGGCTTTAAGAATCTCGATACAAGCGGGATGCATGTCAAGGATTTCCTGACACCACTTGTCGGCCTCTTCGTCTATCTTATCCAGGGCGACGACCTTATTCACCAGCCCCATCTCGTAAGCTTCTTGAGCGGTATATCGCCGGCACAGCATCCACATTTCTCTGGCTTTTTTGGCACCGATAACGCGGGTCAAATAGGCCACGATATACCCGTCTGCCGGGCTGGCAATTCTGGGACCATTCTGCCCAAATATGGCGTTATCGGCGGCTATGGTAAAATCAGTAAAGTAGGCCAGATGGTTGCCGACGGCAATACAATACCCTTTTACCGCCGCGATTATCGGCTTCCGGCAGCGTCGTATCGAGCCCTGAATAAGAAGGGCGTTCTGCTTCTCGAATTCGGCCTCAGATCCACCGCTGGACTCATCATACATATCGCCACCGGCCATAAAAGAATTAGGGCTGGTACTGGTTACCACCACCACACCAATACTCGGGTCGCGGTTAGCATCGATAAGACAGTCCCGCCATTCTAGAAAGGTACTGCTACGCCAGGCCATAAAGCCCGGCTTGACCTCGTAGCAGAAACTTATTCTGGCGACACCACCGTTGGAGAAATACTTCTTCTCGTAAATAATGTCCTTTAAATCTTCAAAAGCCCCGGGTACTCGGGTCCACTCTTTAGGCCAGTTCTCCAATTTTTCATACATTTATAAATTCACCTCCGAAACAGGCATCAAAGGCTGCCGATGATCGTCTTCGCCTCACTTAGCATAGCCAACACAGACGCTGCGTCCGCCTTGACCACCCCGTCGGGTAACCTGTCGGCGACCTCCAGAAGTTCTGGCCAGGGGTAACAGGCAATCAGGCTTACGCCCGCTTTCTGCGCTTCAGCTATCACCTGTTTTGTATCCACAATCCGGCTCACACCACTACCCGCCACTGGTATCCCTAGGGAAGCGGCCACACCAGCCATTTTCAATCGAACGTCATCACTGGTCAACTGACGTGCCCACCTAAATACTCCGTCAGTAAGCGCTGCCAGAGCCTCCCCGCTTAACAGTACCGCCACCTGCTGTCCGGCCTCCCTGGCTTCCATGGCTAAGAGTAAGTTACTGATAAAAGAATCGGCCCGTCCATCTCTACATATTAGAACCAGATCCATCCCTCGACCTCCTTATTATGGCCTACTCCTTGGCGGCTCTGCCCTTGTAGCTCAGGCGATACTTGGGAGGATAGCGACTCTCCCTGACATCTATCGCCCCTTTTTCTCCCTTCTGGCTTACTTCTTTTAACACCAGAAAATCACCTGGCTCTGCTTTCATGTGAGTGGCCGCACAGTGGGCCAAGGCGGCAACCAAGTTGGGGGCAGCGAGATCGTTCTTCATTGCTTTCAGGCAATCCACTAAATGCTTCTCTACTACCAACAACTCAATAGGCTTCTTGGCGATTACCTCCGCCATCTCGTTTACCTCATCATCGAGCCTTTCGCGGGGCACAACTTTGTTCACACAACCCATCTTCTCCATCTCCCAGGCATCAAAAGGACGCCCGGTCAGCACCATCTCCATATACTTTTTGGACCCCATTTCCTGTAACCACACACCCAGGGGCTGCTCGCCGGTAATGTACCTGAAAGCGGGATGAGTGAATAGGGCATCTTCTGACGCTATGGTAATATCACAGGATTGGGCAAAACCAAAGTGGAAGCCGTAGCAGTAGCCGTGTACCTGAGCAATAGTAGCCTTGGCAAAATGAAACAGATAGCTCTGGCTCAGTTTATCGGTGTAATCAGAAAAGCAATCTTTCTCCTCAAACAGCCGCTCTCTGACAGTAGGACGTGGCGCCTTAGGGTCACGTGAAAAATGTACGGTTGTCGTTCCCAAACCCGTTAAGTCCGCGCCAGCTCCAAAGCATTCCCCAGCGCCTTTCACTATCAGCACCTTTACATCGTCATCTTTTTCTATCTCCCTCAATAACGGGTTGAGCGCCTGCATATCTTCCCATTTAATGAAGTTCATCTGTTCCGGCCGGTTAAAGGTTAAGCGGGCGATCCTCTTTTGGGGGTCTTTCTCATATATAAAATAATCAGTCTTGGCCATTTTCCCTCCCTTATTTTCTCCTTTTTAAGGTTCTTTTTTCTTATCTTTCAGAGTTTCTCCGAAAAACAACAGGCCACCCAAGGGCATTAACCGGGTCAGCCTCGATATCCCGGGGGTGGTTCATCACCGCCCACTTGTCTTATTCAGTACTGCTACCGTCTTTATTGAGGACTCCAATGCCATGATGTAGAGTCATGGATATACCTCATTTTCAGTACAGAACATTGAGATACCAGACCATGTTACACACGCAAATACAACCCTAAATCTTAAAGGGCCAATTGGAAGCTGTTTATACCTTAGGGCGCATTATACCGCAGATACCGCTAAAAAGTCAAGCTAAGATGCCCCCAAGAATGGGGTGCCTTACGTAAGGTTCAACTCCCTATTTAAAACGAACTTGTTCTACCACCAAAACCACGCCAGTATGCTATTCAGTGCCTAAGATATCGACTGCCTGTGTCACCATATCGTACAGAACCTGTCTTGCTGACTTACGCCCGTTGATTAACCCCACTATATTCCCCGATGCCGTGCTGACCCACTCACGCAGCTGCGGGGTATTAAATATCGCCAGTGACGTTGGGTCTTCGGTGTAAACCGACCAGGGCATGGGATGATAAATACCTTGCAGTGGCATCGGCAGGGTCGGTAATGCGCCCGGCTGCGTCCAGAGGTCAATATACTTATTCCTTAGGCCACGGGCGGTCTTACCGGTGTATACCCTAGTGATGACAGCATCTTCGTCCGCAGCCTCGAGCATCCTGTCCTTTATCCAGTCCGCCAGCGGGCTCTCGTGGACCGGTAACCAAATGGTGCCCGTCCATACGCCGACAGCACCCAGGGCTAGGGCGGCCACTAGCCCTCTGCCATCACCGATGCCGCCGGCCGCCAGCACTGGTATCGGGCTAACGGCATCAACTATTTGAGGCACTAATGCCATAGTGCCTATTCTCCCGGTATGTCCCCCGGCTTCGGTCCCCTGGGCCACGATGATATCAACCCCAAGTTCGGCCACGCGGCGAGCATTTTTTACATTGCCAACAAGGCTGATTACTTTTATTCCGGCGGCATGGGCTTCCTCTATAGCCTCGCGGGTTACTCCCAGTGCCGCCGCAAAGACAGCCGGCTTCTCTTTTATGGCGGCTTCCCATTGCCGCTTCACCGACTCATAAGCACCTTCGGGGCCAATGTATGGCCGCTCCAGCCGTGTCCCGGGGATTTCTTCAGGCAGACCTAGATCTTTCTTAATTCCATCCATAAAGTCTTTGTATTCCTGAGGGACCTTAGTTAGCAACCGCTCCACAGTGTCTATTTCCTGATTGGCAGTCCGGAAGGCGACGTCTATCGCAAAGGGCTTATCGGTGTTTGCCTTCAGCCACTTGACCTCGGCCGTTATTTCCTCCGGACTCAACCAAACGGTACCCAGAACCCCACACCCACCGGCATTACTGACTGCGGCGACTACATCACGGCAATGACTGAAGGCCATGATCGGATATTCGATGTCCAACATGTCACATAGCTTGGTGTGTAAGCTGAGAGCCATTTATATTCCTCCTCGGATTGTTGTCTGCGTTACTAATCTTTAGTATCCACTGTGGGACTGAGCGTGGTAACTAACTACCAGGCTATACGTATGTGATACCAAAACGATACACTACCACCTCAATTAATGTCAATTTGTTTTAAATAAGACTTACCCAATAGCTTGAATGTCGTACCCAGAACGCCCCCGAAAGATGCCAGGATTGGCATTTGCCGATAGGGTATTCTATTGTATCAAATAAATGAGGTGGGCTGGGCAATCCAGCACGATTCACGGGACATAGAGTATCGGGCAATTTAGCGCCGAGATTTAAGGTAATTGCCCTGGTAAAGGTGATATATGGTGACAGCCACAAGCTTGTTCACCCCATCGGGCTTCTTTATAGTAGCGTTCAAAAAGCAGTAGATACCGTTAACCAGTTTAATATGGTATATTGACAAAGCGCAATTTGTATGGTATATGTATTTAACCATATGGTAGATATATCCCCCTGAAATCAGGCAATGATGGGATAATCGGGTGAGGTGTAATAGCCCCTCGCCCGATTGTTCAGTAAGACAGTATAGGCAATCATAAGGAGCAATCCTGAATGGAACTGGCGGTCATTTCGCTAGTAAATACGCTAGTGCTGGCATCAATGTACATATTGGTGGCACTAGGTTTTGCTCTTCTTTTCAGCATCATGGGTATCCTCAATTTTGCCCATGGGGCTGTATACATGATTGGTGGCTATATCTGTTACGGATTTGCCGTGCAACTCGGTATTAATCTATGGCTATCGCTCTTGCTAGCAGTGCTAATAGTTGCCTCGTTTGGGCTATTCCTGGAGAAGTTTTGCTTCCGCCCTTTTTCTGGAAATTTTGACCGCACCATAGTGGTATGCATCGGGGTCATACTAATTCTGGAGACTACGGTGAATTTGCTAGTAGGGTATAATGTATGGTCTATACCCGAATTTGCTTCGGGCATCATCAGGATCGGGGCTATTCATCTCAGTGCCGAGAGGCTAATAACCTTTATTATTGGCGGCGCTCTCTTGCTGATAATGGTCTGGGTCATTAATGGCACGAGAACGGGTCAGCAAATGCAGGCCGTCTCCCAAGACCCCGAGGGAGCCGCACTGCAGGGGATTAGTATCCACCGTGTTTCGGCCCTTGCCTGTTTCACGGCCTGCGGACTGGCGGCGGTGGCGGGATCCCTAATGGGCGCTTATTTATCATTGACCCCATTTATGGGATCCCAAATGCTGGTAAAAGCACTGCAACTGGTTATCCTGGGTGGGTTGGGTAGTATCGGCGGCATCTTTTTTGCCGGTTTGGTCGTCGGTGCCATCGACGCGACGCTACCCTTGTTTATCAGCGGTGCTGCCAGTCAGGCCATCGCCTTCGGTATAATCGTTGTTCTTCTACTGTTCCGACCTCAGGGATTCTTTGGCCGTAAGTCAGGATAAGAAAAAAGATGTATGGACGTGATGGACAAGCAACTTTCTATTAGAAATAGAAACCTTACCAAGCCAGCGGTTTATGCCGGGCTAATAGTTATTCTATCCTTGCTTCCGTTGCTTATTAAATCACCATACTGGTTGCACGTTTTCATACTCATTTTCATATACATCATTGCCACGGTCAGTCTGCGCGTGATAACTACCTCGGGTCAGTTCCCTCTAGCACATGCCGCTTTTATGGGCATCGGGGCTTACACCTCGGCTGTGGTATCCAAAGAGCTGGGGTGGACGCCCTGGCTCACCATTCCACTGGGGGCATTGGCAGCCATGGTTATCGGGATTCTCATAGCTTACCCGTTTGCCCGGCTGAGGGCGATATACTACGCTGTGGTAAGTCTTTTTTTCGGCATAGGGGTTCTACAGATACTGTTTGTATTCGAGAAATGGACTAATGCGTATGGCGGCCTCATCGGTATCCCGTATTTGCTGGGTGCCACAAAGGTACCCTACTACTACTTCTTCCTGGGGCTTACCTCGCTCTGTCTTTTAGCCCTCTATCGGTTTGAGTTCTGCCGTATTGGCACGAACTTGAAAGCGATTGCCCAGTCATACATGGTAGCCTCCAGTGTTGGCATAAACGAAGCCCGTTACCGGGTTATCGCCGTGGCGGTAGGCTGTTTTTTTGTCGGACTAGCTGGTGCTACCTATGCTCATTATAATGTGGTACTGTCCTACACCAGCTTTGATATGCTGGCAACCCTCTGGCTGGTTCTGTATGCTATAGTAGGCGGCATGGGAAGCTTTGCCGGACCTATTATCGGAACGGCGGTCCTAATGGTAGTGCCCGAGCTTTTCCGGGAACTGAAAGAGTTCGTTCCTTTTCTATCCGCCGGCATACTTTTAGTAGTGGTTTTTTTAATGCCGCAGGGCCTGGTCGGTTTGCCGCAACTGGTAAGGTCATGGATAGTCAGACGTCGCGAGAGGAAGGCAATCACTCATGCTTCTTGAAATCGATGGTCTGACCAAACATTTCGGTGGCCTGGCCGCTGTCTCCCGGCTTGACATGCAGGTCAATAAAGGGGAAATAGTAGGCTTAATCGGCCCCAACGGTGCCGGCAAAACTACCGTATTCAATCTAGTGACGGGATTCCTGCAACCAACGAGAGGCAAGGTAGTATTTGACGGGAAAAACATAACCGGTAAAAAACCACACGTGATTGCCGAGCTGGGAATAGGCCGGACTTTTCAGTTAAACCCTCTCTTCGCCGACTTCACCGTCCTTAAAAACGTGGTGGCATCATTCCATCTGCGTCCCAAGTCAAGCCTGCTGGCTACTTATTTTAACACGGCCACCTACCGCCGCAACGAAGCCTATATTTTAGAGCAATCCCGGGAAATACTGCAGTTGGTGGGGCTGGATACCGTCAGTGATGAACTGGCCAAGAACTTACCTCACGGGTATCAAAAGATGCTGGGCATGGCCCGGGCTCTGGCGATTAAACCCAGACTGCTGCTGCTGGATGAGCCTCTGGCCGGAATGAACCCGGATGAAATCGATTTCAGCATGGCCGCCATTAAAAAGACACGACAGCAGGGGATGACCATTGTGCTGGTTGAGCACAATATGCAGATCATGGATTTATGTGATAGGGTGGTAGTTATTAACTTCGGCCACAAAATCGCTGAAGGCTTACCTGGTGAAGTGAGGAGGAACGAGGAAGTAATCAGGGCTTACTTTGGTGGTGAATATGTTGCTTAAGGTTAAAAATATAACGGTGCACTATGGGAAGTCCCTGGCATTAAACGACGTTTCGGTGGAAGTTGCCGAGGGGTCTGTGGTCAGCATTATTGGCGCCAATGGCGCCGGTAAAAGCACTATACTCAGGTCATTGTCTGGTTTGATGCCATTAACCTCAGGGGGGATATGGTTTTCAGATAAGAGGATAGACGGGATGGCCGCGAATGAGATTGTGAAACTTGGTCTTGTCCACATCCCCGAAGGCCGGAAGCTTTTCCCCTATCTCACAGTTCTCGTCAATCTCAAGCTCGGCGCCAGTTTGCATAAAGATAAGTCGGGCACAAACCAGGCTATGGAAGAAGTCTTTGAGCGCTTCCCCATACTATATGAGAGGCGCAACCAACAGGCCGGAACCCTTAGCGGTGGTGAACAGCAGATGCTGGCTATAGCCCGTGGCCTGATGGCCAGGCCAAGGCTGCTCTTGATGGACGAGCCTTCGCTGGGGCTGGCGCCGATAGTGGTTGATGAGCTGGCCGAGGTGATTAAGGATATCAATCAAAGGGGAGTTAGCATCCTTTTGGTAGAGCAGAACATTCCCCTGGCCCTCCGCGTGGCCAACCGGGGTTACGCACTGCAGGTCGGCAAGGTCGTTCTGGAAGGTGATATTGACGAGTTTAAATCAACCGAGACCGTCCGTAGAGCGTACCTGGGAGGATAAACTGCTACCCATGAATTGCCGACGGGGAAGAGCATCTATTGACAGTCTCTCGCAACATAAGTAAACTCAGTGAAAAACAGGTGAAACAATATGCTGATTAAGGGGGTAAGTTGAAACCAGAAATAATTACTGATTACCGGTGTCAGATAGGTGAGGGGCCAATATGGCACCCCATGGAAAAGCAGCTCTACTGGGTCGATATAATCCAAGGACGAGTCTTTCGTTTTAATCCAGAGACTGATGAACATGAAATATGCTATGAAGGTGAGCCGGTGGCCGGCATTACTATTCAGGAGGATGGCTCGTTGCTCTTTTTCATGCAAAGAGGAGCTATTGCCAACTGGAAAGACGGCAAGCTTGATTTTATTATCAATCAAATACCGGAGGCGCGCGGGAGCAGCTTTAATGATCTTATCGCTGACCCGATGGGACGAGTATTGTGGGGTTCCGTACCGGCCGATATAAATACCAGCGAACGGCTCTGCGGGCTCTACCGTATCGATACCGATGGTTCGGTAACCCAAATAGTGGAAGATATCTCTGTTTCTAACGGCCTTGGCTTTGCGCCGGGCGGTAAACAGCTGTATTACACCGACACAAATATGCACCGGATATACTTGTTTGATTATGATCAGGAGACTGGCACCCTAACCAACCAGCGCATATTTATAGAAATACAAACTGACGAAGGCGATCCTGACGGCATGACGGTAGATGCCGAGGGATATGTCTGGACGGCACTGTGGGGCAGCCGGGCTGTGGTGAGGTACACACCACAAGGATTAGAAGAAAGGCGCGTTCAATTTCCCGCCAGAAAGGTATCCAGTGTAACCTTCGGTGGCGATGATTATACGGATATGTATGTGACCAGCGCTATCGCTGGCCCCAGAGGCGTAGACGATTCTGAAGCCGCTGGGGCCTTATTCCGGGTGAGTCTCAGCATTCGAGGACTGCCGGAATATTTCTCCCGTATCGCCCTCTAGATATCGATAAGATTGACTTTCGTATCATTCTGGTGAATGATTCCTTTTTGCGGAATGGGGCACCGTAATATTGAAAGAGGTAAGCGAGCTAGCTAAGGGGGAGTAGTATGCATGGTTGGACGGGGAAGATACTGCGGGTAAATCTGAGTAGTTCCGAAATAAAGCAGATTTCTACAGAGCCGTACGCCGAGCGATACCTGGGTGGACGCGGTATTGCCACCAGGCTCTACTGGGAGACGGTGACACCTGAGATTGAGGCCTTTGACCCGGCTAACCGGTTGATCTTCATGACCGGCCCGCTGGTGGCCACCGGCGTCCCGGGTGCCACCCGGATGACCGTCGTCGGTAAATCACCCATGACCTATCCGGAGGGGTTCTGCTATGGCAATGTCGGTGGCTTCTTTCCCGCTGAGCTAAAGAAAGCAGGCTATGACGGTGTGATTATTGAGGGGCGTGCCGCAAAGCCGGTATATCTTTGGATAAACGACAATGAAGCCGAACTTCGCGATGCCTCATCACTATGGGGGCAGGGTGTTTACCGGGCCGGAGAGATGCTCCAGCAGGTACGTGGTAAGAATGTTTGTTACCTTAGCACAGGCGTCGCTGGTGAAAGGAAGGTAAGAACGGCAGTGATTGCGGGCTCCCATCACTCGTCCTCTACCGGCGGCTACGGGGCAGTAATGGGGGCTAAAAACTTTAAAGCCATAGCCGTTACCGGTACCGGTAAGCCTTCGGTAGCCAATCCCGCTAAACTCAAAGAGCTTATCCATCATACTGCCAAGATAAACAAGCACGTTAAATTTGTTATTCCCCGGAAAGTAGCCGAAAGCGGCGCCAGTAGCTTACTTGAGGCGGTCGGGAAGGGACATTGCTACCAATGCGGACTGGATTGCCTCAGGGGCAGGTATATATATGGCCAAAGGCTGGAGGGAGATCGTAAGTGCCAGGCTATGGAATATTACCTGCCATGGCTGTACTCCAAGAAGGATGAGCCGATAGAAACATTCTTTGATGCCCCTATCTTGGCCAACGACTATTCAATCTGTACCTTCGAACTCGAGAGCATGATTGACTGGCTCTATGACTGCCATTTGTCTGGGAGTCTCACCGACCAGGAAACCGGTCTACCACTGTCTAAGATTGGAACCAGGGAATTTCTGGAAAAGCTGCTCCACTCAATCGCTTACCGGGAGGGCTTTGGCGATATCCTGGCTGAGGGGATGGTTAGGGCTAGTGAGAAGGTCCCGAAGAAGGCCGGGGATATTTTAAGCTACACTATTGCCCCCGTGGGTAAGAACGACCTGAACCCGGCCAGGGCATATATTGTCAATTCGCTACTGGACCCGATGGAACCCAGGGTACATCGGCCCCTGAATCACCGGGGCCTTGCCTGGATAGCCTGGGGTATTAATCAATCCCAGCCGGACCTCTCGCCAGTTACAACGAGTGTAATGTATAAGATAGCCAAGGCCTTCTGGGGCAGTGAAGAGGCAGGAGATGAATCCAGCTATGATGGCAAGGCATTGGCGGCCGTAAAGGTACAGAACAGGACCTATATCGAGGATAGCCTGGGTCTCTGTGACTCTGGCTGGCCAATTACCTACTCCCTCAACACGCCGGATAGTATTGGAGACCCCGATATGGAAGCTAAAATATTTTCTGCTGTTACCGGGGCTGCCGCTAAAGATATCGACCGGTATGGCGAGGTCATCTGTAACCTGCAAAGGGCCATACTGATAAGGGAGGGACGAGAAATCCCGGAAGCTGACTTTCCCCTTGATTTCAATTTTACGGAACCCTTGAAAGGCGAGCAACCAGTGATGGTTCCTGGCCCGGATGGGAAGGCAGTTGATATGAGAGGCAATACTCTCGATAGGGAGCGATTTGCCCGTATGCTAAGGGAATACTACCGCTTCCGGGGGTGGGATGAGGAGACCGGACGACCACGACCGGAAACTTTGGCCGCCCTTGGCTTAGATGACCTGGCGACGTAAAACTTTTTTAAGAACAGCTACTCAGTCTTCGCTACCTCATCGTGCCGGGCAGAAAAAGGCTAATCTGCGGGAAAGCAATCAGTATCGCCAGGCATATCAGCATCATAACGACAAAGGGTACAATGCCCCGGAAAACGTCCTGTAAGGGGACCTTGGTCACGCCCTGAACCACAAAGCAATTCATCCCTACCGGAGGAGTGATTAAGGCCATCTCCGACATAATAACTACCAGAACACCAAACCATATAAGGTCAAAGCCAAGGCCGGAAATAACGGGCGCTACGATGGGAATAGTGAGTAGCGTCATAGAAATAACATCCATAAACATGCCCAGGGGAATATAGATGATCAGTATCGCTATCAGAATGGCATAAGGCGAGATATGGATGGCGGTTATCCACTCAGCAAACATAGACGTAAAGCCGCTGGCTGCCAGAAACCTATTAAATATCAGGGCCCCGATAGCGATGGTAACCGCAAAACAGGTAATCTCGGCCGCCCCTTTTAAAGCAGCAACAAGGTTCGCGAAGGTGAGACGGCGGCGTATAAGCGCAACAATGAGAGCCCCAAAGGCTCCTATCGCCCCGGCCTCGCTGGGGGTAAAAACGCCAAAGTAGAGACCGCCGATAACGAGGAGAAGGAGGGCCAGCATGCCCCACACGCCCTTCAATGATAAAAGCATCTCTTTCCAGGGGAAAGACGGACCGGGAGGGCCCAATTGCCGGTTTCTTTTACACATTATGTATATTCCTATAAGAAATATAGCTGACAGCAATACGCCGGGGAGAAGACCGGCGATAAATAGCGCCGCTATAGACTTTTGGGTAAGAAATCCATACATTATGAAGCCGGAACTTGGCGGGATAAGGATACCCAGGGTGCCTCCCGCGGCGATTGAGCCGGTTGACAATCGGCGGTTATAGCCGAGTTCTTCCATCTCAGGGAAGGCTATAGTTCCCATGGTTGCGGCTCCGGCCACACTGGAGCCAGTGCAGGCGGCAAAGCCGGTGCAGGCCAGTACTGTCGCCTGGGCTAATCCACCAGGAAGTCTTCCCACCCACTTATTGGCGGTAGCATAGAGGTCCCGGCTGATGCCACAGTAAAAGGCAATCAGACCCATAAGGATGAATAGAGATAGAATAACAAAGGGCTCCAGACCGGCCATGTTAAGGGGACCGCTGCCCAGAATGGCCAGCCCGGCAGTGAGGCCCCTGACCAACCAGAGGCCGACGCAGCCCACTATGATAAAAGAGAAGGCTATCGGCATTCCTAGGAGGATAAGTATAAAGAAAGCACTTATAGCTATGATACTGATAGCCAGGGGAGACATTAAACGGCCCTCCTCATGTTGCGGATGTTGAGGATTATCTCGATGATGAACTCAAGGCAGATAACGAACGCGCCTATGGAGACCATAAGCTGGAATGGGGCTAAAGGTATCAGGAGAACCGATACCAGCCTGCCGGTTTCCCACAACTTGATAGCGGTCACTATTCCCTGCCAGGTGACCAGGCTGAAAATAGCCAGTGACACGATTGAAATTGCCAGGTCAGTTATCGCCCGTACCCGAGTCGGGAAGCGGGCGATAATAAGCTCTACCCTGACATGTGCCCCTTTTGCCTGAGCATAGGCCCAGCCCAAGAGGACTATCCCGGCCACCAGAAGAGAACCGATTTCCCTCGCTCCCGTTATCGGCCGGTTGAAGAAGTACCTGCCTATTACATCACCGGCGCCAATAAGCACCAAAACGAAAAGCATAGCAATGGTAACATTGTGCAAGACACTTCCCGTGCTCCGGATACTATTTTCCAGCACCTTTATTATCTTGTCAGACACACTTATAGGTCTCCTTTACAATGCCTAATACAAATGTTGAGGAACCTGTCTGTATTATCCGACGCTGGCTAGCAGGTAGACTGTTAAATAGACTCTTTTCAGTGTATTCCCCTCCCCTCACTGAGGGGAGGGGAACATAATTTCTTAAAGGGCGATTACAGCCTCAAACCCTTGGGCGCCAAAAACCCTGTTTTTCCACCTATTTTAACTAAGGACCGGGGGTGTAGCCAATAAACGGTTTCTCTACCCCGAGACTCTTCAAGTCATCATGGAGATCGGCCAGGAACTCTTTCGCCGGCAGTCCTTTCGCCTCCGTATCGGCTATCCATTTTGTCCAGATAGGGGCAAACATGGTATCCAGCTTGGCCATTTCTTCTGGAGGTAAGGGATAAGCCTCAATGCCCGCCTCGGCAAAGGCCGCTCTACCTTCTGCTTCGGTAATATCGAAGGTTTCGGCGGCTCTTAAAGCCCAGCTACGATTATCCAACCCGTCTATGATTGCCTTGGCATCCGCGGGCAGCCTATTGTAGCTGTCCTTGTTCATAGCCACCGCGAAGGTTACCGCAAAGAAATCGGTTAGGGTGACAGACTTCACAACTTCTTGTAGATTCCAGGCGAGCATCACCGAGTAACCGCTTATGCCCCCGTCTACGGTCTTCTTCTCGAGACCTTCATAGAATTCGGCGGTACCCATAGCCACCGGCACGCCGCCCAGTATCTCCACTACATCCTTCGCTGGCCCACCGGAGAATTTTATCTTTCTCCCATTGAAGTCGGCCACGGTACGGGCTGGTTCCATAGCCCAGAAAAAGTTACTGGGGGTGGGAGCTTGCAGCCAGAGAATTTTAACATCGGCGAACTCCTGATCATAGTATCCTTTTTCCCACAAATTCATCTGCGCTATGGTAAGGGTATGAGCTGTTGGCTCTTTGCTCATCAGGGGAAGGGTGTAGGCATCAGCCAATGGGAACCGTCCTGGAGTCATGTAGGGCATAAAGAAGATGGCATCACAGGCACCCTCAACCAGCGCGTCATATAACTCCGGTCCCCCGGCCAGCGCCCCACCCCAGGCAAATTCCACCTCAATCATGCCCCCGCTCGTCTCGTTCAATTCCTTAGCAAATTCGTCCAATAGTATTGAGGTAGGATCAACGGGCGGCGGTGGTACAAAAGTTGCCCAGACAAGCTTCACCTTCTCCGCCGGGGGTGGTGTTGGTGTCGGTGTTGGCGTCGGTGTGGGTGTGGGTGTGGGTGTCGGTGTCGGCGCTGGTTTTGGCCCGCACCCGGCCATCAAGGGCGCCACCACCAACGCTAAAGTTAAACAGATAACCATAGCGAGTATAAATAGTCTTTTTTCTTTCACCTGAATGCCTCCTTTCCAGTATTTGAAAATACTTAAAACGGTCATATTATCCTGTTTCTCTCACCTCCTTTACCGTCTTCAATCAGAGACATAACCAAATTTGGCAATAACTGTATATACTGTTAAAAGGTATCACTTAAGGATAACACAAATTTTCTTTTTGTCAAGAGGGATTGGCTCCCTGTGTCAGCATTGTATTGAATGCTTCTAGGCCTTCCTAGAATTACTCATGGTTATATAAGCGAGGATCGAAGTATTAAGTCACCCCATATTCGGGATTCCATGACATGCCCCTAAAAGGAGTCGAGTTACAATATACGGCTGGAATCACGTAAGCTTCCCCTATTTCCCATGCTAATTACAGTTAGCCTTTTAGGGGCATGTCAATAACCTACTGCCCGATTGTCACAGCACAATACTGTAATTAATTACTGGCGGAATATTACTTACGGGACACGAACTTCAATCCAGGCAGCGAAGCTCTCCACACCGTTATCTATAACCTCTATCGGCATTTTGGTTTGTACCTGGTGGTTAATACCGTAAGTTTCCAGGCCACCCATCCAGCCAGGTCCACAAAGGGTCTCAATAGTATCCATCTTATCCCACGTGTCTCTGACCACGGTCGGGTCAAGGCTTTGTGCGGCCTCGATGGCATTTAGCATGGTCCATACTGAATTGGCAGCAAACACGTATGCCCAACACGCAGTACCTATTTCTTCCACTTCCCTTTTCTGGAATTCAGCTAGAAGAGGCGGCGTGTCCGGAGCCCCCGGAATATCACTTATATTAAAGAAGTTTGTTGATGCATCCTTACCAGCAATTGCCACAAGGTCTTTGGCAGCGGTAGTGCTGGCACAAGCATAAGGCTTATTCCACCCCATCTCCCGCAGCCCCTTCATGAAGGCGCCAATCATATTTCCCATTGCGCTCATCTGGAAAAAGGCATCCGGGTCGGCCTGTACAATCTGTGCTACATAGGTACTGAAGTCCATCGTCTCATCAGGATAGACGACGACCTCGCCGAGCCTGCTAATGCCCCGCTCTTGGAGGAATTTCTCAACCTTTGAACCAGTATCAGGTGAATACCCCATAACAGGTTCCATCTCAACGATAGTTTTTACTTCTGGGTAGGCCTGGTGGAGATATTCTATGGCGACAAAGCCAGCTCCTAAGTCACAAGCCCCACCACAAAAGGCGTATGGCATGTCGGGGCCTAATTCTCCAGCCATACCTACATTGTAGGTTGCGCTACGGAGTACTTTAGCCGGTTCAGTTACCGTTGACGCTGCCGCGCTTTCAAAAGCAACGCCGCCAGCGATGAACTTAATCCCCCTGTCATGGACAAGCCTGTTAGCCGCCGCCACGGAGCCATCACCGGAAGACTTGCAGTCCTCAACGAAAAGCTCAACCTTGTACTGCTGCCCGTTAATAGTTAGCCCGCCTTTCTCGTTAAACATGTCTACTGCTATTTGTGCGGCTTGAGAAGCCGGCAGGTCATTGATTGACATGAAGCCGGTCAGAGAGGCCAGAAAACCAATCTGCAGAGTCTTCTCTTCGGCGGCTGGCTTGGTGCAACCTGTCATAACAGACAAACTGGTCAATACTAGGATGAGACAAATGCTGCCAACCAGAGTCAATAGCTTCTTTCTTTCCATTTAAACCTCCTTATACATATTTGGAGCTACCAACAGGCGGTTCTTTCATCACATTTCTCTTACCTCCCTTACCGTCTTAAACTTGAGATAAAATCAGGTTTGTCAATAGCTGTAAATACCGTTAATACTAAGAATAACATAAAATGTTGTTTTGTCAATATATTGTATAGGGAGTAAAATACGTAAAACAGAAAAAGGGGGAAATTTTACCCCGGAATGAGAAAGGAAGGATTAATATGGAAGCCATTCAGTACGACCTAATAGTCGTGGGAGCGGGACCAGCCGGTTCTGCAGCGGCCAAGGTAGCTGCGGAACAGGGGCTCAAAGTTATTCTTCTGGAAGAGCACACCGAGATTGGTATCCCTGCCCATTGCTATGGCGTCATTTATGGGGCTATGTTCCCCGCCTTTACCGAAGAGATTCTAGGGTCAGTAGATAAAAAAGTCATAATCAGTAGATATAGCACTTATCGTATTTACACACCGAGTGGCAAAATGGCCGGCGAAGTAGCCATGGCCGGAAAGGGTGATTATCTTGTTCGCCGGGATGCTTTTGACCGCGAACTAGCCAAGCAAGCCGTAAATGCCGGCGCTGATCTCAGGATTAACACCCGCGTTACCGGCCTGGTGAAAAAAGACGGGAGGGTTATCGGTGTTACTACTAGCTCGACTGCCGCGCCGAATATATACGGAAAGTTAGTGATTGGTGCCGATGGTATCCATGCCGCGGCCAAAGGTACCCCTAGGTGGGCGGAACTGACTGGGGCGGGACAGCCATTTGTCGGTGGTGTCTTGCTCGAGTTGACAAGGTTGAGAGACATTGAGCCCGATGTCCGCGAGTACCATGTGGGGACTTTTGTCAATACCGGCTGGACCTGTATTAATCCTTATGACGCCACCTCCGGCACGACCCACTTTGCGTCGATGGCCGAGTTTGAGAAGGTCAAGACAGGCAACTACGCAATCTCCCGAAAAATGAGGGACGCGATTCCGGTCCGGATGACAGGGTGGAGTCATCCCGCCCGTTTAGGGGAAGGACTGCCGAAGATGGTAGCCGACGGCCTTATCCTCGCCGGCAGCGCTGCCGGTTTGGTAGGGACAATGCATTGTGTCGTCTCCGGACACTATGCCGCCCAGGTTGCCCTTGAAGCCATCAAAGTTAATGAGGTGACCGAGAAGAAGCTGGAGAGGTACGAAGACCTGTGTAAAGAGTTAATACGTCCCTGCTTTGTGGATGCTTTACCCTTCTCTAACCTCTCCGACGAAGCCATCGAACACTTTGTGTTGGCAAACATCGAAAAGAAAGGGCTTAATTTTGGAGACTGGTCTTTTTAAGCGTTGACTGTCAGGCTTGTATCTCTCGTAGTATTGAATCATGTACCGTTCTCCAAACTGGAATGCAACCGGGCCTAGGCTCGGCTATTGACAAACAGATATCATAGATTTATTATCGTTAAAAAGCTAAAATAACGGTCAGTATGCCTCTTTGTGAATCAAAAAAGGGATATTTTGGTTAATAGTTGCATGGCGTAAATACGAAAGGAAGGTAGAGTCAGGATGCCAGAGTTTAGTTTTTCTGAAGAGCAGGATATGCTGCGCAAGGCCGTTAGAAATTTCGCTCAGAATGAGATTGCCCCCGGCATAAAGGAACGGATTGAGGCCGGGAAATTTCCCCGTGAACTGGTAAAGGCAATGGCCAATCTCGGGCTAACGGGGATGAGCATCCCTACGGAATACGGAGGGCAACCCATTGATTGGGTATCGGTAGGTATTGTGATTGAGGAATTGGCCAAGGTTGACTTCTGCGCTTCCTGCATCCCGTTTCTGGCGGCACCGGCGCCTCTCGTTCTGCAGCTAGCTTCATCTGAAGTACAGAAGAAGTGGCTACCGTTAATAGCTTCCGGGGACAAGGTGTTCTGTATGGGTTCTACTGAGCCCGACTGCGGCTCTGACCTAGCGGCAATGAAAACGAAAGCCATCAGGAAAGACGATGGCTACATTATCAATGGCGAAAAGACCTCAATAAGCTACGGGATGCAGGCGGACGTTATGATAACACTGGCCAAGGTCGCTCCGGAAACCAGAAGAATAACTCCCTTTCTGGTGCCTCTCGACTCGCCCGGATTGGTCAGGTCGGCAATAAGTGACATGGGCTGGGAACCGATAGGCCGGGCCTCGATAATACTCGACGATGTAAAGGTACCCATTGAATCTCGCCTGGGTGAGGAAGGCCAAGGCCTTTACAAGGTGCTGCCTTCTCTTGGGGTGGCCCGCGTCCTGGCTGCCCTGCAAGCCCTGGCCCTGGCCCAGGCCTCGCTCGAGGACGCCGTTTCCTATTCAAAACAGCGGATAGCCTTTGGTAAACCCATCGCTGAATTCCAGGGGGTCTCGTACAAGCTCGCTGAGGCAGCCACTCAGATTGAAATGGGCCGATGGTTTTGTTACCGTGTGCTCTGGATGCAGGACCAGGGAATCCCTCACGATAAAGAATCGGCAATGTGCAAGTGGTGGTGTCCGGAGATAGCTACCCAGATTATTCATGATGCCCTGATAATCCACGGGCATGTCGGCTACAGCAAGGAGTATCACCTGGAACAGCGGCTGAGGGACGTTCTCGGTCTGGAGATAGGCGACGGGCCGTCCAATATTATGAAGATTATCATCTCCCGGGATATACTGCGCTAGTCAGACCGCATATCGCGAGGGTTGCTTACTCTGATAGCCTCTTCTTTATAGTATCTATTTAGCTTTGCTGGCCGTCGATAACAGTGTTGTGCCAAGGTGATAGTCTGAGGCCCCTAAGTTCTTGCAGCTATATCAGGCACCGTCTTCCAGCTTAAACTCCCACTGACAGGATATATCCTCTTTCTTTTCTCGAGGAGGAAGCTTCAGCGCTGTCATCTTGATGGCAGGGTTAACGTGTCTGGCGTAGGCTTCAACGATTGCTGGCTCCTCCTTTCGGCAGAACGCGTTTATCCAATCTTCCCTGCCTTCCTTCTCCCAATAGGCTAGAGCGCGGCAGTCATCGATGGTCATTACGCCATGATTTGGGTTTTTCATTTCAATCCGGCAGGCCGCCTGTGCCCCAGCAGACGCCACCTCTTTGGGCAAACCGGCCGTCAATTGCTGGTACTTCAGAAATGTCTCCACGTTGTTACCCTGGATATTCATGGCCTTGCTTATCCTGTTGGCGTCGTAGCCTACCATAAATCGCCACACCGCCCCCTCAAAGGCGCAGGCCTCCTGGTAACCATATTTATCGGCGACCAGCCCCATCCAGTAACCATCTAGACGGGTAAGTATCTTCTGGTACTCAAGGAGTAACTTTATCAGCGCTTCCTTGGAGAAATCCTCAAATTTCAGGTCAGGTTTGAACCTTCCGCTGTAGTCATTTAATTCTGCCACTGGGAACCTCCTTTTGCTGTTTTTATGACCAAATTCAACTTATAGCTCACTCTTCAGGTTTTTGGGGATGCGCATAGCTATGCATTGGTAGATAGCCCTCAAAGGGTATCTGACTGGCTTTTTTATGGAACGCCCTGAACTCCTGTACCAGGCGATCTTCGTTGTCATAATCAAAGGCATCGGAAAGGGTCGTTTCCATGGTGCCACCAGGCTCTGGTTTGTGCTCCAGAAGCCATTTCACTGTCTGCTCAATAGCCTCTTCTACTGGGACTATATCTCTATATCCTAGCTCGTATTTTATCTTGCTGATATCCGTTAACCGGTGGCCGATATAAGACCATGATTCTTTTCTGCGGCCAAGGGCCACGTAAGGATAACTGGGGAGGGCAAGCTCACACGGGATATTTATTATTTCCCACTCGTGGTTCATGATCTTGGCTATTAGCTCTGCCCTCTGCCGAACGGTAAAAGCGGTATCATCCCTGATATTATATAGCTGTCCAGCAGACTCGTTGGGCTTATCCACTGCCAGCAGCAGAGCGTGGGCTAGGTTCTCGGCGTAACCCATTGAGTCAAGGACGAGGCCATTGTCGGGAAGGATAAGTTGCTTTCTGCCATCTAGAATCCTCCTGACGAAAGACCAGTCCGTAGGTGCCATTTGTCGCGGTCCGTAAACCATAGGGTAGCGAAAGAATGTCGCCGAATAATGGCCCTGCCGATGTGCCTCCATTGTTACCTGCTCAGTCAACCAGATCAGGTAGCAGAAGTTTGGTTCTTTTCTCATAGGGGCTGTTTCCGGAATAGGCTGAGGTACTCCTTCCACGTAACTTGAGGCCCCCACCGCAATAAAGCGTGGCGTGCGTCCTTTTATCGCCTCGGCGACATACCTAGTCCGGCCGTATAAACCGATGGCCAGATCGAAAACACGGCTACCTAAAGTTTCCTCCAGTGTTTCCCGGAAGAAGGGGCTTCCGTGCAGATGTTCCACCGGCTCGATAAACTCGACTTCGTGTGCTCCGGTATGAAGAATGGTTACCTTATGCCCCCGCTGTATCAGACCATTAATCACGTGCATCCCGGTAGGACCGGTGCCACCAACCACTAGGACTTTCACAGTATGCCTCGTTATGTCAACTATTTCTCCTCATTCAGCACGGTGCAATGATACTGAATGACCAGATTCCGACCTTTATTCCAGTGACCGGAGTAAAAGCTCACTAACATCGCAGACTTTAATGGCCCTTTTATCGGTACCCAGGGCGGCAACAAAGGTCTTCTCACAAATTGGACAGACTGTAGTCAGCAAGTTAGCCCCCGTGCTCTCGGCTTCGTCCAGCCTCCTGAGCGCCGTCCAGGTAGCAAAGTCTGGATAGCTGAAAGCCACCCCTCCCCCAGACCCACAGCACCAGGCAGATTCTCTATTCCTTGGCATCTCGACCATTTCCAGGCCGGGGATACTGTTAAGTACGTTTCTGGGCGATTCATAGATTTTGCCCAACCTACCCAGGGTGCAGGGGTCATGATAGGTTACCTTTTCCGGAACCTCTTTCACCGGCCGCAACTTTTGGCTATTAATAAGGCCTTCTAAATACTCTATTTTATGCATCAATTTAAATGGTAGCTCTTTGCCCAAGATGTTCGGATAACTATCCCTGAATGTTATATAGCAGGTTGGGCAATCGCAGACAACGGTTTTGACTCCCAGCTTTTCTATCGCCTCAATATTGTGCTTAACAATCTCCCTGGCTGCCTTCTGGTGCCCGGTAGCCAGCAAGGGGCTGCCACAGCACCACTCGTCCATGAGCATACAGAAATCTACCTCGGCTAACCTCAGAAGTTTTATCGTTTCGTTGGCTACTATCTGAGGAGCTTCCCAAGTCCGCTGGCAACCAACAAAATATAGAATCTCGGCTCCAGATTGGTTGCATTCTTCAGTCTGTGTCCTCGATGGTCTTCCGTATGGATTGTGGTAATTCTTGAAATTTTTAATGATTTCTTTATGTCTGGTATGGGCTACGCCCTTATTCCTGGGATGGGCAATACCTCTCTCCACAAGCTGCCTTTTGACTTCCATAATTATGTCTAAAGGCTTCATTCCGGTCTGATGATAGCATAACTCGTTACAGGCAGCACACCCCAGGCAGGTAAAAAGGCGGTCAAGAAGAGCCTCGGACCATTCAACAGTCCCGTCTAACAAGCCCCGGGCAATTTTCAACCTGCCTACTGCATAGTACGAATCAAAGCCGAATTTCTCGCCTGAGGGACAAATCGGCATAAATGACTTGTAGCCTACCCGACAAGACCCGCAGCCTATGCAACTGTAGTATAGTTGATTCTCATAGTCTTCCAGTGGCATGCCTATTCCTTCTTTCTTTTCAGCATCTTGTCCGGCGTAAATATCTCATTGGGGTCTACGGCTTCCTTAATGCTCCTCACCAGCTGAAGGTAGGCTGGCACCAGCTGAGATTGAAACCATGGGCCCAGCGACATGGAGCTCCCGTCAAATTCCTGGCTCATAACCGTGGCGCTTTCCTTGTAGAATTCCCGGAGTTTATTAAAGTTTTCTGCGGCGGCAAAATGTATATCCATTTCCAGATATATAATCGTACCCCGGTCATTTGGTACGATAAACATGGGAGGAATAAACGCCTCGCCGGTGCAGGGGTCTTTCATGTTGTATTTCTCGCAGATTTTTATTATCCGTTCCCTTGCTGCAACCACCCGTGACATTGGCAACACGTTTATTACCGCCCTTCCGGCATAATAGAACATTCGGTTGACCCTTATGCCGGCGCCGCCAACCAGGTCCCGGTAGTTTTCCTCCATGGCTCCGGTAAATTTGAGGAAACTGCCCCCCTCTTCGCTTACTATTTTTTCCACGATTTTCCGGTATACGTCTACCTGCTCACTAGTCCCACTTAATTCCACACAGAGACAAAATTCGGGGAGAGATGACCGATATATCTGAAACTCAGCGGGGTCTTTAAGCAACTCAATGTCGGGTATCGTAATCAAAGCCAAGTTCCTCTTATCGCAACCATGTGTAGACGAGCTTATATCATGCCTCTCTATCCTCTTCATGGCCCTGAGGAACGAGCTCATGTCATTAAAACCGGCATCTACATATTCCTCCCTCTCGCCTATCGGAAAAAGTCGGAAAACTAACCCGGTAATAATCCCGAAAACGCTAAAACTTTGCCGGAATAACCCGGTTAAATCAGGACCGTAGGCCTGCCGGAAGTAGGGATTGCTCCGCTCCTGCCCCATGTAGGCCGCTGACCCCGTTCTTATTAGTTCGCCATTAGGCAGGATCGCCTCTAATGTAATAACACGGTCAGCAAAGCCAAATCTGGCATTATAGTTAGAGACACCACCCCCCACATAATTCCCCGCGATCGTGCCGGCATATGGGCCACCCATAATTGGTGCCCGCAGCCCCTTCTTTTCAGCTTCACTTTTCAGTTTACCCATGCAGACGCCGGCACCAACGATGGCGGTCATGGTATCTTCATTAATCTCGAGTTTGTCCAGCCTTAGCGTGCTGATTACAATTCCGCCTTTTAAGGGGACAGTCAATCCAGCCATAGTGGTACCTTGCCCAGCGACTGTTATGGGGATTTTATGCTTATTGGCTAGGCGGACTACCGCTTGGACTTCTTCACTTGTTCCCGGTAAGACGACATAGTCGGGCATACGGGGCTCGTCTAACGGCCTAGCTATATCCCTGGAATATGCGATGCAGTCTTCCACCTCTGCGGAAACATATTCCTTGCCTACTATTTCTCTCAGTTTATTTAAGATAGATCGTTTTCGCTCACTCATTCCTGCCCCTTCTGGATACAACGCCCTCACTCAGGAATAGACTACGCTCGTTCACCCACCATCCCAGTGATAATAAGCATAAGTGCAAAGCTAACAAGAAGAATTGTCAATCCAGCGACTTAAATCGCCCAATATATAACCAAAATATATCATGCCAGGGCATTTGTTTCAAGGTTATGAACTCGGTGCTCTGCACGCACAATCTAAGAAAGACTGTTTAGAATGTGGGAAAAGTATTCAAAGAACCATTACGTTAAAGCCCGATTATTACGCTAATAGGCAATCAACCACCTGATGTACAACACAATAATGCCGCACCTCTAAACCACAATCAAGTGAGTGGTATGAAGTGCCCCTTCTTATTGTCTAAGACAACGAAGGTTTCGCTACCCCTCAACCCTTCCAGTTTGGCCAGTTCCCTTGTTAAGAAGTGAGAAAGCCCCTCAGTAGAAGAGAACCCACCTACGGCTATAATATCGTACCGCCCGGTGGTGCTGGAGAGCCAGCCAATCTCTGGCCGCTTGGCTAAAACTCTCATGGCCTCTTCTATCTTGTCGTGTTCCATGTCAAGGGTGATCACAACACCCATTGGATAGCCAAATTCGCTTGGGTCAGCGACCCCAACAATACGCAGCGAGCCGCTTTGAATGAGCTTTTTCAACTTTCGCCTGACGGTGGCGGCACTTACATTAAGCTGTTTGGCAAGTGTCTCGCTGTTCTGCTGAGCATTTCGTCCTAATAGCCGAACTAGCTTTTCATCTATCGAATTTATTTTGTTCATTTTTGCTCAACAATCCATAAAATAAATTATAAGCATTATAGTATATAATGCTCTAAATTACAACTCTTTCCACATTTGTGCTCATATTCACTATTTTTATTACTACCTTCACCGAATCCTGCCGAGTCGTTCTGTCAATATGACGTATCGCTGATTTGAGGGAACGCGGTAAGTTTAAAAACAGACACAAATACCTGAATGTGATACAGTTCTGTTTAAATATTAGGTTAAAAATTTCACTGCGTTGACAACTATCCTTACTTCATGTTATAGTACGAATCGCTTAAGAATAATGTTTTCTTAGGACTTAGCATCATCGCCTTAATAATACTTGGTTGCATTATGTACACACTGTCCATTATGTACATCACGGCACCATTAATCTTCCCGACCATGATTCTCCTCGGCGTAAGCCCGATTCACTTTGGCGTAACAGGCGTAAAACAGCTATAAACGAAAGAAGTAAGCAGGCTATTTGAGAGACCGGAAGGTCTGAATTTTGAGTCCAAAATTAAGGCTTTTTAAACCAAAGCGCCTTTTAGATAGATTAGAGAGGTGAGTTCAATGAATTCCGAAAATATCCTTTTTAAGAAAGAATACCATGTTGCTGTCATAACACTAAACCGGCCAGATAATCTTAATGCGTTGTTGGAACCTCTGGTATTAGAGCTATCAAAGATTATTGATGAGGTGGACAAAGACGATGATATTAGGGCGGTAGTGGTTACCGGAGCCGGCAAGGCATTTTCCGCGGGCGGTGACCTCAATGAGTTTGTCGGGGGCGACAGAGAAACCTTCCATACTAAGGGGAGTGCTGAGGGTAGCCGACAGGGCAGTCGTATGATAGCCTCGGTGATACCTTTAAGGTTCTATAAATTAATGAAGCCGACAATCGCTATGGTGAACGGGCCAGCGGTGGCTGGTGGTCTGGTGCTAGCCTGTGCGTGCGATTTAAGAGTCGGCTCAGAAAATGCCAGATTCATAAACGGGTTCATTAAAATAGGGCTCACTCCAGGCCTCGGGCTAACGTGGATAATGCCCCGTCTCATAGGCCTGCCCCGGGCTTTAGAATTTCTCTACCTGGGCCGTCCCGTCTACGCCGAAGAGGCAGAGAGGATAGGCCTCCTGAACAAGTTGGTTCCAGCCAATGAGCTAGAAAAGACAACAATGGAACTTGCTCATGGGTTGGCAGATGGTCCGCCGCTAGCCATCAGGTTAACCAAGATGCAGACCTATAAAGGCATTGATATGCCTTTAGATATCGCCATGGAGTTTGGTGCCGCTTCCGAAACCTTAACTCTACTCTCCGAAGACCACAGAGAGGGGCTGGCCGGCTTCCGTGAAAAGAGGAAGCCCATGTTTCGAGGTAGATAGAACACTTTTCGATTGATTTTGATTCTGGCACTAATCCCATAGGGGCACGATCTTGTTAGGTTAAACAAGAAATTAGAAGGGGAGCATATCGATGCAACCACTGGATGGAATTAAAGTACTTGATGTGGCACGGGGGTATCCCGGATCATATACCACCATGTTTCTAGGAGATTTCGGGGCCGAGGTTATCAGGGTTGAGCCCCCTGTAGCCTCATTATTACCTTTACCTGGTATTGACAGTAGCAGTGCCGAGTACTCGGCATTCAACCCTCTGAATCGTAACAAGAAGAGTATTGTGCTCAACCTGAAAAACGATGATGGGCTAAAGGTATTTTACAAATTAGTAGAAAAAGCTGACGTACTGGTAGAAGGTTTTCGCCCCGGGGTCATGAAGCGCCTGCGGGCGGACTACCCGACCTTAAAGGAGCTCAATCCCAAGCTAATTTATTGCTCACTGACGGGCTTCGGACACGATGGCCCTTATGCTAGTTGGCCATCACACGACTCAAACTACATAGCCCTGGCCGGGGCGCTAAGTCTCATTGGTCAACGGGACGGCCCCCCTTGTCTGCCCGGCAATTTCCTGGCTGATATGGCCGGGGCGGGACTGCACAGTGTTATTGGAATACTCCTGGCCATCTCCGCCAGGGAGAGGACTGGTCAGGGACAGTTTGTCGATATCGCCTACGTAGATACGGTCATGTCGCTGACGACCATGGAGACCATCAATTACTTCTTTACCGGGCAGGTACCGCGGCGAGGCGAAACCCCAGCCAACGGAGGAGCACCCTGGGCCAATGTTTATAAATGCCAGGACGGGGAATATATTGCCCTTGGCTGTGGCGAGCCCCACCTGTGGGCAGACCTGTGCCACGCATTGGGCCGTGAAGACCTCCTGCCCTATCAGTCCCCACCCCCCGAGGAAAGGGACCGTGTGATTTCCTCTCTTGCCGAGACCTTTCTTACCAAAACCAGGGACGAATGGGCCAGTTTCTTCAAAGAAAAAGGGATAGCTGGTACGCCAGTCCTGTACCTTAACGAGACCTTTACCGACCCCCAGGTGCTCCACCGCCATATGCTAATCGAGGTAGAGCACCCAAAATTGGGCAAGGTGAGACAGATAGGTATTCCCATAAAGCTATCGGAAACGCCGGGGCAGGTGAAAAGCCTGGGCGTGGTGGCCAACTCCGATACTGAAGAAATCCTGTCAAGCCTGGGGTATACCAAATACGATGTGGAAGAAATAAGACAGCGTGGCGCGCTAGGTTAACTGCCGTTGATGAAAGGAGGCAGGAACAGGAGACAGTAGCCATTTACCAAGAAGGAAACAGAAAAGACTGATCGATAGCAGGAGGTTAAAGTGTTCACGTTCAGTGAAAGTGATAAGATGCTTCAGGCACAAGCCCGTGCCTTTGCCAGGAAAGAGCTGGCGCCAGGAGCCAAAGAACGGGCCAAGGAGGTTGCGGTACCCCGTGAAATTTGGAAGAAGATAGCTGACCTGGGATATACCGGGCTTGGTGTACCCGAGAAATACGGCGGACCAGAAGTGGGATGGGTAAGTCGTGGCGTCGTACTTGAAGAGTTAGCCAAGGTAGATTTCAATATAGGCGTACTGACGCATCACGTCCAGAACATGGCCGCAATCATAGCCATGGGATCAGAAGAAGCCGCAGCGGAGTGGGTCCCTCGCCTTATTAGCACCGAAAAGATCTGTAGTGCTGCCATCACCGAGCCTGACTGTGGGTCTGATGTTGCTGCCATCAAAACCAAAGCCATTAAAAACGGAGATACCTACACAATTACCGGAGAAAAAACGTCTGTTACCCGGGGAACGTACGCTGATGTTTGTCTGGTAATCGCCTCAACTGATCCCAAGGCTGGAATCAGAGGGCTGACCCAGTTTCTCGTCCCCCTTGACCTCCCTGGCATATCAGTCTCAAAATTTGATGATATGGGCTGTATTCCTATGGGAAGAGCGGCTATCAACTTTGATAGTGTTACCATTCCGGCAAAGTACCGTCTGGGCGAAGAAGGCCAGGCCATCATGCAACAGTTCATAAGCGGCATTGACCAGGGTCGGACACTGGGTGGGCTCATCGCCCTAGCTGCCGCTCAGGCTTCTCTTGATGAGACTATTGCTTTCACAAAAGAAAGGATGGCCTTTGGTAGACCGATAGCTAAATACGAAGGGGTATCGTTCAAGATTGCTGAGGCGGCTACTTATCTTACCGCGGCCAGATGGCTCTGCTACTACGCTTTATGGCTGGGAGATCAGGGACTACCGTCTATGAAAGAAGGCTCCATGTGCAAATGGTGGGGTCCCCATCTTGCCGCAGAGATAATCCACAACTGTATGCTTCTGCACGGACATGCTGGCTATACTGCGGAGTTGCCCATTGAGCAGCGGCTGCGAGATGTTATTGGCGCTGAGTTTGCCGATGGCACCGCTGAGATCAACAAACTGAATATTGCCAGGGAAATCATAGGCAAAGAGGCCATACCCTATCGGTGACAATCGGGCGGCAACGCTTACCTGATTGGGAATACACTCCTGAAAGTGAAAGAAATGGGGGGAATATCGTTCTTACCGTTTTGATAATATAGGGGAGACGAAATGATAGCGAACAAGAAAAAAGTAAAAAGAGAGGGAAAAGAATTCCCCATACTGGTCTATCCCGAAAAATGCACCGGTTGCCGAACATGTCAGGTAAGGTGTTCCATCAGGTATTTGGGCGAGTTCAACCCGTTCAGATCATATGTCATAGTAGCCAGAGACCATGGTAAAAGGACAACCGCCCTAGATTTTACTGATGATTGTACCTGGTGCGGGTACTGCGCTCGATTTTGCGCCTACGGTGCCCTGGTGCTGAAGAAATCAGTGAAGTCCGGGAAGGGAGGCAGATAAGATGGCTATGTTTGGCTATGCTGGTCAGATTCTGAGGATCGACTTAAGCACCGGAGAAATTAAAAAAGAGGCGCTCAATCCTGAAATGGCCAATAAGTTTGTTGGTGGTATCGGTATGAGTGCCAAGTTGCTTTATGATGCTGTCAAGCCAAACACGGATGCGCTGTCACCGGGAAACGCCTTGATAGCAAGCTCAACTCCGTTCTCGGGAACGGTTCTCATTGGGGCCAATAAGACCGATTGGACATCAAAATCGCCACTTTCCGGACTGGCTCAGACAGCGTCGTCAGGTGATTTCGGGACCAATCTGAAGTGGGCCGGCTATGATGCTATGGTGATAACCGGAAAGGCCGAGAAGCCGGTATATATCACTATTTTTGATGATGAAGTGCGTATTAACGATGCCAGCCACCTGTGGGGGAAAGACCTTTATGAGGCCACCGATGAACTCTGGGACCAATACGGTGACAACTGTACCATACTCTGCACTGGCCCCGCCGGTGAAAAAATGGCCAGGATTTCAATGGCGTATACCAATAAAATAGCGAGTGCGGGTAGAAAAGGTTCTGGAGCCGTTCCTGGTTCTAAAAACCTCAAAGCCATTGTAGCCAAAGGGACGAAGGGATTAAAAGCAGCCCACACCAAGGAACTCTTGAAAAAGGCCGATGAAATATATGATAGGTACCAGCAGGACCCGTTACTTAAACAATGGATGCAACTGGGCACCACAATAGCCATAGAGCAATATGGTAAAGAAGGTAAAGCTGCTTGGAAAAATTGGCGCGAATCCTATCCTGTAGATAAACACCTTAGTCGGTTCGGTGTTCAGGAATTCCTAAAAGTCAGAGAGATATCCATACCGTGCATGCTTTGTCCGCTAGGCTGTAAGCTCTTGTACAACTTGAGGGAGGGTGAGTTTGCTGGCCTAGAAACCCTTCAATCGTGTAATGTGGGCGCAGTCCTCGGCTACGGTCCTAAGTTTGACCTTGTCGGGTATAATCAAGTTGCTAAGTGTCACGATACTGCCAATAGGCTTGGCCTGGATACTGTCGAGTTTACTGCCGCGTTAGATTTCGTTATGGAGCTACAAGAGCGAGGAACAATTGATGAAAAGGTAACCGACGGTCTGAAGTTAGAACGAAATCTAGACACTGTATTAACCTGGTTGCATAAGGCAGCTAATCGGGAAGGCTTTGGCAATGTTTTAGCTGACGGTTATCCCGGGATTTTTGCAGCCCTCGGTCAAGAATTAAGGAAAGACGCCATACAGAGGAAAGGTGGCTCCCCGGATTTTGATGCTCGGGGCGTCTTTGGAACGGAGATATTTGGTATTGCGGTAGGAGTCACAGGCGCTCACGCAAACTTTGCCCTCGGTCCCACTGTGATTGGGGGGCGTGAGCCAGCTTGGCTACGAAGATATTGCCAGAGAATAGGTATATCAGAAGAGGAGCTTGATAGGGTGTTCAGCGACCCATCGGGTTTTAATGTAGCCCGACTTACCAGGTATGTGGAACGTTGGAATTTCTTGCTTGACATTATGGGTATTTGCAGCCGACCACCTTTGGCCCGGTTATACAACCTAGAATTGATTACTGAGCTCTATAACCTGGTCACCGGTGTTGATTTAGGATCGGCCGGATTGTTATCAGCTGCTGACCGAGGTTTAACTCTCCTCAAGTTATTCGATATCAGCCAGGGTGCTACCAGGGAAGACGACTACTTGCCGGAACGATGGCTTACTGAGCCATTCCTCGTTGCCGGTAAAGAGGTTTGGCTGCACGATTACTACAACACCAAGAGATTGACTAAAGAAGATATCGAGATTTTACTTGATGACTATTACGAAGAAAGAGGGTGGGATAACGATGGTGTCCCTATGAAAAAGACCCTCACAGAACTTGAGCTTACGAGCTTGTAGAGGAGATACACAATGAGTGAATATAGTAGCATTATTTACGATAAGGCGGATAATATAGCTACCATTACCTTGAGCAGGCCCGACCAGTTTAACGCACTAAGCCCGGCGCTTTTCAAAGAACTGGAGGCAGCTTTAGACCAGGCAGATGCCGATAACGAAGTAAGGGTGGTTCTCATAACCGGAAAAGGAAATTACTTCTGTACTGGCCTTGATCCTAAAGAGTCGACGGAGAGTTCCACAGCGTCTCCTTTTGAACCAAGCTGGACTGACCAGGGAACGGGAATCTTCAATAAGCTGGAAAATCTAGAGAAACCGGTCATCGCGGCTATTAACGGGCCAGCTTTAGGGGTTGGCTTCGAACTATGTCTGGCCTGTGACCTGCGAGTTGCCTCGGAAACGGCGGATCTTGGTTTCCCCGAAATAGAGTTGGCCGCTATGCCAGGGGCGGGGGGTACCCAGAGGCTACCCAGACTTGCCGGGATCGCTAAAGCTAAAGAGATGATATATTTTGGGAAGACTGTTAAGAGTAAAGAGGCCTACAATTTTGGCTTAGTCAATATGGTCGCTCCTCCAGAACGACTGATGGATGCAGCGAGAGAAATGGCCAAAGAACTGGCCAGCAAATCACCGGTCGCTCTAAAGATGGTCAAGCAAGCCATAAATCTGGGGATGGATGCCCACCTGAGCACCGGTCTCGAGCTTGAAAAGCGGTTGAGCAAGCTGCTGTCTTGTACTGATGATGCAGAAGAAGCATTGAGGGCCTCTGCTGAGAAACGTAAGCCTAATTTCACCGGCACATAAAGTGAGCTATTATTCATAGCGAAAGGTATTAAAATGCTGAGCGGTCTCCGGGCTCTGGATTTAACCAACGAGATGGGTCTCTTCTGTGGCAAGGTACTGGCCCAATTCGGCGTTGACGTAATCAAGATTGAAAGACCCGGCGGAGACCCCACCCGATATTTCGGTCCCTTCTATCACGACATTCCAGACCCGGAGAAAAGCCTCTACTGGTTCGCTTATAACGACAGCAAAAAAGGCATCACCCTGAATATAGAGTCACCAGAGGGACAAGACATATTTAAGAAGCTGGTTAAAAACGCCGACTTCGTGCTTGAGTCTTTCCCCGTGGGCTATATGGACAAGCTCGGTCTGGGCTACCAGGAGTTGAGTGCCATCAATCCCCGGCTCATAATGACTTCGATAACACCATTCGGCCAGACCGGGCCCTATAAGGACTATAAAGCGACTGATATTATCGCGATGGCGATGGGCGGTATTATGTTGCAGACTGGCGAACCAGAAGGTTTACCCTGCCGGTTGAATCCGGACCATGCCTATTGCCTAGCCAGTAGTAATGCCGCCCTGGCAACAATGCTGGCCTATCATTACCGTGAGTGGTCGGGAGAGGGACAACATGTTGACGTTTCCCTGGTCGAGTGCGTCATACGAGAAAACTACCGCGAGGTTCCCATGTCCTGGGAAATCGGGCACTACAACGTGAGTAGAAATGGTGGCTACATGTACCGTGGTAAGGTCTTCACCAGAAATATCATCCCCTGCAAAGATGGGCACGTGGCCTGGTCCATTTTTGGTGGCAAAGTTGGCGCCAATGACAACCGGCAGCTGTCCAACTGGATAGCCGATGAAGGCATAACGGATGAACTGAAGGATATTGACTGGGACCAGTTCAGCCTGGATACCACAACCCAGGAGGATATAGATCGAATAGAAGGGCATATCCTGACGCTGACATCAAGGTACACCAAGAGAGAGCTAGAAGACGAGGCGTTGAGAAGAGGTATCCGCCTCAGTGCCGTTAATAACATGAGAGACCTGTATGAAAGTGAGCAGCTTAAGTTCCGGAAATCTTTGAAGAAAGTCAAATACCCAGAGATACCGGACGTCATTACCTGCCTGGGTCAGCTACTTATATCCAGTGAGACAGAGACCGGGGTCAGGAGCAAGGCGCCGCTTATTGGCGAGCATAATAAACAAATATACGAGGGTGAACTGGGTCTCGACAGCAAGACCATGGATAGCTTGAAGGATAGGGGAATAATCTAGCCTACGTCGTGGGGGGAGGCTGTAGATGGATAAAAAACTACCGCTTCAGGGAGTGAAGGTTATAGAGTGGACACAGTCCGGCGCGGGCCCTTGGGCTGGCAGATGCTTCGCTGACTTTGGTGCCGAAGTAATTAAGATCGAGTCGACGAAATTCCCCGACTTCATACGATTGTCGGGACCGTATAAAGACGATATCCCGGGTGTTGACCGCTCCTCTTCCTTCATACTGTTCAATACAAGCAAGAAGAGCTTCACCCTGGACCTGAAGAACCCTCGCGGTAAGGAGCTATTTAAGAAACTGGCCAGCTGGGCAGATATCGTACTGCAGAACCAGCGGCCGGGCCTGATGAAAAGCATGGGCCTGGGCTATGAGGAGCTTAAGAAAGTAAAGGAAGACATTATTCTGATAGACGTCAGCATTGCGGGACAGGAGGGCCCGTGGACAGGGACGGGGGGCTGGGGCGGCAACGCTATGGCCCAGACGGGCCATCTCTACCTCTATGCGCATCCTGGTGGTGAACCACTGATGCCGGGGTTTACGGCTACCACTGATGTTATTATACCGCTGTATCAGGTGATGGCGGGTATCGCTGCGCTGGCCTACCGGCGCCGGACCGGGAAAGGGCAACACATTGATATCGCCCAGCTTGAGCCCGCTGTCTATTCCCTGGGGCCGGGTCTCCTGGATTATGCGGTGAATAAAAGAATACAGCAACCAATGGGTAATCGGGACCCGCGCGGTGCGCCGCACAGTGCCTTTCGCTGCCAGGGAGAAGACAAATGGTGCGCTATTGCCGTGTTCACCGATGAAGAATGGGAAAGTTTCTGTAGCGTAATCGGCAATCCCGAATGGACGAAGTCCCCCAAATTTGCCACTCTATCCGCCAGGAAGGAGAACGAGGACGAGCTAGAGAAGCTGGTCAATGAATGGACAATGAACTACCCTGCCCAGGAAGTCATGGTGATGATGCAGGAAGCTGGGATACCAGCGGGAGTATTGCAGACCACCGAAGACATAGTTGATTATGACCCGCAGGTGAAAGCCAGGGAACTCTTACCGATACGGCATCACCCCGTTATGGGGGACTGTTTACATGCCAGATGGCCCTTCATACTGTCGAAGACACCGGCCGAGATACGGACTACTCCCTGCCTGGGTGAGCATAATCGCTATGTCTGTACCGAAATACTGGGTATGAGCGACGAAGAGTTCGCCGAGCTGGTTGATTCAGAAGTGATTAGTTAAACCCAAAGGATTAAGATGCTAAAGTAACTTTACTGATTACAGGAGGGGCTGGCAATGGCGTATGAGACTATCAGGTATGAAAAGGAAGACGGTATATGTGTTATTACATTTAACCGGCCTAAGGTCTTGAACGCGTTCTCAAAGCAGGCGGTAGAAGAACTAACGCAGGCTTTAGATGAAATTACCAGAGACGATGAGATAACGGTATTCATTTTAACCGGCGGACCAGCGAGTGATGGCCGTCCCTGTTTCAGCGCCGGGTCTGACCTTAAAGAATCTATAGCGGGCTGGCCCCCTAGGTTAATCCCCCTGACCGCTATTCAGTCCTTTTGGACAGGCGAAAACATAGGTGAAATATTCCTGGATATTGAGAAATGCCCCAAGCTCTCAATAGCGGCCGTTGACGGGATATGTACCGGCGGTGGCCTGGAATTGGCTCTGTCTTGCGATATAATCCTGGTCTCAGAAACGGCCCTCATCAGTGATCTTCATGTCAAAAACTTGGGCACGATTGGTGGCGGGGCTGCAGCGCAAAGGCTGGCCTGGAGAGTAGGGGTGTCCAAAGCTATAGAGCTTTGCTGCACCGGGGACGCC
>DUEU01000069.1 GCA_011191985.1 Dehalococcoidia bacterium
ACGCTGTAGATAACGAAACCGCAGTTCAGCACTGAGGCATAAGGACTTTCCGGCGTACCCATTTGACTGATGGTATCCGAAACAGGACTATAATTGGGGGTTATCTGTCCGACAAGAATTATGACCATCATCATTATAATCGGAGCGAATACGCCACATAAAAGCAGGCGCCGGCCTATTCTGTCTGAATTCAATTCTGCGTTCATTTTGTTTTTCGCACCATATATGTATTTTCCGAATTAACTAGATCACACGCCCCTGTTGCTTAGCCCGTCTGTCTAGAAGATACCCAACTGCGTAACCGAGCAAGACACGTATAATTAAAGCTGGCAGTGTTATACTCAGCACCAGTACAGTAATACCGAAGCTGAGCAGCACATACCCGAACATAACTAAAGATAAACCAAAGGCAGCCCCGATGGAGACAAAGCGCTTGATATACTGTTTTTCCACTACCAGCCCGTGTCTTCGCCTGAGGTGTTTGATAATACTCTTATGGGTGGTTAGATAGTTTCTATATTCCTCGGGAGTCATCTGCGCTGGGGGCACTGGGGCTTCGCTCAGCCAGTTAATCTGACTTTTTAACTTCCGGCATTCCTCGCAATCAGCGGCAAAACCGGTCACCTTTCTGGCCGCTCGTACGAATAGCGACAGCTTGTGTCTTCTCCGGCCGGTCGGGCTCAAGCGGGCCTTGAGTGCACTAATCCCTCGCCAGATACCTTTATACCATTCGTTGCCAGCTTCCACAGGACTAACCTACCCTTTCTGTTTAAATTCTTATCCCGGTTACAGTGACTAAATTTGCTTCTTCCCCGCTCTGGAATTCCCGTATTACCCCGTCCATGATGATGTATTTCCAGGAAAGCTTGGCACAACTGGCCAGGTCGGCTGGGGTGGTGGTCAGCAACTCAAACGGAGTGACCTTTTTCTTCGCCCTGGGATTAAATATCACTTCTTGAAGTCGGGACCGGTCACTGCGCCTTTCTTTCATTATCTGGAACACACCTTTGTAGTAGCACCACTGGACAAAACCGCTGCAGGTGAGGGATTTCATTTGTATCGGCCGGATACTCCACGGCAGATGTAATGGTGCCTTCGAACGTTTAATCTTACGCCGCACAAACCGGTAGATGACGGTAACCTGCCGGATAGTCCGGTTGACTAGCTCTACCAGTTTCGAGCCCGATTTGCTGGCTACCTCGCCGGTCGCAATACTACATATACGGCTGCGGATGCTCGGCTTGTCTGATTGACCGTCATCCTGAAACCAGGCTGCTTCTAGCCTTTTCACGGCCACATTGTATTTATTTAATTTGCCCAGGTATTTACTGACGCAATCCATGGTAATGCTGCCATCTGTTTTGGGATCAACAACAATGGTGTCTAGGTAATTCTGCTTCGGGGTTTTTACGTCACAGACGATTAGGGCATGGTTCCAATAAGAATGAGTCCCCAAGCGAATTATCCAGCTCCATAGACTGCGTTTCGTGTGAATAAGCAGGACATCGGCCGGCTTTAGCTTACAAGCCTTGATGGCTTCCTTTGATAACTTGATGTCTTTAACCATTTCCGGCCTCCTTTTACTACTAATAATTGTATGCATAGAGATGATAATTAGGTATCAGTGGATATCTGATTTCAACGTAGGACTTTTTCCTGATCTGTTGACGGTAATTGTCTGACAACGAATTTCAGGACTTAGACTGTTTGTAGGACTAATACTGATGTCAGAAAGAGTCAAAGCCCTACGCAATAATCAGATATAGGCTGATATTCACAAAGGTCTTACTATAGTAAGCTTGAAATATCAAACACTGTAATCCTGAAAGTATTATAGAAAGGTAGGTAAGAAAAATGATCACCACCATAAGCAAACAGGAGACTCTGAGACTTTCTTGTACTGGATATGAGCTGAGGGAAATGCTATCCGCGTCCACCCGCTGGCTGGAGAAAAACGCCCCCGCCATTAACGCCTTGAACGTTTTCCCGGTACCTGATGGAGATACCGGTACTAACATGCTGCTAACCATGAGGTCTATGATGGAAGAGGCAGCCGGCGTTCAGGAAGATAACGCCTCAGTAATGGCCCAAGCTCTAGCCCGCGGGGCCCTGATGGGAGCGAGGGGGAATAGCGGGGTCATCCTGTCTCAAATATTCAGAGGCTTTGCTGAAGGTCTGGATGGCACAGCTTCCTTTGGTCCTCCTGAAATGGCGCAGGCCTTTGAAAGGGCCTCAGTACTAGCCTATAAAGGTATAATCAGACCTAAGGAAGGAACTATGCTGACCGTGATAAAAGACGTAGCGGCGGTGGCGAAAGACAATGTGGGGGCAAGTGCCGGGGTTATGGAAGACTTGATGGAGACGGCGGTTCAAGAAGCCAGACGGTCAGTAGCACGTACGCCCGAGTTACTGGACGTGTTGAAGGAGGCCGGAGTGGTGGATGCGGGGGGGCAGGGCCTTTGTATCATATTTGAGGGGATTCTGCACTACCTGCGGGGAGAAGCGGAGAGCATAGAATTGATGGAGGTGGAATCTCCATCGGCCTTACAACCGGCCTTTATCGCCGCCAGGTCTATAGAAACGGAGACAGAGGCATATGGCTACTGTACAACATTTATTATTAAAGGCCAGAACCTAAACGCTGACCGGGTAAGAGAAGAGCTAGAGCCTAAGGGAGATTCTATTGTAGTGGTGGGAGACGATACGACCGTAAAAATTCACATTCACACCCCTCAACCAGGAGCTATCTTGGAGTTCGGCACTTCTTATGGTTCTTTACACGATATTAAGATTCAAAATATGGACGAGCAGCATGAGGAATTTCTCCAAATGCGCCGAGCCCCGGTGCCGGCGGCTGAAATTGCTATCGTATCGGTGGTGTGTGGGGGCGGACTGGAAGACGTATTTTGTAGTCTTGGCACCAGCGCCATCGTCCCTGGCGGCCAGACTATGAACCCGAGTACTGAAGAGATTATGCGGGCTATTGAGTCCGTTCCTTCCGATAAGGTTATTGTCTTACCCAATAATAAAAACGTGATTCTTACTGCCCAGCAGGCGGCCGCCCACTCGTCGAAGAAGGTACAAGTGCTGCCCACGGAATTTATCCCTCAGGGAGTGGCGGCCCTGCTCGCCTTTAACCGGGAGAGGGAGTTGGAAAACAACCTCTATGAAATGGACAGGGCCCAGAAGAGTGTAAAATCCATCGAGATAACCAGGGCAGTCCGCAAAGCAAAAATAGGCAAGACCATTGTCGATGAGGGACAATTCATTGGCCTCATTGATGGGAAGTTAAAAACGGCCAATGATGACCTGTGGCCGGCCATATCCAGCGCGGTGAAGGCAGCAAATGTAGATGAAGCTGAGATAATTACCCTCTATTATGGCGCTGACATTAAAGAGGAAGAGGCGGAGAATCTTGGCCAGGCCCTGCAGTCACAGTTCCCATCATTGCCGGTAGAGATAGTTCGAGGTGGCCAGCCTCACTATCACTGCATAATATCTGTGGAATAGGCAAGGCAAAACATGTTCCGTCCCGTAAATATGCGCGCTTCCTATCGGGAGTCTATACAGCGTGATATAATTGCCATAACAGCATCTCTTCTAACAGGAGACGGCAAATGAAAAATGGTGAGCCAACTCGGGAGCAGCTTATTGGAGAGGTTAAAGCCTTACGTCGCCGCATTGCCGAGCTTGAGAAGTTAGAAGCCGAGCATACGCAAATCAGGGAGCACCTGAAGCTGGAACTAATCGAGCACCGGAAAGCCGAGGCGGCACTACAGGAAAGCGAGGAGAAGTACCGGACCATCTTCGAAAACACCGGTACCGTCATGCTAATCCTTGAGGAAGACATGACCATATCTCTGGTAAACACAGAGTTCGAGAGAGTCTCCGGCTATTCCAAGGCAGAAATAGAGGGAAAGAAGAGCTGGACAGAATTCGTGGTCAAAGAAGACGTGGAAAGAATGAAAGAGTACCATCGGCTGCGAAGAATTGCTTCGGATAGCGTTCCGAAAAGATATGAATTCCGGCCTTTTGATCGGCAGGGCAATGTCCTGAACGCCGTAATCGCCGTTGAGATGATTCCGGGGACCAAAAGGAGTGTTGTCTCTTTCATGGACATCACCCCGCGAATGCAGGCGGAGACAGCACTGCGGGAGAGCGAGGAGAAATATCATAATCTGGTCGAGCGGGCCAATGACGGCATTCTGATTATTCAGGACGGGATAATGAAATATGTCAACCCGCGTCTGGCCGAAATGGGTGGTTTTATTGTCGAAGAGCTTGTTGACACCCCGTTTACTGACTATGCATCTCCTGCCGAGCTCACCACGCTGGTTGACCGTTACGTACGGCGCATGTCCGGCGAGGATATTGAGCCAATTTACGAGACCGTACTCAAACGCAAAGATGGCAGCGATATTCACGTTGAAATCAACGCGAGTACGGTCTCGTACCAAGGGAGACCCGGCGACCTGGTACTGGTCAGAGACATTACCGAACGAAAACAAGCCGAGGAAGCATTAAAAGCATCACGTGACCAGCTACGGCAGCTCTCGACGCATCTAGAAGCGGTGAGAGAAGAAGAAAGAACAAGCCTGGCGCGTGATATTCACGACGAACTGGGACAGGTGCTGACCGCTCTTAAAATTGACCTTGCCTGGCTATCCAAGAAATTATTGGCAGACCAGGAACCGTTGCTGGAGAAAACACGGTCAATGTCCAAACTGGTCGATATGACCATACAGAAAGTTAAGGGGATTTCAACAGGATTGAGGCCTGGATTATTAGACGACTTTGGTCTCGCTGCGGCCATAGAATGGCAGGCCGGTGAATTTCAGAAATTAACTGGCACCAGAATTGAAATAAGCCCAAAGCCCGAAGATATTGCTTTAAACCGAGACCGCTCGACAACGCTGTTCCGGGTCTTCCAGGAGCTACTGACCAATGTGGCCCGCCATGCTGATGCCACCAAGGTTAAAGTAAGCCTGACGGAGGAAGATGATAAAATTGTGCTGAGAGTTACTGATAATGGTAAAGGTATCAGTAAGGAACAGATTTCCAATCCGAGAGCATTCGGGCTGCTCGGTATAAGAGAGCGTGTCCGCTTCTGGCAGGGCGATTTTAAAATAGGCGGTACCCCGGGCAAAGGCACAAAGACAGTAGTCAGTATTCCGCTGGCCAATAAGGAGAGGGATAATGCTAAAAATACTAATCGCTGATGATCACGCCATTGTTCGTCAAGGGCTGAAGCAGATAGTCACCGAAACTAGGGATATGACGGTAGCTGGTGAAGCCAGCAACGGGCAGGAACTGCTCAATAAGACAAAAGAGGGTGAATATGATGTGGTTGTCCTTGATATCACCATGCCGGTAAGAGACGGTATGGATGTTTTGCGACAATTGAGAAGTGAAAAGCCACGGCTTCCTGTTTTGATGCTGAGTATTCATCCAGAAGAGCAGTATGCCCTGCGGGCTTTAAGGGCTGGCGCTTCAGGATATTTGACCAAGGAAAGCGCCCCTGATGAACTGGTAGTCGCGATACGAAAGGTATCGTCGGGCGGCAAATATATCAGTACCTCTATGGCTGAAAAACTAGCTTTTGAGCTTGAAGTTGGTCGCGACCAGGCACTTCATGAGACACTATCCGACCGTGAATATCAGGTGCTGTGCCTGATTGCTTCCGGGAAAACAGTAACGGATATTGCCCAAGAACTCTCACTTAGTGAGAAAACTATCAGCACCTATAGGTCACGTGTTCTGGAAAAGATGAATATGAAGAACAATGCCGAATTAACCTACTACGCCATAAAGAATCAACTAGTTGACTGAAATAGGCAATTATTTACACTACTACAAACAAGGCGGCACCGGTTGCCTGGATGATACGCGTATTTAAGTACTTGACTTGACACCTGTTAATGCATATACTACGAAATATAGTAATTACCTTAGGTTCAGTGTTGCTCTAAAGCTTCAGTTTCTACTATGCGTAGGGCCCCTGGGAAATTGGTCCCGGACACTTCGCAAGATAACAGAGGGTTGAGGTCAGAGACTGCACTGAAGACAGCGGGTAGCAAGACAAAGGAGGTGCAGTCATGGCCCTAAAGGACAAGACCCTCACTTGCCGTGATTGTGGTCAGGAATTCACTTTTACTGTCGGTGAACAGGAGTTCTATGCGTCACGCGGCCTGTTAAATGAACCCCGACGCTGTCCCGAGTGCCGGGCCGCCCAGCGCCGGGAACGCGGGGGTGGTGGTTACGGGGGCTCACGGGGCTCATATTCTGCTATATGTGCTGCCTGTGGTGTGGAGACTACCGTGCCCTTTGAACCTACAGAGGGACGACCGGTCTATTGCCGAGAGTGCTACGCCAAAATAAAACAAGAAGGCGGTCTTGGTTCCAAGAAGTCATAGACACCGCAGGTCGGATTCTTAAAGTTTAAATACTTGAATAGTCCGAAACCGAGGTCTTCAGTTGGCGTCAGTTTTGGAGAGGCGTATCAACATACCATCGCCACTGTAAATTTTCCCGCTCTCACCCTCACCTCATCATACTCTTATCTACGCCTCGCCGGTGATTGGCAAAAACCCAGGCTCGCGTTCTCCTGATAAAATCCCTGACCTCTTCTTCAGTTCTGAAATCTTTTTCACCGAAGTAGTCATGATGAACCATCTTGCCAATCGGCCTCATAAACTTTGGCCTCGATTTATAGGCAGGATAGCCCAATGCCATCATATCATAGATATCCACCTCGTTTGGTATGTTTAAAAGGTTCTTCAAAGCGCAATGGTTATACGGTGATGCCACTAAAGATACCCACTGGCTGGCAAGCCCGAGTGTCGTCGTGGCCATATGCATATACAAAAAGGCGTTGGCAAGGCTGGAAATGTAGATTGACTGCCTCAGATACGGGTTATATCGTACCACCATGGGCAGCCCCAATTGAGTTCTGGTATCGCCGAATAGCAATATAAAAACCGGTGCATTCTGGTATTCCATTTCCGGGTCAAGCCAGGGATGCCGTTTTTGTCGCATCCAGGCCTCACACATATCCTCTATTTTAGAGAATCCTGAGGCACCAGTAGGACGTGGCGGCCTGATAATTTGCACTACCGAATCTTTTAGTTTCTTATCTCTGATGACAACGAATTCCCACGGTTGCGAGTTAAAACCCGAGGGAGCCCAGCGAGCCGCTTCAATAATCTTGTCTACGTATTCATCGGGTACCGCATCCGGCTTGAACCGACGGATACTTCGCCTTGCTTTAACTAACTCCAGAAAGCTGTCGTAATCCATTTTAACCTTCCTTACCACTAGATAATTGTACATCCCGCTGAGTTTTTATCTCTCTCATTTTCGCAAGAAGTCCGGCGCAATCTTTCCGTTCTTTAGTTAAACGCCGTACTTTCTGGTACTGTTGATGAAAGCAAGCAAGTTTTCCGGTCTGGCCTGGTCGATTACCGCTCCTGGAGCCAGGAAAAAACCACCGTCAGGCGCCGCTATGTCGAGCAGTCTCTGGCAGTAGTCCTCCATCTCCTGGGGTGTGCCGGTAGCGAACAGCGCGGCCGGTACATTACCACCAATGCAGGCCCAGCCGCCGAATTTCTCTTTGGCCGCTTTCATATCGGTCTTGTCGAATAACCACGACGTCTTACCTGACGGCAGGCCAGATTCAGCAATGATATCCAGGCGCTGGTTATAGCTGCCCTCCACGAATGGGCTTGGTATCAAGCCCGCCTCGATTAGCCCCAATAGCAATGCTTTGAAGCTGGGCCAGTAAAATTTAGCAAACTGTTCTTTTGACATAAAGCCATCGGCGCCCTTGTGCAAAGGGATACTGATATAGGGATTCCCGCTCGCCAGCGCAGATTTGGTGGCCATCTGGATGGCAAAGGGGGTAACCGCCTCACAGGCCGCTATAACTTTATCCGGGTGGCGGTACATATCAAGCATGATGCCCCTGGTGCCGCGCATGGTATCACCGATGATGTCGAATGGGGCTTTAGTCATACCACCTCTAAGGCTCGGTGCTCCCCACTGCCATGTGATCTGCAAATTGGCTGCCTTCATTGGCTTCATATGTTCCACGGCCATATCGGCAGCCTTTAATATCTTCTCCAGCGAGCCCCGCAGCGAGCCACTGGCCACAGATGCCAGCACCCCCGGGATGCCCACAATTTCAACAAGGTTGTAAAGGTTGGGCAGCAGTTCCAATCCTTTCAAGTTCTCGAATATCCTCGGGATGTATGTTCGTAGCATGTAGCCGTCAGGGTTAGCAATCAATTGGTCATAATCCTCTGCGGGCATATACTCGCCCTCAGCGTACTGGAAGCGGATGTTCTCCGCAAGGGCGCCGGAGCGAGAACTGCCGGGCCAGCGGACACAGGTATATCCTATCAAGTCAAGGGCCCCACCGGGCAGGGAAGGAGCACCGGTGCTGTAATCGGGCTGGAAATCTTCCTGAAATCTCAGGGCCGCTTCAGCCATCCTTTCGGGGCGGTAAAAAGCATCCGCTTGCTTGAAACCGGCATGTTCAATTACTACCCCATCGGCCAGCAGTAAATTAGGCACCCGGTCTGGTTTTTTCAAGGCGATAATATCCATCCATCTTTGAGCACGACGCCGAAAGGTTTCGGCGACTTCTCGTGAGGCGAAGGTTTTACCATTGGGAGTCATTGATAGGCGGCAAAAAAAATCGTATTTCTCATCTGCTGTCATGGAGTGAAAGTTGTCCGGATATGCTGGTGGCGTTGGCGATGAGGAAAAATCCGGCTTTTTGGAGGATATAGAATACTGAATCTCAGTCATTGTATAATTATGAACCCTCGAAGATACGCCGGGGATTATCGGTCATTATCCGCTCAATGCTCTCCGGAGCAATACCGCCCGCCCGCAACCGGGGGATGAATTCGTCGTCAAGATAGTTCAGCCTCTTCTCTTCCTGGGATGCCGACGGGCAGGGTTTCTCCCGTATAACCATGATAGCATCCTGGCTGAGCACTAACCGGTCACTGTAGCCGGCGACAATGAGCCCGGCAATGGCCACCAGCCTGACCTCATCGCGCTGGAATTCTTCGTATCCTATACGGTCAAAGCCAGCATAGGCCCCGCGTTCTATGATACCCAGGTAGTATTTAATATCGCTGCTGCAGCAGGTGTGGCCGATAACTATCCGCGAAAGGTCAGCCCCTTCGCTCTCAAATATGTCTATCTGCTCGATACCCAGAGTACCGAGATCGGTATGGGTTATGATAGGCACACCGGTGCCTTTACTTACTCGCGCCGCCGCCCGTAGTATTTTCTCCTCAGACTCGGCAAAGGCGCCACCCCCGGTACATACTTTGATGACACCGGCCTTGGCGCTGGTATTCTGGATGCCCTTAGTGATTTCATACTCCATGATGGCGGCTAAACCATCAACGTCCATCTGAGCAAAATGGAAGGGGAGGTACATGTTATCGGGGAAACCGGTGGCGGCGATGACATTCATACCCGAACCTTCGGCGGCTGTCATCATTAAGTCGGCATAGCGGGACATGGTAATCGCGGTGGCATCCACCAGCGTAGATACCCCTCTTTTCTTCATGGTCAACAGCATCTCCGTCACCGTCTTAACCACGTTTTTCTTATCGAAGTCCAAGAGTGGGTCTAGGTCGACGCCGGGCCACCCAAAAAGCAGGTGTTCGTGCATGCGGGTGCGGCCCAGTGCTGATGAGTCGATAGGACCCAGCACCGTGTTGACCTTGCTCATGCTACTGCCCCTTTCGTAGTCGGCTTTACTATCGCACCGGTGCTACTGGATAATGAGAGACGCCTTTTGGCCGGTATCCCGAGTTGCCGCTCTACTTACCGATGTAGTTTAAGATATTTTTACCAGCAATACGACCGGAATTCAAGGCAAATGCCGATGAAGCCCCCGAAGCGATATTAATGGGGTAACTATCCCCCCACATTCCACCGGCATCGTATCCACCAGCATAGAGACCGGGAATAACCCTGTCTTTTTTATCCACCACCTCGGTTTTATGGTTGATCTTGATGCCGCCAAGGGTACCTAGAAAGATGGTACGGGCCCTGATGGCGTAGTATTTCGGCCCCTTCAGTGGCCTGAGGTATTTCTGGTCTTTGGCAAAAAGGTCATCGCGGCCTTTCTCGCAAAAACTGTTGTACTCGTCAACGGTAGCCTTCAATACCGCCGGGTCTATCCCTATCTTTTCTGCCAGCTCTGCCACAGAGTCCGCCACGAATATCTCCGTGGTTCCCCTTTCCAGGGCGGCATTCAGTTCCTTATCAAAATCGACCGGCCGGGTCCCCGGAAGATTCTCCCAGGCAAAATTCCGGTCAATTCCCTTCTCCATCAAATGCTGCTTGATCGATTCATCAAACATGCTGAAGGTGTAGCCTTCCTTGTATCTGGCGTTGACATTGCCTACGGAGGTATCGTAAAAGGCGATACCTTCATCGCAGAACCGTTTTCCATGACTGTCAACCCAGAGGTCAGGCTGGGCAGCAACAACCTGAATCGGCCCTTTCATGGGGTATTCCGGCCCCATAGGACCAACGCGGAACAACTCCAGGACATCCGTTCCTTCTTCGGCGGCACCGACCTCCCAGGCCATGCGGATGCCGTCGCCTACCTTATCGACGTTACCTAAAGGAATTAAATTGACATCCAGGTCATATCCGGTGTATTTCTTAATCCATTCTTTATTGTTGGCATAGCCGCCGCTGGCGACAAAAACCGCCTTGGCCGCCACCTGTATTTCTTCCCCGTCCTCTGTCTCGACAACGACGCCGGTGATTCGGTCACTTTCCCTGAGAATCTTCTTTACCGGCGTTGCCGGCCTGATGTCAACCCCCTTTTCTTTAGCCCGGGTAGCCAGCGTCTTCACCACGGCCTCGCCGGTCCCTTTGACAACATGATACGTGCGGGGGGCATCAGGCATATTAATACCAGCTTCGATAAACTCAACACCTTGCCTTTGCAGCCAGGTAATGGTCTCGGCCGATTCATTAACGAAAGCCCTTACCAAACGGGCGTTGGCCCGCCAGTGGTTGTACTCCATGAGATTTTTAAATGCTTGGTCCCGTGAATAGGTGATGTAGTTCCGCCGTTGCATGTCGCTTTCTACAGCAAAAACGCCTTCAAAAAAGTTGGAAGACCCCCCTAGAGAGCGCTGTTTTTCAAAAACGATGACCCTAGCACCCCCTTCGGCTGTAGTTAAGGCCGCCGCCAGGCCAGAAGCACCGGCACCGATAACGACGACATCGGTCTCTAAGTTCATTGTTTTCTCCTTCTTTCTCTCTTACCGGAATATTTTACAGTTTTAAACTTGAGTATAATCCTGCGGTGAGATACTGTCAACCAGACTACTCCCCCACTGGTAATGGAATAAAATGACCAAGATACTATAGAAATATGGTTAAAATAGATGTAGAATTCTATAGAGGGAGGTGGTTATCTAATGAAAAGTACTGGCAAAAAAATATTTCTCACTGTTGCCCTAGCTATTGCCCTATGCCTGCTGATGGGCGCATTACCGGCTACCGTTTATGCTGTTGGATACCTTCAGCTTGGCTCGGAAATCGGCTCGGTTGGCGAACGTATTGACATTACCGGGTACGGTTTCGACAAAAACCGCCTTATTGCTATATATCTATCCCCCATAGACGCCGAGATAGAGGAAGACTATATCAGGGACATCGATGTCTTCCAGAAGGTGCTGTCGAGGACCACCGACGCCAATGGTAGATTTAGTTCTTACTTCATTGTTCCGGAAAGACTCATGGATGGAGAGGAAGAGGAAGACGTAAAAAGCGGTATATACTATATCTATCTCACTGAGGCCCGCATCGGCAAGATAAAGGCTAAAGTCGGGCTTGCTATCGCCGGCCTCAGTCGGGTCAGGCCCAGTGAAGGCCCGGCGGGGACTGAAGTCAGCATCAGAGGGGACGGTTTCGAGAAGAATGAGGATATCACCGTTTACTTCGATGACGAAAGCGTGCCTATTGTTGGTGGCGACACCAACACTGATATTAGAGGAGACTTTGAATGCACCATTGAAGTCCCCGAGGGCATCGTCGGTGAACATATCCTGGCTGTTGCCGATGATTCCGGTCACCGGGGGCAGACAGAATTTACCGTACAACCGGGATTAGTGTTAACCCCCTCACCAGCCTCCAAACTGGATAAAGTTACTATCAGGGGAACCGGCTTCAGCAAGAGGTCCTACATCGACATTTATTTTGACGGTGATGAGCAGATACTAGCCGGTAAATTTACCGATGACCGCGGTAGCTTCAATACTTCTTTGTCCTTGCTGCCCGACATCCCCGGCGACTATTCGGTGAGGGTCGAAGACGAGGATAAAAATGAGGCCGAGGCGGTCCTGACTATAGTCGCTGGTATCCGCATCAGCCCTGATACCGGCAACGTCGGCACCCCGGTTACTGTCACCGGCACCGGCTTCAAGACCAAGACCGCCATAGCGATTACCTACGATAACGACCAGGCACCGGCTACCACAACGACTACCGATAGCTATGGTAAATTTGAGGTAACTTTTACTGTCCCGGCCAGCCAATCTGGACTGCACAGTATCACGGCCACCGACGGCACCAGCACTTCAAACACGTCTTTCGTTATGGAGTCCGATAATCCGGCCGTGCCGGTACCGGTAGCACCGGAAACAAATGCCAGGGCACCATCACGGGCTGTCTTTGACTGGGAGGACGTTGATGATCCCAGCGGGGTCGTCTATAACCTTGAAATCGCCATTAGCCGGGAGTTCACGCCGGGGACCATGGCGCTCCAGAAAACCGGGCTTACCGAATCAGAATATGCCCTGACCGAAGCGGAACAGCTCAAGCCGACCCAGAAAAACGAACCCTACTACTGGCGTGTAAAGGCGATAGACGGCGCCTCTAATGAGAGCGAGTGGTCAGAACCAGAGCCATTCGCAGTTGGCGCCACCTTCAATATAATGGACTGGCTCCCGTACATCCTAATGGCGATCGGTGGCCTGCTCGTTATTTTTATTATCTTCTGGCTCAAAGGGAGAATGGCCTGATATTAAGGCTGTCAGACCCGTGTTGACGGAGTAAATCGTCAGCAAAACAGGGATTTAGCGGACAGCCATTTGAGGCTGGTTCTTGGATTTCGTGATATCTCATGAGGAGAATACTTGACAGTATGCCGCCGCGTATTTATAGTATACCAGAATAAAAACAGGCTGATCAGCCAGAAGGGAAATTACCATGCAGTACAAAAACATGGGTAGGACAGGTCTTCACGTCTCTCGAATATGCCTTGGTGCTATGAACTACGGGGACCCGGTCAGCGAAACAGAGGCTACTAAAATAGTAAAGAGCGCCCAGGATGCCGGTGTTAACTTTATAGATACCGCCGATGGATACGCTGCGGGAAAGTCCGAGACAATCTTGGGCAAGGCGATAAAAGGCGACCGTCATTCATTCGTTATCGCCACCAAGGTGTTTGTTAGAACCGGGCCCGGCCCCAATGATACCGGGCTGTCACGCAAGCATATCATGCAGGCCATAGAGGACAGCCTGCGGCGGCTGCAGACCGACTATATCGACCTCTACTACTGCCATTTCCCCGATTTTGACACCCCCCTTGAGGAGACGCTGCGCGCCATGGATGACCTGGTACGCCAGGGCAAGGTACGTTACCTCGGCTGCTCTAACTTCAGTGCCTACTGGTTATGCAAAGGGCTATGGCTGAGTGACGTCAATAATCTGGCCCGGTTCGAATGCGTTGAGCCGGTGTACAACCTGCTTACCCGGGATATTGAAATGGAGATGTTGCCCATCTGCGCCGGGGAAGGAGTGGGGGTATGTACATATAACCCTCTGGCCGGTGAGATGCTTACCGGCCGGCACGAATTCGGCAAGCAGCCCGCGGAGGGCCGTTTCACTCACCCCGGTATGGGGGCAGGCTACCGGGAACGCTACTGGTCGGAGATAAACTTCAAGGCGGTAGACCGTCTCAAGCAGTTGGCCAAGGAACATGGCTGTACCCTGCCCCAGTTCGCCATCGCCTGGATACTGAACAACGATACCATTACATCGGTCCTCAGCGGCACTACCGAAATCAATCAGCTAGAAGAGAACTTGTCGGCTACCGAGATAAAACTGACACCGGAAGAACTCCAGGCCTGCGATGAGGTTTGGCAGATGTTCCGCCTGCCAAGATACCACTATGCCAAGACGGCCGAAGAAATGGCTAAAGTTGTCAAAGGTGTCGAGCAGATAACCAAGGCCGTGAAAAAATAGTACGAAGGCTATTTGCGGGACTTTCTGTCGCCTCTTGAGTAGAAGAGCGGTATCAACAGAAGGGCCCCCATTGAGGATACCACCATGGCGACCCACATAATATAGGCGACTTGCATGTGTATCCGCAAAGGGGAGAAAAACAGCACGGAAAGACCGATAGCCAGGCCAAGGGCGTTGGCCAGTATCGGCCGGGAAAGACTAGTCAGGGCCGAGTCTACCGATTCTATCCTGTCCAGACCGCGATTTCGGAAGTAGTAAATACCGGAGATGAGATGGATGGCGTAGTCCACGCCGACACCGACGGCAATCGCCGACAGATTGGCCGTCATTATATTGAGTTGAAATCCGGTTATTGACAGCATGCACATTATGGCGGCAATGGTAATAATAATGGGCAACATGGCAACCAGGGCCGCCCTTACTTTCCTGATAGTTATCAGAAGCATGATAAAGATTAAGGCAAGCGCCAGCCCCAGGCTGCGAATCTGGCTCTCCACTACCAGACGGTTCATTTCGTCAAAAAGGACCGGCATGCCGCTGATAGTCCCGATATCAGGGTTATCGGCCACAAATTCCGCCAGCCTGTCCATGTCCAGGGATTCCAAGTCCTCGGTCTTGATAAGCATCCTCAGGCCATCATCCGAAACCCAACTGTCCAGCTCTTCGTCATCCATCTGCATCAGGAGCCGCTCGACCATCTGAGGGTTCTCCGGATAATCGGCGCTACCGGTCAGCATTTTATTGATGTTGCCTAAAATGTCAAAAAGAGAAACGGCACTCTGCACCCCGGGCAGCCTCTCCATCTCCCTCTCGGCATCCATAATGTCTTCGGCAAATTCGTAATCTCTTAATGCCGCGGCGCCTTTATCGGTAGCTATCTCGGCGACGAGGGGCAGGGCCCCACCGAAGTACTTTTCAACCTTGTTAAAGGTCTGCCTGATTGACGACTCTTCTTTAAAGAACATCAGTTGATTGGAGACGACCTCTAACCTCGGTATATATACGGCGGAAATGACCACGATAGCCAGGAACGCGACCAAGATTTTGCCCCGGTGCCGCGACATCGCCAGGACAATCCCGGCCAGATTACTCTCCTGGGCAACGGGCGGCGAGGGAGGCAGTTTTACCCGGGACAGTAAAGCCGGTAGAAAGAAGAGTGAAAGCACTCCCGCATAGCCGATGCCTAATGATACGAATATTCCCATCTGCCTCATGGGTAACACTTCTGTCCAGGTCAGGGAGGCGAATCCGGCCATGGTGGTAATAGTCGTCAGAAATATCGGCATGCCCACCATATCCATGGTCTCAACGGTGAGCTGCCGGCGGTCGGTGTATTTACTCATATTGTCCATAAAATGGCTTGTGTAGTGCAGACCATCGGCAGCCCCCATCACGATAACGAATATCGGGCTGATGACGGTTACCAGATTCATCTCCTGCCCGCTCCAGCAGATTGTGCCTATGGTCCACAAAGCACCCATACCGGCCGGAATTATGGCGATAATAGTAAACAAGCGCTTGCGGAGAATCAAAAAGAAGACCAGTAATATCAGGCAAACAGCCGATGGCGGCAGAATAAAGATTATCCTCTGGAGATAATACCAGAGCGTATCCCCGATGATTTCATTGCCGGCCAGAGAAATAGTCCAATCGGTCTCATTTTGGACTATCCCCTGCAATGACTTTACCACATCACCAGCAACAGCCTCCGCTTCCAAGCTGACGATAATAACCGCCCGGCTGTTATCGTCAGTCAGAAACTGGTCAGTGAGGAAATACTCGTCTTCGATAAATTCGGCTAATATGTCATCGTGGCGCTCTATAAATCGCTCGTCAACCTCAAAAATCTGGCCCCCCACCGGGATATCCGACGGGATGAAGCTCTCCACCAGAGAAACACCATCCAGTGCCTCTATTTCCTGTTGCAACCGATAGACCTTCTGAAGGGCCTCTTTTTCCAGAAGAGAGTTTTCCTGCTCGATAAGCACCGAGATAGCTTCACCGGCCCCGTATTTTTCCTGCAAGTGGTCATACTCGACTGCCTTGGGATTCTCCGAGGTGAAAAAACTGAGGAAGTCGGTATCAAGCTGAAAGCGGAAAAGGGAAACCAGGGCGGCAATACTTAAGATGGCGACCAGAATAATAACCAGTCTGGCTCTGGCATAGATAAATCGAGCAATTTTTTGCATAGAGACGCCTCAGGTGACTACTAGATTATAGCCTATAAATCCTGTTTTGGGTATCGCCGCCCCTTGACAAGGGTCCCAAGCAAGGCTTAGAAGGCAGTAAAATTTGTATCCTTGTCGTTGGCGATGATGGGGTAATCAGGTTGCTCTTTAAAGATACCCTGGAAGAGCGTGTAGTGTGTTTACCGCTACTAGGCCGGGAGCTATTGAGGGTATCCAAACAGGGGACTTCGTAAATGGTTTTCTGAATACTAACCGGTAAAATGGCTTACTGGTGCCAGAAGTTTCCGCCGGGGTAGTTTTTCACTTTTTATTATTCGCCAGCGCGGCGAGGGTTGCGTTCAGTTGCGAGTCGTCCCAGGGAAGTGGTGCCCTGGGCTTTACATCTATCCACTGCCAGTTGGACAAACTGTGACCTAATTGTCTTTCTAGGTCTTTTTTGAACTCGTACCAAGTAGTATACCGCGTCGGCCTAGTTCTCACTTTCGGCATGCCACTCACCTCAGCCTTATTTCAACCTTTTCGGTATCCACACCGATAGTGCCGGAGACGGTGCTAAGGTTTATCCTCAGGGGGAGCGTCTTTCTCCGATTGGGACAGTGCTTCTACGGAATTGGCCTTATCCACCAGGTTGTAGCGGTAAGAGCACTCGACGCACTCTGCATACCAGCTCTCCAGGTCGGTGTAAAAGAACATTTTCCCCCCACATTTGGGACATTGCCTTGACTTTGGCATTTCCAAATCAATCACCACCCTCATCCATGTTCAACCCTGGCCATATCTCAGATATCCCCTGGCTACGATAATAGCCCAAAAGGAACATACCAGAAGCCGGATTCGCTGTCTTGGGCTCAACGGCGGTGGTGGCAAACAAGACGCAAGAAGGGAACTAATATGTTCTTCTATTAAACAGGTATCCGTTTCACCGGCTTCTCTACCGCGTCTGGCCAGCCATTCGTCTATCTCCATTACTATCAATTTACTTTCTTGTATTTGTTCATTCTCCGGCACAGTCACGCTTCCTTACGGCCTCGATACAACAGCCTTCTTACCCCTCGAACCGGCAGCCGTTCTATACCAACCCGGACGGAGAGGGAATAAACTTACCTTTCTCAACCAATCTAATCGTAACCCATCAATAACCAATATAAAATAGCCCGAATGGGTGATATGCGGCATTTTCCAAAGAAAGGAGGATATTCCTCGAGGTAATTGATGGCAATGGCTGTCCCCCGGCTTACCAGAGACCTCGATTGCTACCTGGCAGCCGGGTAACTTTGTGGCACCGCTACCAATCAGGGACTAGGACAGTATGCTTAACAGCACGTAACCATTATACAGGCACAATCCGAATATCCCCAGATTGAGCACCACAAGCCATTTATTCTTGCGGAGATAGACCAGCATAACGCCGATAATCACGGCCAGCAGCATCTTGTTGATAGCCATGGCTATCCAGGTGCCGGTCAACTGGTACAACAGACCTATTTCCACCGCTCCGGCCCGTGTGGCCAGTATTGAGATAGTTATATCCAGGATATTAAAGGTCAGCCACACGGAGAACAGGGCCCAGGATACCAGCGTATTAAACCTGCCCGTCGCCCTAGCCTGTAATACCACTATGCTGCCAGACTACTCCCGAATGTCGTAACTGTCAATAAGTAAAGGGTATGAATCTGGTTAGAACTCGGTTGAATATACTGATGAAGACGAAACACCAGCTAAGACCGCTCCCGGAAGCTGACCTGCCCGGCTCCTGCTAAGACGAGTTACATCCCGGCCGCCGCCAGGATATCGGGGACTACTTCTTCACGGCCGATGGCCATGATATGGACACCGTCACAAATGGCGTCCTTTTTAAGGGTAGCAATCATCCGCCCCGCAATCTCAATGCCCCGGCTAAGCGCTTCACCCTTGGGGGCCGCCGCTAGCTCATCAATAAGGTTCTGCGGTACGAAGATACCGGGCACGTTCTCCGTCATGAATTTGGCCATCCGGGCCGAAGATAGCAGGATTATCCCGGCCAGCACCTTGACCGGGAACTGGCGAGCGTACTCCATGAACCGGCCGAAGTTGTCCAGATCATAAATACCCTGGGTCTGAAAGAACTCGGCGCCGGCCTCGACCTTCTTCTCGAACTTTATAAGCTGAGGCTCGATAGGGTTTGCCTCCGGGGTAACGATGGCTCCAGCACAGAACTCCACAGCGCCATCGAGGTCGTTACCCCCCAGGTCTTTACCCGTTTCCAGCAGGCGGATAGTCTTCAACAACTGCACCGAATCAAGGTCAAAGACACCCTTAGCTTCCTTGTGGTCGCCTACCGGGACGGCATCACCGGTAAGACAGAGGACATTCCTTATCCCCCGGCTGTAGGCCAGCAGCAGTTCCGCCTGAAGCGCCAGGCGGTTACGGTCGCGGCAGGTCATTTGTAAAATGGGCTCGCCACCCTGTTCCTTAATAGCCAGGCAGCCACCGATGGAGGGAAAGCGCATTACCGAGCTCTGGTGGTCGGTAACATTTATGGCATCTACTTTGTCTTTGAGAAGGTCAATGTGGTGCCGCAGATTATCCAGGTTGGTCCCCTTGGGCGGCGCCACCTCACTGGTAACCACGAATTTACCGGAGTTAAGGACATCTCTAAACACCATTGCCTTGCCTCCTCGCTCACGGGATTTTGAGTGTTCTCGGCCTCGGCACTACCTGGTAGTTCCGGGGAGGGAAATAGCGGCGCATAAGGTCGAGCCGGCCCTGCTCCTTCAGCCGCTGATAGATAAGAGTCCAGGCGCAGTCCTTCTCCTTATCGACTTCACATTTACCGTTGTTGGTGCCGCCGCAGGGACCGTTCACCAGACCTTTATGGCAGGCGGTGATGGGACAGATAGCGGCGGTCTCACCTAGGACACACTGGCCGCACTGGGCGCAGACCTCATGGAAATAGCCTGGTGTATCCTCCATAGCTATGAACAGGGTGTCCAGTGCCGGTATAACCGGCCGGTCAAGGTAAAGGCTCAGCCGGTGTACCCCGAGGGCACAGGTCATCACCAGGACACAGGCCGCGTTCTCTATCGCCGGGCTGTTTTCCTTCATAACGGCCTCGGTCATTTCGTCACAGGCCGTGGGAATAACTACCTCACCGCTGACCCGCTTGCCCAGCTCCTGAAGTTTTTCCCTCATCTCGGCCACCTGGTCGACCCCGCCGGTCTTTAGCATGGTGGTACAGGTGCCACAACCAACGATGAAGACCCGGTCGAAGTCGGCCAGCTGCTCCTTTATTTCGTCAAACGGTTTCTGCTTTGTTATCGATTTCATCCTATCCCTCCCCCTGAATCAGCAACCCGGGCGCTCATTCTTCCAGGTCACACCTGAGGCACCGCTTCGCCTCCTGAACGGCCACCTCCTCGGAGAAAGGAAGTTCCACTTCGGCAAAGCTCCGCTTCCTTTCTTGAGTAGGCAGTACCGGTTCCGCCAGCCGCGGCTGCGCCTCCCAGGTCTCCTCCGTTTCGGAAACGGGCGCTTCGGCCACGATACTCGTCTTGAGTTCATAGATTTCCACCCGGGAGGTATCACCCTTCAGGTACTTATCTATAGCTATGGCGGCCCTTCTGCCGTCGGCAATAGCCTCTATCACCATACCCGGCCCCCGGACAAAGTCGCCGCCGGCAAAAACGCCCTCGACATTGGTCGCCAGCTTATTGCTATCAACCACCAGTGTTTCCCACCGGGTGCGCTCCAGGGCGCTGTCAGCGGGCAGGAAGGAAAGATCAGGCGCCTGGCCCACGGCGGCAATCACGGTATTAGCCGCAACAAAGAAATCAGAGCCTTCTACTGGCACCGGCCGCCGTCGCCCGCTCTCGTCAGGCTCGCCCAGTTCCATGCGGATAACCTGCAGACCGCTAAGCTGCCAGTTATCGCTGACTACCCGCGTAGGATTGGCCAAAAAATTTACCTGGATGCCCTCGGCGACGGCCTGGTCGTATTCCACCTCGGTCACCGGCATTTCCTCCCGCGACCGCCGGTAGTAAATACTGACCTGTTCTGCGCCGAGTCGCAGGGCGGTACGCGCCGCATCCAGGGCGACATTGCCGCCCCCGATGACGGCCACCCGCTGGCCTACCGGCGCCGTCCGTCCCAGCTTGACATCCCTGAGGAATCGCAGGCCGTAATAGAACCCGGTAACGTCCTCCAGTTCACCGGGAATCCCCAGCCGCTGACTACGCTGGGCGCCGGCGGCGATAAAGACCGCCTCGTAACCCTCTTTCTTCAGGTCTTCCACAGTATAATTGACGTTTATTGGGGTATTATATCTTATCTCGACACCCTTCTGGGCTATATAATCAATCTCCTTATCAATAACCGCACGCGGCAGGCGGAATTCCGGTACCGCTACCGACAGCATACCGCCGCCGATGGGCAGGGCCTCGAATACGGTTGCCGGGTAACCGGACTTGGCCAGAAAATAGGCGCAGGACAGCCCGGTGGGGCCTGCCCCGACCACGGCCACCCGCTGGCTGTGGACCACGGGGAATGGTTCCGGGTCCTCGGTGACATTATTGAAGTACCAGTCGGCGGCGTACCGTTTTATGGCCCGTATGGCCACCGGCTCATCCAGTTCGCCGCGCCGACACCGGAACTCGCAGGGATGACTACAGATACGGCCACAGATAGCCGGGAATGGGTTACGCTCGCGAATGGTCTCGACTGCCTCCAGCGGTTCACCGGCGGCGACATGAGCGACATACTTGGGTACATTTATCCCGGCCGGGCAGGTATGTTGACAGGGCGATATCATCAGGGCATCACAGACGGCGGCCGGACACTTCTTTTCCTTTATGTGAGACTCATACTCGTCGCGAAAGTAGTTGATGGTAGAGAGTACCGGATTGGGCGAGGTCTGGCCGAGACCGCATAGCGAGCACTCCTTGACCGTCTTCGCCAGGGTAAGTAGGGTATCAATATCACTATCACGTCCCTGGCCCTCGGTTATTCTGGTCAGGATTTCTAGCATCTGCCGCGTTCCCAGGCGACAGGGGGAGCACTTGCCGCAGGACTCGTCCTGAGTAAAGCTCACGAAATAGCGGGCCACCTCGACCATGCAGGTGGCCTCGTCCATCACCACCATGCCGCCGGAGCCCATTATCGAGCCCAGGCCGGCCAGCGTGTCGTATTCCACCGGCATGTCGATGAAACGGGCCGGTATGCAGCCCCCCGAAGGGCCGCCGGTCTGTATCGCCTTCAACTGCTTACCCCGGGGGATGCCACCCCCAATATCGTAGATAATCCGGGATAACGGTGTCCCCATGGGCACCTCGACCAGACCGCTATTGGCAATCTTTCCGGTGAGGGCAAAGACCACCGTCCCTTTGCTCTTCTCAGTGCCGATACTGGCGAACCAGTCGGCACCCCGTTCAATGATGACCGGGACCGTGGCCAGCGTCTTGACATTGTTGATAATAGTGGGGCTTCCGTCCAGGCCCGACTGGGCCGGGAACGGCGGCCGGGGACGGGGAATACCGCGCCGGCTCTCGATGGAAGCAATCAGGGCCGTCTCCTCACCACAGACAAAGGAACCAGCCCCCTCCTTAATATGCAACCTTAAATTGAAACCGGAACCCATGATGTCTTCACCCAGCAAGCCCCTGTCCTGGGCTTGGCTGAGGGCAATACCGAGACGGCTCACCGCCAGCGGATACTCGGCCCGGACATAAAAGTAGCCCTCGGCAGCGCCGATGGCATAGGCGGCAATGGCCAGCCCTTCGATAACGGCGTGCGGGTCCGACTCCAGGATGGAACGGTCCATGAAGGCCCCGGGGTCGCCTTCGTCGGCATTACAGATCATGTACTTCGCTGAGCCAGGAGCCTGGCGGCAGAAATCCCACTTTACCCCGGTGGGAAAGCCAGCACCGCCGCGACCGCGCAGTCCGGAACTTTTTATCTCGGCAATGACCTGCTCCGGCGTCATCTCAAGAAGAACCTTGCGCAGGGACCGGTAGCCGCCGGCAGTGAGGTACTCCTCGATATTCTCCGGGTTGATGCGGCCGCAATTACGCAGGACAATGCGCTCCTGTTTCCGGTAAAAATCAATGTCGGCATAGTGGGGGATAGCCTGGTCAGTCACCGGGTCACGGTAGAAAAGGCGTTCTACCGGCACCCCGCCGTCGAGGTGGGAAGCAACAATCTCGGCAGCGTCCTCCGGTTCGACATGGCAGTAGAAGATGCCCTCCGGTTCCACCATAACCGTAGGGCCGACCTGGCAGAAACCGTGACAGCCGGTGGCCTTTACCTTAACATCCAGACCAAGCCGGGCTATCTCTTCTTCCAGACGCCCCAGAATCAGGTCCGAGCCGGGACAGCCGGAAGCACGGCAGACTAGGACTTCGCGCTGCTTTTTTTTAGCCCCTCTCGGCGCCATGTCACTGCCCCCCGTCGCGATGAAAGACTGCCGCCACCTTCTTGGGATTCATGTGACCGTAAATGTCCCGGTTGACGACGATATTCGGTGCCAGGGCACAACAGCCGATGCAGGCCACAGTCTCCAGGCTATACTCAAAGTCAGGGGTCGTTTCCCCCTCATCAATACCAAGCTGCTGTTTGACCAGTTTTAGGATGGTCTTGCCGCCACGCACGTGACAGGCAGTGCCCCGGCACACCCGGACGATATTCTTTCCCCGCGGTTCGGTGTAGAACTGGCTGTAGAAAGTAATCACGCCCTGTACTTGGCTGGGGAAAAGGCCCATCGCGCTGGCAATAGGACCTATCGCCGGCGGTGGAATGAAACCGAATACCCGTTGTATCTCATGGAGGAGAGGGATAAGCGCCCACTGCTGACCCTTATAGTCAGCGATAATTTTCTCTATCTGCTCCAGTTCTGGCCCAGTAAGTGCCTTTGCTTCACCCATCAGCACTCATCCTTTCCAGCCTGACGGCGCACGTCTTTAAATCAGGAACCCCGGCTGCCCACAGGTCGTTAACGGGGCTTTCCGGGAACGAGATGGGCATGAAAAGCATCCCCTGAGGCAAAGCTTCGGTCACCCTGACCGCCGCGGTCACCTCGCCTACCGGTGATACTACCTTTACTGGGTCACTGTCAGCCAGGCCAAGCCGCTGTGCATCACCCCCGCTTACCTCTACCCAGGCCGCCGGCGAGAACTTCTTCAGCCGCCAGGCCCTCAGGCTGCGGGTACCACTGCCGAAGTGGGGCAGTACCGACCCCGTCAGCAGCGTCAGCGGATAACCATCGCCCGATATACTTACCGGTTTATACTCAACCGGTATAAAAAGTCCTGGTTTGACCGATGTTTTTTTCGGTACCAGTTCATCAATCTCATTCCTGACCTCTTGGAGAGAAGAGTACGGCATCGGCTGGCCCATATAACGGGCCATTTCAAGGAGTATCGCCCAGTCCGGCCGGCTATCGCCAATGGGCTCAATCGCCCGGTTCAGCTTCTGGACTCTACCCTCGAAATTGGTAAAGGTACCTTCTTTCTCGGCGAAGCTGGCCGCCGGTAAGACGACTTCAGCCAGCCTGGCCGTCTCCGTGAGGAACATATCAGCAACCACCAGAAACTCGAGGGCAGCAAGGGCATTTTTAACCAGTGCCGAATCCGGGAAGCTGGCCGTCGGGTTTTCTCCCACGATTAGCATCGCCTTCAAACTGCCCTTGTCTGCCTGCTCAATCATCTCTAAAGCGGTCAGCCCGGAACCGTCCGGCGGGCTGACTCCCCAGCGTTCCTCAAATTTTCCTCTTGCCTGAGCATCATCAACGCCCTGATAGCCGGGGAGAAAGTCGGGCAGACTGCCCATATCACCCGCCCCCCGGGCATTGTTTTCCCGCTGTAGGGCAAAGATGTCCCCTCCCCCATTGCTGATATTACCGGTCAACCGGGCTATATTGGTCAGCGCTAATATGCTGTCAACGCCACTGACATGCTGCGTAATACCGTTGCCATAAACAATGGCCGCGCTCTCCGCGCCGGCAAAGAGCCGGGCGGCCAGCACTACATCCTGAGTCGGGACGCCGGTAACCTCCGCCACGTATTCGGGGGTGTATTTCTTCAGGCTCGACACCAGTTCCGTGAAGCCTTTCGTTTTACCAGTTGAGAACTTGGCATCAACGAGTTTTTCTTCAATCATCACCCGGGCCAGGCCGTTGACAAGCGCAATATCCGTGCCGGGTCGGGGCCGCAGCCAGAGGTTAGCGAACTGGGCCAGCTTCGTCTGTCGGGGGTCGATAAGTAGCAGCCGGGCACCACGATACCTGACGGCCCGCTTTATGGCATAACCCACCGCCGGCGCCGAAACCGTAGGATCGGCCCCGATGACCATTATCACGCCGGCCTGCTCGAGGTCTTCAATCGAGTTAGGCGTAGCCGGAATACCGGCCGACCGTTCCAGACCAAGCCGCCTAGCGGAGCTATACAGCCGGCTGCCGTTATCGATATTGTTGGTGCCAATAACGGCTCGCGCCAGCCTCTGCAGCAGGTAGTTCTCCTCGTTGGTGCACTTGGAGGAACCCAGGACAGCCAGACTGTCGGCGCCGTGTTTTTCCTTTATCCGGTTGAATTCACTGGCGACCCGTTCCAGGGCTTGTTCCCAGGATACCGGCTCAAATTCACCGTTCACCTTGACCAGGGGAGCGGTGAGCCGCTCCGGGCTGTGGACGAAATCGCAGCCGTAGCTTCCCCGGACACAAAGCGTGCCCCGATTCACCGGACTAGCGGTGCCCGGTATGACCCGTACCAGATGGTTGTCCTTTACCTCCAGACTGATACTGCAGCCACAGCCGCAGAAGGGGCACACGCTGTCAACAGAATGGGAGGTCGTCCCCCCGTATGCCCGCTCCTTTTCCATAAGGGCGCCGGTAGGACAAATGGCCACACAACTCCCGCAGAAGGTGCACTCCGACTGTTCCAGCGGCGTATTATTCACGGTTGACGGTCGGGAGGCAAAGCCCCGCCCGATATAATCAATGGCACCCTCGACAACCAGCTCCTGGTCAACGCGAATGCACTTGGCGCAAAGGATACATTTGGAGAGGTCCCGCTCAATGAAGGGGTTGACTTCCTCGATGGTAGCTGCCTGGGGAATCCTCTGCAATTCCACCAGACCGACACCAAGCTCGGCGGCTATCTGCCGCAACTTGCAGCGGTTGCCCTTATCGCAGACAAGGCAGGAATCAGGGTGGCTAGCCAGCAGGAGCTGGACAATAACCCGGCGGCGCTCTATCACCCGCGGTGAGTGGGTGGCAATTACCATCCCCGGGGCTATCGGGGTGGCACAGGCTACCACCAGTGCCCCGGACTGCTCGTTCTCTACCAGACAGAGCCGACAGGCGCCAACCGGAGCCAGATAAGGCTCATGACATAGGGTAGGGATTTCCACCCCGGATTCCTGGGCCAGTTCCAGGATGGTCATCCCTGGATAACCGCTAACCGCTACCCCGTCAAGCGTAATCGTGATTGCTTCCAACCACACCTCCTACCAACGCTGTGACTTGACTGCCTATTTACTGCCAGCGTACCTGAACCAATCTACTTGACTTACTTTCCCCATGCCAGATACAAGACGACAATCCACGGCGATTCTGGCAAAAAGCCCACGCTCATATCTATATATGGTGCTCTACTCTGGCTAAGACCTGAAGCAGCCGGTATTACCGGTTGGGATAAGCGTATACTAAAAACCGGAGTATGTCAATACTCCGGCCCATAAAAGCGGTATACGCAGACGGTGGGACTCTTTCTGTTAGACGGTAACTCGCCAGCCAGTACGTTTGTACCGGTACATAGTGCTTGTACCGTGCTTCCCCTTTGCCCCTGTATCTGGTATAATAAAACTAGCAAAAGGATTAACCGGACAGCGGGAGCAGGGTATGAAGCAAGGTGGTATATCCAAGATATTGTTCTTTGTAGTAATCATCGTCGGCGGGATAGCGTTATTCTCGCTGCTCTTCCAGGACACGGATAAACCGAAAGATATTCCCCTGAGTGAAGTTGTCACCATGTCACAGAACAACCAGATAAAAAGTATCCTGGTGGACGGTGATACCTTACTCATCACGGCAACTGACGGCGCCGAGTACCGGGCTTTTAAGGAAAGCAATGCCACGATATATGACATTGAAGGGCTCAACCTTGAAGCTGTGGAAGAGTTAAATGTTAAAGATTCCGGCAGCTTTAACTGGGGAGGGCTGCTCATTAACTTCCTGCCCCTGCTAATCTTCGGTGGCCTGTTATTCTTCCTTTTCCGGCAGGCGCGGGGGGCTAATAGCCAAGCACTCAGCTTCGGTCGCAGCCGTGCCAGACTGTTCCCGGCTGACAAGCCGCAGGTAACGTTTGATGATGTCGCCGGGGTTGAGGAAGCCAAACAGGAACTGCACGAGGTGGTCGACTTTTTGAAGTCGCGCGAGAAGTTCCAGACGCTGGGGGCGCGTATACCCAAGGGTATCCTGCTGGTCGGCCCACCGGGAACAGGCAAGACGCTGCTGGCGCGGGCCATCGCCGGTGAGGCCGGGGTGCCTTTCTTCTCCATCAGCGGCAGTGAATTCGTCGAGATGTTTGTCGGCGTCGGCGCCTCAAGAGTACGCGACCTATTCGACCAGGCAAAACGCAACGCCCCCTGCATCATCTTTATTGATGAGATTGATGCCGTCGGCCGCCACCGTGGCGCTGGTCTCGGGGGCAGCCATGACGAGCGGGAACAAACCCTCAACCAGATTCTGGTAGAGATGGACGGCTTTGATACCAGCACCAATGTCATCATCCTGGCTGCCACCAACCGCCCGGATATACTTGACCCCGCCCTGCTCCGCCCCGGCCGTTTTGATCGGCGCGTCATCCTGGACCGCCCGGATATCAACGGCCGACTCGGCATCCTCAAGGTCCACTGCAAGGGTAAACCCCTCGGCGAGTCTGTTGACCTTGAAGTACTGGCCAAACAGACGGCCGGCTTCAGCGGCGCTGACCTGGCCAACTTGGTGAACGAGGCCGCCATACTGGCGGCGAGGCGGGGCAAGCAGGTAATTGAGATGCAGGAACTTGAGGAGTCTATTGACCGGGTGATTGCCGGCCCGGAGCGAAAGAGCCGCAAGATAAGCCCCAAAGAGAAAGAGGTTATTGCTTATCACGAGGCCGGCCACGCCCTGGTTGCCAAGATGCTGCCCAATGCCGACCCAGTGCATAAAATCTCCATAGTGTCGCGCGGGATGGCGCTGGGATACACCAAGCAGATACCCATCGAGGACCGGTACCTCATCTCGCGTTCCCAGATTATGGACATGCTGGCCTCTCTCCTCGGCGGGCGCACTGCTGAAGACCTCATCTTTAATGAAATAACCTCAGGGGCCGCCGATGATATTAAACGGGCCACGGAACTGGCCCGCCGGATGGTAACCGATTTTGGCATGAGCAACAAACTGGGCCCCCGTACCTTCGGTGACAAGCAGGAACTGGTCTTCCTCGGCCGGGAAATATCCGAGCAGAAAGACTACGGCGACAAGATAGCCGATGCCATTGATGAGGAAGTCAACGGGGTAATTCGCCACGCCCAGGAGACCGCCCTTAAGATATTAACGGAGAATAGAGACAAACTGGTTACTCTTGCCGAGAAGCTGATTGAGAAAGAGACACTTGAAGGTGAGGATCTGGACGCCGTATTAAGCGAAACGACACCATCAGAACCCCCCAAAACGATACCGCCCGCCCCCGTCCCGGCAGAGGCAAACGCTAAAGAAAAAAAGCGGGCACCCAAGGCAAAGCCGGTGCCCAAGATATCACCCCCGGTCTTCCCGGAACGGGCTCCGTTAACACCCGATTAGAGCGCGATACATGATCGAGATTACCCGGCAGCCGATTTCCCCCGAAGTAGTAATTAATCGGGCAAAAAGTGACAGCAGCGGCTGCGTGGTTACCTATGTCGGGCTTATTCGTAATGAATCTCATGGTAAACCGGTTCTCTCTGTGGAATACCAGGACCCTGGGGGCAACGCCCAGTGCAGACTGCAAGAAATCGCTGACCAGGTTAGAGCCAAGTGGCCGGTAAATAACGTCGCCATAACCCACCGCATTGGTATTCTCGAGGTGGGAGACATGAACCTGGTTGTTGCCATCGCCGCGGCACACCGTGAGGAAGGCCTGGCCGCCTGCCGGTATGCCGTCGATCTGTTCAAAGAGTGTCTGCCCACCCGCAAAAAGGAGACTTACCAGGACGGTAGCATCTTGACCGGGGACTAGACCTCCACAATGCCAGAATACTCGAAGGGCTGCTTTTCAAAACACGTTATGGCCGAAGTACAGCACTCTTGGGGGAAAAAGAAGTCATTCTTTACGTTTGATAACGTAGTTGGCCAGGGCCAGTAATGCCCGGCGGCTGGTATTATCCGGCAAATGGTTAAGGTTGCGGCAGGCCGCGGTGCTATACTCCCCAGCAATATCGTAGCACTCTTCAACAATTGCTGAATTGCCGACCCACTCCACCGCCTGCCTCATGTCATCCAAGCTTGTCGGGTCTTTAAAAAACCTCTTTACCGGATTATCTTCGGGGTAACGCTCCAGGAGAAGCATCGCCGGCAGGGTGAGCGTCCCCTGAGCCAGGTCTGACCCCACCGGTTTACCCAGCTCTTCTTCATTACCGATAAAATCAAGCACGTCATCTACGATCTGGAAGGCGATACCTAGGTTATGGCCGTACTCCTTCAGAATCGTTACCGCACTCTCGGGGGCCTGACTCAGAACAGCCCCGGACTCCGTTGACAGCACGAATAGCGAGGCGGTCTTAGCGATAATCCTCGCCAGGTACTGCTCACGAGTCTGTTCCAGACGAAAGGCGTCGAAGCTCTGCCTCAACTCACCGCTGGAGATGGTGGCCAGGGTCTGAGCAAACAACTTGGTCACCAGTACCACGCCGGTATTGGCACAGTGTTCTCCTGCTCGGGCAAACAGGTAATCCCCGAGTAGAACCGCCTTGTCTTCACCCCAAATCGCATTGACCGTTGGCAGGCCGCGACGAACTGCCGACTTGTCAATAGTATCATCGTGAACCAGGGTGGCCGTATGCAACAGCTCAACGGCAACTGCCATCGACAGCAGTGCATCGCGGTTATAGTTATAGAAATTCCCCGATAGAAGGGTAAGGATAGGCCGTACCCGCTTGCCGCCCGCCTTAAGGCTATGGTCCAGCAGTTCCGAGAGGTGTTTATCAGGAACCTGGCTCATCGACCTCAGCCTGTCTTCCACGCTATTCAGGTCTTCCTGGATTGGCTCATAAATGGCGCTAAGCGGCAACACTCTTCCCGCTCCTCAAATATATTTGCCCAGACGGCCGGCTTCTTCATCAGCCAGCTTTTCGTCAAGCTTGCTAAACAGCGGCTCCGGCGGGAGCAACCTCTGCCCCGGTGACGGCAGTCGTGGCTGCCATCCATCTGCTTCCAGGCTACCGTCGAACCCGAGAAGCTGATGCAGCTTCTCGGAACTGAAAGGCAGGAAGGGATACAGCATCGTTTTCAGATAGGCAATGACGACAATGGCCACGTATAGCGAGTCCGCCGCCGCCTGTCGGCTCTCCTTAACCGCTTTCCAGGGCGACTTCTCCTCCAGGTAGCGGTTTGCTTCCTGCGCCAGTTGCATGGCCGACCCTATCGCCAGTCGAAACTGGCATCGGGAAAGCAGCCCGTCTTCCGTCGTCATGGATTCTCTGGCTTTTTCAATCAGGCTCTGGCTGCTGGTGTCCAGGGCACCAGGCGTGGGTACGCAGCCGTCGAAGTTGCGGTAGGTAAAAGTGAGCACCCGGTGCACCAGATTGCCATAGGTAGCTACCAGTTCGTCATTGTTGCGACGGATAAGCTCGCGCCAGGAAAAGTCGGTATCCCCCGTCTCCGGCATGTTGACCGAAAGCAGATAGCGCAACGGATCTGGGTCATAGCGGGACAAATAGTCGGGCAGCCACACTGCCCAGTTGCGACTGCTGGAGAGCTTGCGACCTTCGATGGTCAGGAACTCATTGGCCGGCACATCGTAGGGCAAATTGAGCCCGCCGTAGCCCATCAGCATTGCCGGCCATATCATGGTATGAAAGGGGATATTATCCTTGCCGATAAAGTAGTAGCTTTTGGCCTCATCCTGCCAGAACCGGCGCCACCTTTCGCTATCGCCGGTAGACATAGCCCACTCCTTGGACGCCGAGAGATAGCCGATAACGGCCTCAAACCATACGTAGAGACGCTTATTCTCAAAACCGGCCACCGGCACAGGTACTCCCCAATCTATGTCGCGGGTAATGGCCCGGTCAATAAGCCCCTCCTCCAGATAGCGCTGGGTGAAGTTAAGGACATTCTGTCGCCAGTGGGTCTGCTGCCGTACCCAGTCCAGTAGCCGGTCGCGAAACTCACTCAGCTTAAAGAAGAAGTGCTCCGAGTCGCGGAACTGTGGCGGCGTACCACAAAGGCGGCAACGCGGTTCGGTCAGCTCGGCCGGGTTTAGCGGCCGACCGCAGTTATCGCACTGGTCACCCCGGGCCCCGGTAAAGCCGCAGTGGGGACAGGTACCCTCAATATAGCGGTCGGGCAGAAAGCGCCGGCACTGTGGGCAGTAGGCCTGCGATACCGTAGACCGGTAGACATAGCCCTTATCGAGCAGGGTCAGAAACATGTCCTGGGCCACCTTGGCATGGTTGGCCGTCTCGGTGCTGGTGAACAGGTCAAAGGAGATGCCCAGTTTCTGCCAGGAATCAAGAAATTCCCGGTGATACCGGTCAGCTATCTCCTTTGGTTCTTTGCCCTCCTGCTCCGCCTTGATGGTTATCGGGGTGCCATGCTGGTCGGAGCCCGACACCATCAGCACCTGATTGCCCTTCATGCGATGGTAGCGGGCAAATATGTCCGGTGGTAGATAGGCACCGGCAATCTGGCCCAGGTGCAGCGAGCCATTGGCATAAGGCCAGGCTACCGCGACCAGTATTGTCTCACTCATAACTCGCCCCCTGACCGGAAGGCGGCATAATACTTAATCACTACTCTAACCTAAGGGCTACTGTCCACGCCGACAAAGAAAGTGGTCGTTTTTTCTCCCTTCTCCTCCTTGTACTGAGCATAACCCTTGGTCAGGGCACATTCGATACACAAACGCTCCACAGTGTCCTCCGCCTCGCTACCTATGGCCAGGTAGCGCTCCAGATAATGTATGGTGCGATGACAGGCATCACACCGGACATCACCCATAGAGATACAGCCACAACGCATCTATTACCTCCTTAGCTTAAGCCAGGCCTGATATAGCTGCCTCTTTGGTAGACCGGTCTCGCCAGATAACCGGGATATTGCCTCCCGGGCCGTCATGCCGGCCTGGTGCATCTGCCGAAGCCTGTCCCCGACTTCCCGGGTCATCTCAGGCTTGTCCCTTGCCTGCTTACCTTCAATTACCAGGGTAAACTCGCCCTTCGGCTCGGTAAAATAGGCCATCGCCTGGCTGACCTTCCCCCGGAAAACCTCTTCGTAAACCTTGGTAAGCTCGCGGCAAACGGCCAGCCTCCGGTCACCGAGAACCGCCAGTATGTCGCCCAGCGAGGCCGGCAGCCGGTGAGGAGACTCCAGAACGACAACCGCCCCTGACTCGGTGGCAACCGACTCCAGCATCCGGCGTCGCTCACCAGCCCGGTGTGGTAAGAATCCGAGATAAGTAAATCGCCGAGCGTCCAGCCCAGATATGGCCAGTGCGGCGGTAACGGCTGAGGCGCCGGGCACCGGCACCACCGGTATCTGCCGCTCGCTAGCTGCCAGAACCAGTTCGTGGCCAGTGTCGGACACCCCTGGCATACCGGCATCGGCTACCAGGGCCACGTCCCCGTCTTCAAGGCACTTTAAAACGTAGCCCAGCTTTGTCCACTTGTTACGCTCGTGGTAACTCGTCACCGGTGTCTTGATATCGTAGGTAGTCGCCAGTATCCTGGTCCGGCGCGTATCTTCAGCAGCAATCAACTTCACTTCACGTAGAACCCGCAGGGCACGCAGCGAAATATCCTCCAGATTACCGATAGGGGTCGCTACCACGTACAGCGTCGGCATCGGCCTTCCTGTCCCCAGTGTTGCTATTATAACCCAGACTTTTGCTGCCCGTCTATACTGGCCCAGTTTGCTTGACCTCATCGTTACTCCTTTGGTATAGTTTGTTCAATAAGGAGGTAGACTGATGACCACCCCCCAGTTCAAGCAGCTGCGTCGCTCGTACGGGTTTGACGAGGTAGCCATAGTCCCGGGTGAAGTAACCATCAACCCCGACCAGACCAATATTGACCTGCCGATAGGCGATTTCACATTCTCCATTCCCATCCTGGCATCTGCCATGGATGCCGTCACCAATGTTGATTTCGCCATCCGCTACGGTAAGCTGGGCGGTCTGGCTGTTCTCAACCTCGACGGAGTCCAGACCCGCTACGATGACCCTGAAGAGGTACTGGGGCAAATCGCCGGAGCCTCGAACAGCAAGGTGACGGCCCTTATGCAGAAAGTGTACTCGGCACCAATAAAGGAAAATTTGATTGCAGAACGCATACAGGCAATAAAAAAGGGGGGAGTTGTCTGTGCCGTTTCCGCGGTACCGGCCAATACCAAGAGACTGGCCCCAATCGCCGAGGCCGCCGGCGCCGATATATTCGCCGTCCAGTCATCGATTACCAGTGCCCGTCATTTATCCAAGAGTGTCCGTGGCCTGATCTTCGAGGAGTTGTGTCAGGCAGTGTCAATGCCAATAATGGTTGGTAACTGCTGCAGCTACGGCGCCTGCCTGGAACTGATGAGGACCGGCATTCACGGCGTCCTGGTCGGGGTCGGCCCGGGAGCCGCCTGCACCACCCGCCAAGTCCTCGGGGTCGGTATCCCCCAGATAACGGCCACCATAGATTGCGCGGCTGCCCGAGACTTATACTTGAAGGAATCGGGCCGGTACGTGCCAATAATTACCGATGGCGGCTTTCGCAATGGCGGCGACTTGTGTAAAGCCTTTGCTGCGGGTGCCGACGCGGTGATGCTGGGCTCTATCTTCGCCCAGACGGAAGGGGCCCCCGGGAAGGGATACCACTGGGGTATGTCGCATCCCCACCCGACACTGCCGAGAGGGACCCGAATCAAGGTAGGCACTACCGGTACCCTGGAACAGGTCCTCTTCGGCCCCACTTCGGTTACCGACGGCAGTCAGAACCTGGTTGGTGCCCTCCGTACCGCCATGGGCGTTTGCGGGGCCGCCAGCATTGCCGAGATGCATAATGCCGAGATGGTAATCGCCCCGGCCATAACCACTGAAGGGAAATCGTGGCAGATATCACAATCCTAGCTATTCATGACTTATCCCCCTTAAACTCAGGTTATAAACAGCATTCAGGGGTAAAATAATGCTGCATAAGGTCTCCCTGGGCACGGGTAATATCAATAAGTACCGCCTGATTCTGGACCGAGAGACCATAGATGAGGTGGTGGCACTCGGCGAAGAGCTGAAGGGGCTGCGCGTGTGCCATATTAACTCTACCCCGTTCGGCGGCGGCGTGGCCGAACTACTGGTCTCGCATATCCCGCTGCTGCGGTCACTGGGTATTAAGGCCGACTGGCAGGTCATCCACGGTGACCGTCGTTTTTTTACCATCACCAAGGGCCTGCATAATTCTTTGCAGGGAGCTAAATTCACCGCCACCAGGGCCGAGAGCTGGCGGGACCTGTACCTGTCCATCAACAAGGTAAATGCCGCCCAGCTTGACGCCGACTATGATGTTTTTATCGTTAACGACCCGCAGCCGGCCGCCATGCGCCATTACCTGCCGGATAACAAGGCCAAGTGGGTCTGGCGCTGCCATGTAGACAGCTCGCAACCGGATGAGACGGTATGGCAATTCCTGCGCCCGTATATTGAAGAGCATGATGCCGCCGTCTTCACCACCAGCAAGTTTATCCCGGAGACCCTCAAACTAAAGAGGATTGCCACCATGGCCCCGGCCATAGACCCGTTCACCTCTAAAAATATGTTTATTAAAAGATATCTGTGTCGGGAAATGCTGGAGACCCTCGGCATCGACCGCCACCGCCCTTTAATTACCCAGGTATCCCGCTTTGACCGCTGGAAAGACCCGTTCGGCACCATCGCCGCTTACCAGATAGCAAAAGAGAAAGTGCCCGGCCTCCAGCTGGCCATGATCGGCAGCTTTGCCAGTGATGACCCGGAAGGCTGGGAGATGTATGCTGCCCTTAACGAAGAGGCCAACAAAGATGATGATGTCATCATCTCCTCGAACCTGACCGGTGTCGGTAACATGGAGGTCAACGCCTTCCAGCGGGCCAGTGACCTGATTGTCCAGAAGTCCATCAGGGAAGGGTTCGGCCTGGTAGTGGCCGAGGCTTTATGGAAAGGTACCATGGTGGTAGCCGGCAATGCCGGCGGCATCCCCCTGCAAATGCCCGGCGAGCTTGGCAACTACCTAGTGGATAATATTGAGCAATGTGCCGAGAAAATAGTGTACCTCTTACAGAATCCGCAGCAACGGGAAAGACTCGGCCAGGCAGGCCACGAAGTCATCACCCACCATTTTCTCACCCCGAGATTAGTCCGTGATGAGCTCGCCCTGATAAAGGAACTCATGGCCAAATAGGCCTCTAAGGCCCCCAAGAGTTAGCAGATTATTCCTCGTCTGGCTCTTCGGCTTCTCTATCCATCCCAGGAGTAGAGTAAGGTAATAGAGCGGCGGTCTTCCCCCGGGTACGTATGGTTGTCGGAGGCATATCATCAATCGCCTGACGCAGCTCCAGCAGTCCGCCCGCCGGCGGCTTCGCCCCGACCTCCACCACGACGCCATCTACGCCGGCATCCCAGAGGGCTCGAAGCCCACTCGCCGCTAAATCTGAAGGGATAGAAACCAGTAGAGGCTTAGCCAGCAGGTCAGCACAGCGTCGCAGGCGCATCAAACGATACCAGTTAAGGAAAGCCCCTTCCGGTGGCTCGGAGGTGACCAGCACCGCATCGACCGGTAGCTTGTTGACCGCGGCCAGCAGACCTTCTTCCAGCGATATATCTACCTCCAGCACCAGACCCACCGTACTGCCCTGAAGCTCGGGCAGCACCCCGCTGGCCGCGGTCAACACCAGAAAATCACCACCGGCTTTGGCTATCTGGTCAATCTCATCGGTGCCAACACCTTCCAGCCGGCTGCCCCAGGGGATACCCGATACCGCCTGTGTGGCTTCCTTAATAGTCTTGGCCCCTGACCCCGCTTCCGAGGTGACTATTAGCCCGGCATCGGCCCCGGCTACGTAATCGGGCAGTTTATCAGGACCGGCCTCAGCTAAACCGGCCACCAGCAACATCTTCATCCAGGATAGGGCGTCATTCGACGCCTTAAATCCCATCGGCCGGCTTGCCCCTTGCGCTACCTGTTTCAATCGGGTAATGAATCGGCTCATATATCCTCCATGCAGTGTCAACAAAATAGCATAACGCTTCCCGGTCCGGGGCGTCAAGATGGCAGAACCCGATGCGTAATAGACGAGCCGCCGCCAAATGGTTTAAACTAAAGTTGGGCAAGACGATATGGCCGAGGAAGCAGAAAAAATAAGACGGGAAACCGGGCGAGTTTTGGGCAGGTTCAGCCGGAAAAGGGGGAACCTCATCCCGATTCTGCAAAAGGTCCAGCACCGGCTTGGTTATCTCCCCCGGGAAGCTATGCTGGAGATTGCCCGGTTCCTTGATATACCCGAGATAGAAGTCTACGGTGTGGTTACCTTCTATAACCAGTTCCGGCGCAACCCTCCGGGAAAACACTCGATAAGGGTATGCCTGGGCACCGCCTGCCATATGAAGGGCGGCTACATCACCTTGGACGCCTGGAAAAGAAGGCTGAATATTGGCCAGGGCGAGACTACCGCGGACCGTGAATTTGACCTGGATACGGTGGCCTGCGTCGGCTGCTGCACCATGGCCCCGGTAACCGTGGTCGACGACAAGCCACAGGCCAATGTCGAGCCGACCAGGGTGGACGGTATACTGCTCGCCTTCGAACGCGAGCGAGAAAAGAAACACAAGGAGAACCGTGAAAGTAGCTGAACCGGCAGCAGTAGCCGTTGCCTATAACGAAATAAAGAGCCGGGCCGAATCACGCTGGCGGGAACTGGCAAACGGCGATAAACCGGTAATCATGGTCGGCACAGCTACCTGTGGTCGCGCCGCCGGCGCCCTGCAAGTACTGAAGACTCTGAGAAATGAGGTCAAAAAGCATAACCTGGACTGTCCAGTAGTAGAGGTTGGCTGCATGGGCCACTGCCACGCCGAGCCAATCGTGATGATAAAAAAGCCAGGCTATCCGTTCATCAGCTACGGGTACGTTAACCCGGTCGTGGCCGAAAGACTGGTTAAAGAATTTCTCTTGGGTGATGACCCCTGCCTCGAGTCCGTACTGGGCGCCCTGGAGGAGAATGACCTGGTGCCCAGCCTGGCCGACTTTCCCCGGGCCGTATACGAGAAGAAGATTATCCTTCAGAATTGCGGGCAGATTGACCCCACCGATATAGACCACTATGTTGCCCGGGATGGCTACGCCGCCCTGGCCAGAGTGCTCCAGATGCCGCCAGATGATGATGTTATTAACGAGGTAAAAAAGTCGGGGCTAAGGGGAAGAGGTGGTGCCGGCTTCCCCGCCGGGCAAAAGTGGCATGCCTGCCGCAGCACCCCGCCGGGCCCCAGATACATCATCTGCAACGGGGACGAAGGAGACCCGGGCGCCTTTATGGACCGGGCCATCTTGGAAAGCGACCCCCACTCGGTTATTGAGGGCATGATTATCGCCGGCTATGCCATCGGTGCCAGCTATGGTTACATCTATGTCCGCGCCGAATACCCGCTGGCGGTAGCCCGTCTGGAAATTGCCCTTCGCCAGGCAAGGAAGCTCAATCTCCTGGGTAAGAATATCCTGGGCAGCGGCTTCAGCTTTCACATCAGGCTGTTTCAGGGCTCGGGGGCTTTCGTCTGTGGTGAGGCGACCGCGCTGGCGGCCTCCATTGAAGGGAAGCCAGGCACCCCCCGCCCCAAACCCCCTCGTATGACCACTGAAGGACTCTTTGGCAGGCCGACTGTCGTCAACAACGTCAAGACCCTGGCCTTCGTGCCACCGATAATCAGGAACGGCGCTGCGTGGTTTACCAGCATCGGCACCAAAGACAGCCCGGGCACGGCTGTCTTCGCTCTGGCCGGTAAGATAGCCAACACCGGTCTGGTGGAGGTGCCCATGGGTACAACGCTGCGCCAGGTTATCTTCGATGTTGGCGGCGGCATCCCCAAAGGCAAGAAGTTTAAAGCCGTCCAGATAGGCGGGCCATCGGGCGGCTGCCTGCCCGAATCGGCCCTCGACCTGCCCATCGACTTCGATTCCCTGCAAGATGCCGGGGCGATGATGGGATCCGGGGGGATGGTCGTCCTCGATGAGGACGACTGCATGGTGGAGATAGCCCGCTATTTTCTTGAGTTTACCCAGAGAGAGTCCTGTGGTAAATGCACCTTCTGCCGCCTGGGCACCAAGCAGATGCTGGCTATCCTGGATGATATTACGCTGGGGCAGGGAAAAGAGGGGGACATTGATACCCTTCTCCAGCTGGCTGAGGACGTGAAGCTCGGCTCGCTCTGCGGCCTGGGTAAGACGGCCCCCAACCCGGTATTAACGACACTGCGCTATTTCAAAGACGAATATGAGGCCCACATCACGGAGGGACGCTGCCCGGCACTGATGTGCCGTGAACTCATCGCCTACTATATTCTCCCTGATAAGTGCGAACGGTCCTGTGATGCCTGTGTTGGTACCTGCACCGTGGAAGCTATAACGCCCAACAAGAAGCGGATAAAGGTCATCGACCAGGAAAAGTGCGTTAAGTGCAATACCTGCTTGGTGGCCTGTCCGCCACAGTACAATGCGGTAATAAAGCTGTCTCCTCCGAGCGAGGTGCCTGCTGCCAAGTAGACTATGAAGACCGTATCTTTAACCATTGATGGCCGAAAAATAATCGCCGAAGAGGGGACGAAGCTCCTCTGGGTGGCGCTGGATAACGGCATTTATATCCCCAACCTTTGTGCCATCCGCTCCAGTCCGGAGCCGGCGGCCGCCTGTCGTTTATGCTTCGTCGAAGTAGCCGGCAAGGAAGCGCCGGTCACCGCCTGCACCGAGACGGTGGCTGAGGGTATGGTAGTAAACACCAGAGGAAAAAAGGCCCTGCGGCTGGCGCGTAGCGCTTTTGAGCTGCTCATGGCTTCCCACCCGGTGGACTGCGCCGGCTGCCCTGCCAACCGCTCCTGCGAACTACAAAAAATTTCCGGCCACCTCAAGGTCAAGCTAAAAACAAAGCGCCTGCGTACTCTGCTGCGGGAACTCCCCATAGACGATAGCCATCCCCTGTTCACCTACGACCCCAACAAATGCGTCCTCTGTGGTCGGTGCCTGTGGGTATGCCGGCAGCAACTGGGCATCGGCGTCCTCGGCTTTGCTCACCGCGGCTTTCAGCGGGTAGTGACCACCTTTGCCGATGAACCCCTCGGCCAGTCCCGCTGCCAGGAGTGCGGCGACTGCATCGCCGTCTGCCCTACCGGTGCCCTGTCGTTTAAAGACAGCGCCAAACCTGCCGCCAGGGCCGTTAAGATATAAACAGCTGAGTCGTGAAGATGCCGAAGGCTATGGTATAATTTAAATACAGGTAATCGGACATGTTGGACAAGCTCAAACAGATAGAAAAACGCTACGAAGAGCTGGAGAAGCAGATAGCGTCACCGGAAATAGTATCCGACCCGCAGCAGCTTCAGAGGCTGGCCCAGGAGAGGGCGACCATCGAAGAGTTGGTAACCATGTTCCGGGAATACAAGAAAGCCTCAAGGGAACTGGAAGATGTCAAAGCGATGCATATTGCTGGCCTAGATGCAGAGATGGAAACCCTGGTAAGGCAAGAAATCGAAAGTTTGGAATCGCGCCAAGAAAATCTTCTAGAGGAACTGAAGCTCGCGCTGCTGCCCAAGGACGCCAATGACGAGCGGGATATCATCGTGGAAGTCCGGGCCGGGGCCGGTGGGGACGAGGCCGGCCTGTTTGCCGCTGACCTGTTCCGCATGTACAGCCGGTATGCCCAGAATAAAGGCTGGGCAGTCGATATCATCGACAGCAATGAAAGCGGTATCGGCGGCTTCAAAGAGATTATATTCGAGATAAAAGGCCGGGGCGCCTTCAGCCGACTGAAGTACGAGCGGGGGGTCCACCGCGTACAGCGGGTGCCGGTTACCGAGTCCTCCGGCCGAATCCACACCTCAACGGCCACCGTGGCCGTCTTGCCCGAAGCTGAGGAGGTTGAGGTAGATATCAATCCCGAAGATTTAAAGACCGATATCTTCCACAGTGGCGGCGCCGGTGGACAGAATGTAAATAAAGTGGCTACCGCCGTGCGCATTACCCACCTGCCCACCGGCATTGTAACCGTCTGCCAGGATGAGCGCTCACAACTGAGAAACCGTAACAAGGCAATGGCCGTGCTCCGGGCCCGGCTCCTCGATATAGAGCAACGCAAACAGGAGACGGAAGTCAGTCAGCTACGCCGCTCTCAGGTAGGCAGCGGCGACCGGGCCGAGAAGATACGTACCTATAACTTCCCGCAGGACCGACTTACCGACCACCGCATCAGCCTTAACATGCATAACCTGCCCCGAATCCTTAGCGGTGAGCTTGACGAGCTTATAGACGCCATAGCCACTAGCGAGCAGGCAAAACAGCTGGCCGAGCAACTGGCATGAACCGCAGACAGGCGCTTGAGCGCGCCCGCAAAATTCTTGCCGAAAACAAGATCGAGGACACCCCTCTGGAAAGTGAGTTGCTACTCAGGCATACCCTGAAGACAGACCGCGTCCAGCTCTACTTGAAACCGGGCGACGAATTGACGCCACAACAAGACTATGAATTCTGGCAACTGGTCGAACGCCGCGTTGGCGGCGAGCCCACTGCCTATATCACCGGCCACCGTGAGTTCTACGGGCTCGACTTCCATGTTGACCGCCGTGTTTTAATCCCGCGGCCGGAAACTGAGTTGCTGGTAGAGAAAGCCATAAGCCTGGCCCGGCACTGCGCCAGCATTACCATAGCCGAAATCGGTACCGGCTGCGGTGCCATTGCCGTCTGCCTGGCCCTTAATCTGCCCCGGGCCCGAATCTATGCTACCGATATATCCGCTGTTGCCCTGGAGGTTGCCTCTCTCAACAGCGATAGGCACGGCGTAGCCAATCGCATAACCCTTCTTCATGGCGATATGCTGGCACCGCTGCCCGAGCCGGTTGACCTCATCGTGGCCAACTTGCCCTACATCAGAAGAGCCGAGCTTAATGACATTCGTGAGCCGCTACTGGCGCTGGACGGCGGCCCCAACGGGCTGGACAACATCGTTAAGCTGGGCTACCAGCTGGTTTACAAACTCCGCGCCGGGGGGCAACTCCTCCTGGAGATCGGTCAGGGCCAGGCTAGTGCCGTAACCAGCTGGCTGTACCGCCTTTTCCCGGGGGCCGGAATAGAGACAGCCCCAGACCTGGCCGGAATAGAGCGGGTGGTGAGCCTAACACCAGCCGTGGCCAGCCACGGCACCAGTCAGCTTGACACAGAACTATCACGAATGTTAAATTAACTATTGGCTACTGAAATCCCCGACCCAATTAGTAAACCAGGAGGTTAAGTATGGCAAACGTGATTGTCTGCGTCAAGCAGGTGATCGACCCTGAGGCACCGCCGGCCAGCTTCAAGATTGATGCTGCTGCCAATAAGGTGGTCCCACCAACCGGCATATCCCCTGTTTTAGACCCCTATGCCGAGTATGCCGTAGAGGCAGCGTTAAAGATTAAAGACACCGTCGGCGGCAAGATCACCGCCGTCAGCCTGGGGACAGGCCAACTTAGAGACGTGGTTAAAAAACCGCTGTCCATGGGGGCGGATGAACTCGTCCTGCTGGAGGATGAGGCATTTGCCGGTGGCGATAGCTGGTCAACCGCCTATGCTCTGGCCATGGCCATTAAGAAGCTAGGCGAATACGACCTCATCCTCTGTGGCCGGGAGGCTTCTGACTGGAACGCCGGACAGGTAGGTTCCGGCATTGCTGAGATACTGGAACTGCCCAGTGTTACCCTGGTCAAAAAGATAGAGATCATTGATGGCAAGGCGAGGGTGGAACGGGCAACCGATAACGGTTATGAGGTTATTGAGGTGTCCCTGCCGGCGCTGTTATCCATAAGTCACGAGATAGGCGAACCCCGCTACCCTACTATTAAAGGGATTATGGCTGCGAAAAAGAAGGAGCCCATCAGCTGGGCACCGGGCGACATTGGTGTTGAGCCTTCCCAGATTGGTGTTGCCGGACGGCGCACCAAACTGACCAAACTGTTCCAGCCGGTGCGTGAAGGCAAGTGCGAGATAATCGAAGGCGAGAGCCCTGAGGATGCCGGCGCCAACCTGGCCAAGAGGCTCAGGGAGGCCAAAATTCTGTAGGGTCTCTTAACCGTTTCTTAACATTCTGGCAGTATTATTAGGGGGTAAACTAATATGGCTGAATACAAAGGAATTCTGGTACATTGCGAGGTTGCCGAAGGCAAGCTAACCTCAATGGCTACTGAATTACTGGGCGGCGGTAGAAAGCTGGCTGATGACTTGGGAGAGCCGCTGAGTGCCGTCTTAATCGGCAGTGGTGTGGCTGGTCTGGCCCAGGAAGTCATCGCTTTTGGTGCCGATAAGGTATATGTAGTTGAAGACGCGTTAATAAAAGACTACCAGACAGACCCCTATATCATGGTTATGGAGAAGATAACCAAGGAAGCGATGCCACAGGTCATTATGCTGGGGCAGACCTCTATTGGCCGTGACCTGGCCCCAAGGCTAGCCTTTCACTTGAGTACTACCGCAAACCTGGGCTGTCTGGAGCTGGCTGTCGACACAGAGACAAAGCGACTGCTACAGACAAAACCGGTCTATGGAGGCAATGCCCTGGCCATCTTTATTTCGGAAACCGATCCTCAGATAGCCACCGTCAGGGCTAAGGCAATGTCACCCCTGGAACCGGACCCCGCCCGGAAGGGCGAGGTAATCACGGTCGACGCCGGCCTGGCCCCTTCGTTAATAAGAACCACCGTACTGGAAAAGGTGCCGGAAGAAGTGGCCGGAATAAAGCTGGAGGATGCCGAGGTAGTGGTTGCCGGCGGCCGGGGCATTGGTGGGCCTGAGGGGTTCCAGCAGCTGGAAGACCTGGCCAAGCTGCTGAAAGGGGCCGTGGGGGCTACCAGACCACCCTGTGATAACGGCTGGGTACCTACCGGGCAACAGGTAGGGCTTACCGGTAAAATCGTAACTCCCGACCTTTATATCGCGGTAGCGGTTTCCGGCGCCAGCCAGCATATGAGCGGTTGCTCTGGCTCTAAAAATATCATCGCTATAAATAAGGACGAAGAGGCCAACATATTCCGGGAAGCCCGTTACGGTGTTGTCGGGGACTGGAAAAAAATACTACCAGCCTTTACCGAGAAATTGAAGGAGCTTCTGGCAGGCTGAAGGCTGGTTTCTTTACAAATCAGCGGATGTACTGGGAGGCCAAGTCATGAGAAAAGCAAGATTAGTCTTTTTGTGCCTTTGTCTACTGAGCTTACTAGCCCTTATACCGTCGGGTCTCGTTCTGGCTCAGGAAGAGGAAGTAGAGGAAGTAGAAGTAGAAGAGGACGTTACACTGGAGGCCACCTACCGTAAGCTGGAGGACTCCTATCCGGGGATCAGCTTTGAATACGAGGTGGCTCTGAGCTACACCGGCCCGGAATACGGTTCCTCCCGGGAATTTGACCTGGCTGTAAAAGCACCGCCGGACTGGTCAACATATATTACGCCGCAATACGGCGACCAGAGACTGCTCAGCATCCCGCTGAAAGCGGGCATGGGTTCCTCGAAAATAAAGGTCTATGCCTCCCCACCAACATTCACCATGCCCGAGGCGGGGGAATACAGTATAACCCTGGACGCAACCTCTGATGAGGTCAGCGGCAGCGTTGAACTCCTGGCAGTAATTACCGCTACCTACGCCTTCAACCTGATTCCGGTGAACGACCTTTACAGCACCTCGGCCACCTCTGGCAAAGATAACTTTTACTCTATCGTGATTCGGAACACCGGCAGCGATACTTTGGAGAATATAAAGTTCTCTTCAATCAAGCCGGAGGGATGGTCGATCGATTTCTCCCCGGAGCAAATAGACGAGCTATCGGCCGGCAGCTTGCAAACAATAGACGTGAACATCAAGCCCGCCGCCAAGGCTATTGCCGGAGACTATCAAATCACCCTCGCCGCTGACACTACTCGCGTCACAGAGGAATTTAAAGTAAGGGTCACCGTACAGACCCCCTCCATCTGGGGCTGGGTTGGTATAGGCATTATCCTGGTAGTCATTGCTGGTGTGGTTTTTGTCTTCATGCGGTTCAGCAGGCGGTGATGAGATGAGCCTAAGTGCAGCGGTGGAAACCAGTGGTCTGAGCAAGGCCTACGATGGGAAGACCGTAGTCGATAACTTGAGGCTTCGCATCGCCGAAGGAGAGATATTCGGTCTGCTTGGGCCCAACGGTGCCGGTAAAACCACGACCATCCTCATGTTGCTCGGCCTGACCGAACCAACTTCGGGCACGGCTTCGATATACGGGCATAATCCCACCCGGGAACCGCTCCAGGTCAAGCGCCTGATCGGCTATCTGCCAGAGAATGTCGGCTTCTACGATAACCTAACGGCTAGAGAGAATTTGCAGTTCATCGCCGAACTGAATGGTATTGGAGAGGCCGAGGCCGATGCCAGGGTAACCGAGTTGCTTGATGCCGTTGGCCTTCACGATGTTAACGACCTAGTGGTGGGCAAGTACTCAAAGGGCATGAAGCAGCGTTTGGGGATTGCCGATGTCCTGATAAAAAGACCAAAGGTGGCTATTCTTGACGAGCCCACCGCCGGACTTGACCCGGAAGGGATAAACCAGGTACTTGACCTGATCACCGGCCTGCCGGAAAAAGGGGCAATGGTGATTCTGTCGTCCCACCAGTTATACCAGGTACAGAAAATATGCCATCGAGTGGGCATAATGTCCCAAGGCAAGCTGGTGGTGGAGGGCGCCCTGGACGAACTCGGTAAGAAGGTGGGCGGCGGTACGCGCTACCAGATAGAGGTGGAGACCACCGAGCCCGGCATCAGGGCAATAGCAATCATCAAGAAAGTAAAGGGGGTAATCAGGGTAGAAACCAAGGGTAATATGCTGCTAATAGGCACCAACTCTGACCTGAGGGCAGAAATCTCCAAGGCGATGGTGAACAACAACCTGCCCTTGATCCAGATGAGAATCCAGACGCTTACCTTGGACGATATATATATGAGGTATTTCAAAGAGGGCTAGCTCACCATGAAAACGGTATTCCGGAAAGAGATGGCCGACCATTTCTCCAGTATAAGGGTGTTCATAATGTTTCTGTTGACCCTTTTTATCAGTGGCCTGGCCCTCTTTGCCGCTTACCAAGGAATCCGGGGGACGGGAAGCGGTGGTTTCGTTTTCCTTAGGCTCTTCACAACTCAAATACCTGACTTCCCATTCGCCTTTCTGCTTATCTTCGGCAATTTTAACGCCCTATTTTTCATACCGATAATCGGTATCATCCTGGGCTTTGACTCCATAAACAGCGAGCAATCCGGCCGTACCTTGAGCCGAATCCTGTCCCAGCCCATTTTCCGGGATAGTGTCATCAATGGCAAATTCCTAGCCAGTATCGCTACCCTGTCAATTATGATAGTGATCTCAGTACTGCTGATTTCGGGATTCGGCTTGAGATTGATTGGCGTGCCACCGTCCTCAGAAGAAATCATCAGGCTCTTTTTATATCTCGTTCTTGCCATCATCTACGGGGGCTTCTGGGTAGGCCTGGCCATGCTGTTCTCCGTCTTATTTCGCAGCACCGCTACTTCGATACTATTTTCGCTTTTCGTCTGGATAATCTTCAGCTTTGGCGTGTTTATCGTAGCTTTAGCTGTTCCTGCACAAACATCCTCACTGCTGCTGCAGTTTTCCCCCAACTGGCTTTTTGCCCTGGCATCCGGGGTGCTCATGCAGCCCCAACTTGGGGCCGGTATTGTGCTCGAGTTGGTGAGCAGCACCATACAACCCAATCCGCTATCACTCGGCCAGAGCCTGCTCCTAGTCTGGCCCCATCTCACTCTACTGGTCAGCATAACCCTCATCTGCTTTGCCATTAGCTATATAGTTTTCATGAAGCGAGAGATAAGGTCCACATAGCATATTATTATTGAACCCCTCACCCTTTATCCCTCTCCCCTTCACAAGGGGAGAGGGAAGAACTATTGAGAGAGGCTTCGCCTCTCTTCAACTCTTCTTGCTAACCGCTTCACTAAAATTTATGGTATTGACAAATCAAATCAACAGGTACTAAACTAACCCACTAACAAATGAAATGACCTTAATACAATCGAAAAAGGGTTGGTGAAGATGAATATGGGTATAGAGGTAGGGGTACCAGAAACGTTAGTTTCTAGCGGTGGCTGGTGCCCTTGTTATTGTTACTAAGCAGGGTGTTTGAGAGGGGCGGTAGCCCCTCTTCCTTTATCTCCCCCTCTCCTTAATAAGGAGAGGGGGACTGAGGGGGTGAGGTTTATAAATCCAGACTACGCTTTCTGGGCCTGGCGTTCGGCGATTATCTTCTGGGAAACTTGGGCCGGTACCTCCTCGTAATGGCTGAATTCCGTTTTGTAGCTGCCCCTTCCCTGAGTGATCGACCGCAGGTCAATGGCATAGCGCTGAACCTCGGCCATGGGTACCTGGGCCTCGATTACGTTCACCCCACCTTCGGGATTCATACCCTGTACGCGGGCCCGTTTGGTGTTGAGGTCGGCAATAATATCACCGGTAAAGTCCTGGGGTACCGTCACCTTTATGTTGACTATTGGCTCCAGGAGAATCGCCTGCGCCTGTGATAGTCCCTTCTTAAAGGCCTGTGCCCCGGCAATCTTAAAGCATATCTCCGAAGAATCGACCGGGTGGAAGCTACCATCATAGACGGTTGCTTTTACGTCGATAACCGGATAGCGGGCCAGTATCCCTTCCTGAACCGCCTCATTGACCCCTTTCTCCACCGCGGGAATGTAGTTCTTGGGGATAGTACCGCCCACTATTCTGTCTTCAAACTCGTTGCCGTTGCCGCGGGGAAGCGGCTCCATCTCAAGCAGGACATGACCATACTGACCGTGGCCGCCGGTCTGTTTCTTGTGCTTGTATTCCGCCTTGGCCGGTACGGTAATCGTCTCCCGATAAGGGACACCGGGAGTATCCATTTCCACGGCAACACCGAACTTGCGCAGCAGCTTTTCGGCCGCTACTTCGAGGTGCGTTTCACCGAGCCCGGAGACGATAGTCTCCCCGGTGTCATGTGCCCGACGTACCGAGAGGGTAGGGTCCTCCTCGACCAGACGGGATAACGAAGCCCCCAGCTTGTCAACGTCGGCTTTAGTCTTCGGGTAAACTGCCTGAGCGAAGACCGGCTCGGGAAAGGTTGCCGGCACGATCTTTACCGGTTTTTCCCTTGTAGACAAGGTATTTCCGGTACCGGTGACGTTTAGCTTGGCGACGGCGCCGATATCGCCCGCCTTAAGCTGGGGCACCGGCTCCTGAGTTTTACCTTTAAGGACAAAAAGTTGGCCAATGCGCTCAACGCCCTGGTGGGTGGCATTCCATATCTGAGAGTTGCTGCTGATAGAACCGTTGTAGACCCGGAAATAGGTAAGTTTGCCGACATAAGGGTCGGCGCTGGTCTTAAGGACAAGAGCAGCCAGAGGAGCATCCTCGCTCGGTTCGACGCCGGCTGATTCACCCTCAACAAGCACTTTGCACTCTCTGGGTGCTGGTAGATAGGCACTGGCTGCGCCCAGCAGTAGGCTGGCCCCGACATTTTGCAGTGCCGAGCCAACCAGAATGGGCATAGCCTTGCCGCTCGCCACTGCCTGCCTCAGGCCACGGCCAATCTCCTCAACGGTAAGCTCTTCCCCACCGAGGTACTTCTCTATCAGCGTGTCGTCCACCTCGGCCGCCGCCTCTATCAGCTTCTCCCGGTAGGAGTCTACATCACCCTGCATGCTGGCCGGTATCTCTGCTTCCTCAAGTGAGGAACCGAGGTAACTTTTCATCGCCAGCAGGTCAACAATACCCTTGAAGTCGGCCTGGGCCCCGACCGGCAACTGAATGGGGACGCATCTTATACCAAACAGTGCCCGGAGTTGCTCCAGAGTCCGGTAAAAATCGGCGTTTTCTCGTTCCATCTTGTTGATAAATACGAGGCGGGGCAGGTTAACCTGCTCGCAATACGACCATACCTGTTCCGTGCCGACTTCCACTCCGGAGGCGGCACAGACGACGATGACGGCCCCCTCGCAAACACGCATCCCGGCCTTTACCTCACCGTTGAATTCGGGGTAACCGGGGGTATCAACAAGGTTAATCTTTATATCATCCCGGTAACAGGGGAGCACGCTGAGATTGATGCTCATCTTACGTTTTACTTCATCTGGGTCGTAATCAGAGACAGTGTTGCCTTCATCAACCTTGCCCAGGCGGGTAACCGCCTTGGTGGTGAACAGGGCTGCTTCGGCTAAAGACGTCTTGCCCGAACTACCGTGCCCTAGCAAGACGATATTGCGAATATTATCAAGACCGTACTCCTGCATCTAGTCACCTGCCTTTTCGCCATTCACCCTATTATTATAAGCCGTCCCCACCGGGACTATCAAGCAGGCGGGAAATGACCGCCGTTGCCGACAGCTAAGTACGGGTGTTATAATTAGCCAACCAGCGTAATTCTCCGTTTTCACGACGTAACCGGGGAGGAAACCATGAAGCTGAGCCGTGATGAAGTGCTGCATATCGCCCGCCTGGCCCGACTTGGCCTGACCGAGAGCGAAGTGGACAAGATGCAAGAGCAATTATCCCATATCCTGGAGAACTTTGAGATATTGCAGCGGGTGGATACCACGGACGTGCCGCCGACGGCGCAGTCCATTCCTCTCCAGAACGTGCTGAGGGACGACGAGGTGGCCGAATCCTTCCCGCCGGCTGACATTCTGAACAACGCACCCCGCCGGGAAGGGGACTACTTCAGGGTACGTCCCGTACTGGAATAATCCACCAACCGTAAACGATTAAGGGGGCAAATTTGACTGACCGCCGGCTGACCATCCATGAAGCAGGTAAACTGCTTAAAGATAAGCAAATTTCATCGGTGGAACTGACCAGAGCCACGCTGGAGCGCATCGAGCAGGTAGAGCCGAAAGTCCACGCCTGCGTTACTGTCGCCGGCGAGCGAGCTATGCAGCAGGCTGAGAAGGCCGATGGGCTTCTGGCCGCCGGTAACGGCCATCCCCTCACCGGTATCCCCGTGTTCATCAAAGACAACATGTGCACCCGGGGGATACTGACCACCTGCTCATCGCGGATGCTGGAAAATTTTATACCGCCATATGATGCCTTCGTGGTGGAGAGGCTGAACAACTGCGGGGCGGTAACTGTCGGCAAGACCAATCTGGATGAGTTCGCCATGGGTTCCTCCACGGAGAACTCGGCCCTCTTTACCACCGCTAATCCCTGGGACCTGAGCCGCGTGCCCGGCGGCAGCAGCGGCGGCTCTGCGGCGGCGGTAGCCGCTGGCGAGGCGGTATATGCCCTGGGCTCGGACACCGGTGGCAGTATCCGCCAGCCGGCCGGCTTCTGCGGTGTCACCGGTCTCAAGCCCACCTACGGACGGGTAAGCCGCTACGGTCTGGTCGCCTTTGCCAGTTCCCTTGACCAGATTGGCCCCCTGACCCAGGACGCTACCGACTGTGCCTTGGTGATGAATACCATCGCCGGCCATGACCCGAGGGACTCTACATCGGCACCCTACCCCACCCCCGACTACACGCAGTGTATTAATGGCGACCTGAAAGGGCTCAAAATAGGCATCCCCAAAGAGTATTTCGTGGAGGGCATGCAAAAAGAAGTAGCCGCAGCGATACGGGCTGCCATCGGCCAGCTTGAGCAGCTCGGCGCCGGTGTAGACTGGGAGGTGTCGCTGCCCAGCACCCCCTATGCCCTGGCGGTCTACTACATCATTGCCCCTTCCGAGGCTTCGGCCAACCTGGCCCGCTACGACGGGGTAAAGTATGGCTTCTCCTACGCCGACACCGACAACATGTGGGAGGCCCTGGAAAAGACCCGACAGCACGGCTTTGGTGCCGAAGTGAAGCGGCGCATCATGCTGGGAACATATGCCCTGTCCGCCGGCTACTACGACGCCTACTACCTGAAGGCCCAGAAGGTACGCACCCTGATACGGCAGGAGTTTGACCGTGCCTTTGAGAAATATGACGCCCTGCTGACGCCCACCTCGCCCACGGTGCCGTTCAAGATTGGCGAGAAGACTGACGACCCGCTTCAGATGTACCTGAGCGATGTCTGCACCCTGCCCATTAACATTGCCGGGGTGCCGGCCATCTCCATTCCGGCCGGCTTTGCCGACGGGCTGCCCGTGGGCATGCAGATAATCGGCAAGCCCTTCGGCGAGGAGACCATACTCAAAGTAGCCCACGCCTACCAGCAGTCCACCGACTGGCACAAGAGAAAGCCTGAAATCTAAGCGGGAGTTTGAGAGGGGCGAAGCCCCTCATCTCAACCTCCCCCTCTCCTTTGAAGGAGAGGGGGAACGAGGGGGTGAGGTCGTTAATAATTTTTAACCATCTATTCCCACCCACCACCCTAGAGGAGGTTGCTTGGACAACCTAACAGTCAGATGCTACTCGGGCCATACCTACGCTGAGAGACCGCAGTCCTTCTGCTGGGAAGGCAAAGAATACGAGGTGGCGGCAATAGAGAAAGACTGGCAGGAGCCAGGAAAGAAGTGTTTCCAGGTCCGCACCAGGGATAGCAAATTGTGCCAACTCTGCTATAATGATATGGAAAATACATGGTCAATCATTGAGCTCACAGGGGGCAACTGAAATGATAACCGAAATCCTAAAGGTACTGGAAAATGATGCCCGGGCCACCACCAAACAGCTCGCCGCCATGACCGGCCTCCCCGGCACCGAGGTCAGCCGGCTTATCAAGCAGGCCGAGGAAGACCGCATAATTTTAAAGTATAAGACCATGATAAACTGGGGCCGGGCGGGGGAAGAACAGATATGGGCACTGATAGAGGTCAAGATAACCCCCCAACAGGAGGTCGGTTTCGACGCGGTAGCCGAGCGCATCTATCTTTTTCCGCAGGTACGCACGGCCTACCTGCTTTCCGGCACTTACGACCTGCTTGTCGTGGTCACCGGCAAGACCATGCATGAGATAGCCGATTTCGTGGCCCAAGAACTGGCCCCCATTGAGGGAGTGCGAGGGACGGTGACCCACTTTGTGCTGAAGCGCTACAAAGAGGACGGCGAAATCCTCGAAGGTGGTGGGGAGGCAAAGCGGCAACCGGTAATACTCTGAGCAGCCAGAGGAGCTATTAAATGGCAAGAACTACCCGACAACAACCTGGGATGAAGCGCAGTTTCTCTTCGCAGAGAGTAAACCAGCTATCTCCCTCCGGGATACGCAAATTTTTCGACCTTATCGCCTCAACGGAAGGGGTTATCACGCTGGGTATCGGTGAGCCGGATTACGCCACCCCCTGGCACATCTGTGAAGCCGCCGTCAGCTCCCTGGAAAAGGGCTACACAATGTACACCTCAAATCTGGGCATGCCCGAACTGCGCCACGAGCTTTCCGGATACCTCAAGAAGACATCCGGCCTCGACTACGACCCTGATAGCGAGCTGCTGATTACCGTTGGCGTCAGCGAGGCCATGGACTTAGCCATGAGGGCCGTACTCGACCCCGGCGATGAGGTTATTCTGCCCGACCCGTGCTATGTTTCCTATAAGGCCTGTGTAATTCTGGCGGGGGGCAACCCGGTCACGGTACCGACCAGCGAAGAGAACCGCTTCGAGATGAGCCCGGCTGATATTGAAGCCCGCATAAGCGACCGGACCAAAGCCGTCATACTTGGTTACCCTGCCAACCCGACCGGGACCGTCATGCCCCGAGAGAAGCTGCAGCAGATAGCCGAAGTTGCGCGGCGCCACAATCTGCTGGTCATCTCGGACGAAATCTACTCCCGGCTGGTCTATGGCGTTGAGCATACCTGTTTCGCTACGCTCTCCGGAATGAAAGAAAGGACGATTCTACTTAACGGCTTCTCCAAGGCCTACGCCATGACCGGTTGGCGCATCGGGTATGCCGCCGCCCCGGCCGAGATTATCGCCCTGATGACCAAGATACATCAGTACACGATAATGTCGGCGCCGACCATGGCCCAGGTGGCCGCTATCGAAGCCCTGAAGTCGGGCGAGGACAGTGTCACCGAAATGGTCGAAGACTACAACCGGCGGAGACTCTTTACAGTAAAGGGACTTAACGAGATTGGCCTGACCTGTTTTGAACCCAAAGGGGCATTCTACGCCTTCCCATCAATAAAAGGCACCGGCCTGACCTCTGAAGAGTTCTCGGAAAGACTGCTTACCGAAGAGAAGACAGCCGTGGTGCCGGGGACAGCGTTCGGGGAATGTGGCGAAGGCTATGTCCGCTGCTGCTATGCCACCTCGCTGGCCGACCTCGAAGAAGCCCTGACCAGAATGAAACGATTCATGGAGAAACATACATGATTAAAAGTTACAACGGCAAGACACCGATAATTGCTGAATCTACCTTCGTCAGCGAGACCGCCTATATCATCGGCGACGTCGAAATTGGGGAAGACTGCGGTATCTGGCCTGGCGTGATAATCAGGGGCGATTTCGCCCCGATCAAAATCGGCCGCGGTACCGATATCGAAGATAACAGCGTCATTCATACGGCAACACCGATGGAAATAGGCGACAACATCATCATCGGACACGGCGTAGTGATGCACGGCCAGAAAATTGGTCACAATACCCTGGTTGGTAATAACGCTACGATACTGGATGAGGCCGAGATTGGCGATAACTGTATCATTGCCGCCGGCTGTGTGGTTACTGAGAGGATGAAAATCCCTGACCAGTCATTTGTAACCGGCATACCGGCTAAAATCAAAGCCAAAATCACCGCCGACCAGATGGCAAAGTTCGATAAACACGACGTGTATTACTCCAAGGAACTCAAGCAGGCATATAAAGAACAGGGACTATAGCAAATTCCCCTTACATTTTCTCCGGTGCCGTCATCCCCATGAAGCCGAGAGTCCGGGACAGGACGGTCTTGGCCGCCTCAACCAGCTTCAGACGGGCAGGGGTCAATACCCGGTCATCCGAGACAACCCGGCAGTTCTTGTAGAAGCTGTGGAATACCGTGGCCAGGTCTACAGCGTAATAGGTTAGGTGGTGCGGTTCCAGGGTTTCGGCAACGGTCTCCACCAACTCAGGTAAGAGCAGCATCTTGCGGATTAAGGTAAGCTCCGGCTCGGTGACCAGCACGGAAACGTCGCCACCCTGCCCACTAACGCCCCTTTCCCGTGCCAGACGGAGAATGCTGGCAATGCGGGCGTGGGCATACTGGACATAATAGACCGGATTATCAGCCGACTCCTTCTTGGCCAGCTCCAGGTCGAAGTCCATCTGACTATCCGCGGAACGGGACAGGAAGAAGAAACGGCAGGCATCGCTGCCCACCTCCTCCACCAGCTCCCGCAGGGTGATTATGTCCCCGCTACGCTTGGAAACACGTACCAGCTCGTCACCACGGCGCAGGGTGACCATCTGAGATATTATCACCTGCAGCTGTTCCGGAGGGATGCCCAGTGCCCCGACTACCGCCTTCATGCGGGATATGTGCCCCTGATGGTCGGCACCCCAGATGTTTATCACTCTGTCAAACTTGCGGCTGACGAACTTGTCATAGTGGTAGGCAATATCCGAGGCAAAATAAGTGGGTGATCCGTCGCCGCGCACAACGACATTATCCTTATCATCGCCAAGGGCGGTGGAAGTAAACCAGGTAGCCCCTTCTTTTTCGGTGAGGTGGCCCCCCTGTTGCAGCAAGGCCATCACCTTCTGGTACTGTCCGCTATCATAGAGGCTTTGTTCGCTGAACCAGACGTCGAAACCCACCCCGAGCAGCTCCAGGTCGCTTCTGATACTGTCTATCATCCTGGCCAGCCCCACCTCCCCCAGTTTCTGCACGGCTTCCGGTTCCGGCATTTTCAAGAACCGGTCTCCTTCATCGGCCACAATCGCCCTGGCCAGGTCAACCACATAGCCGCCAAAATAACCCTCGGTGGGCATCTCGGAATCAACCCCCAGAGACTGCTGGTAGCGCACATAGAGTGAGCGCCGGAAATTGTCTATCTGCCGACCGCTATCATTGATGTAATATTCCCTCTCTACCTGATAGCCAGCGGCAGTGAGAACATTGGCCAGGGTACTGCCTAGGATAGCACCACGGCCATGGCCGACATGAAGCGGCCCGGTGGGGTTGACACTCACATACTCTATCTGCACCCGGCTTCCCCCGCCCAGGTCAATATTGCCGTAGGTATCACCGGCCGCCAGTATCGACTCCACCTGGCCGGTTAACCAGTCATTTTTAAGGCTGAAATTGATAAACCCCGGTGGGGCCACAACAACACTACCAACCTCAGGGGTAGCCACCATAAGGTCCGCTATCTCGCTGGCAATAGTCAACGGGTCAATCCCGGTTGACCGGGCCAGTTTCAGGGGCAAACTGGAGGCATAGTCCCCGTGCTCCGGCTGCTGGGGATGCTCAACATTAATCTCGGGTAACGTCACCGCCGGCAGTTTACCCTGCTGCTGTAACTCACCCACTGCCTGTGTTAGCAGCTCTATAAGCCTTTTCTTAAGCGCTAATATTCCACTCACCGATGTCTGTTTACCTCGGTCTTTAAAATACAGCTAAACTATAGCACGAAGAACGATATATACTCAAATACGGCCTAGCTCCACTCACCGCCCTGCTGCCAGACCCGGGCCATCTCCCGGGTTAAAATCCGGTGTTCCGGCTTTTCCAGTATCGGGTCCTCTTGGAACAGCTTTATCGCCTCATTTCGGGCCATCTCTAGAAGGGCCACATCCGACAGCCGAGCCATACGCAGGTCAGGCAGACCGCTCTGCCTGACGCCGAAGAACTCTCCAGGGCCCCGCAGCTCCATATCCTTTTCGGCTAGAGCAAAGCCGTCCTGGGTCTCTTCTATCAGGCCCAGGCGCTTCAGACCTATCTCAGATGGATTTTCCGCCAGCAGCAGGCAATAGCTCTGCTCCGGCCCCCGCCCAACCCGACCCCGGAACTGGTGCAACTGCGACAGGCCAAAACGTTCGGCACTCTCCACCAGCATCACGGTGGCATTGGGCACGTCTATACCGACCTCGACCACCGGTGTCGAAACCAGGATATCAGTGTCACCGCCGCGAAAACGGCGCATCACCTCATCCTTCTCCGCTGCCGGCATACGGCCGTGCAGTAATCCCAGCTTCAGGTCGGGAAACACCTCGCGTGACAGGCGTTCGTATTCGGCCACCGCCGCCTTTACCTGGAAAACCTCCGACTCTTCGACGAAGGGACAGACGACAAATGCCTGGCGGCCGGCCGCTACCTGGCGACGGACGAAAGCATAAGCGCTTTCGCGCTGCTCGGGCTTGAGCCATCTGGTCTTTACAGCCTGCCGGCCCGGAGGCAGCTCGTCAATAACCGAGAGGTCGAGGTCGCCATAGAGTGTCAGGGCTAGGGTCCGCGGGATAGGCGTCGCCGTCATTACCAGCACGTGAGGATTAAAGCCCTTCTGGCGCAGCGCCGAACGCTGGGTGACACCGAACCGGTGCTGCTCGTCAACCACGACCAGCCCCAGTTTGCGGAACGCTACTTCCTTTTGAATTAGGGCATGAGTGCCGATGGCAATATCTATCTCTCCTTCCGAAATAAGCCGGTGCAGCCCCTGCTTTTTGACCAGACTTGCCTCACCGACAAGCAGGGCTACGGTAAGCGAACGGGACAAGACCCCCGAATAGCGGCTCAGGTGGCTTTCCGCCGGCTCCTGACACCCCAGCCGGGAGAGAAGCTGGCAGATAGCGTTAAAATGCTGCTCGGCCAGTATTTCAGTTGGCGCCATGAAGGCCCCCTGGTAGCCACTGGCAGCCGCCGCCAGCAAAGCTGCCGTGGCCACCACCGTCTTGCCGCTGCCCACCTCACCCTGAAGTAACCGCGACATGGGCCTCGGCTTCTGCAAATCATCGAGTAGCTCCTTCAGTACCTTCTGCTGAGCCGTGGTCAGCGTAAAAGGTAGGGAACCGATAAACGCCTCCAGCACCGGTGTTACCAACCTCACCGGGTTGCCGGGCTGGCTGTCCTGCCAGTCACGCTTTCGGCTGAGGACACCGAGCTGAAGCAGAATCAGCTCGTCAAAGGCCAGTCTGAGCCTGGCCCGGGCCTTCATGACCTCGTCTTCGGGATAGTGGGCCTGGCTAATGGCCACGGGCAGGTCCAGCAGGCTACATCGTTTTTTCACCGCCGCCGGCAGAAAATCCTCCAGCTGTCCCACCCACTGGTCGACAACCCTTTTCATCAGCAGTCTTACCTGGCGGGAGCGCAGCCCCTGGGTAAGAGGGTAGACGGGGACGAGCCGCCCGGTATGGACCAACTCCTTTTCCTCCGCCAGTTCCCACTCCGGCGATTCGAAGACATGCCGCCCTCCGAACAGACTGACCCGACCGCTGATGACCACCTTCATGTTGGTGCGCAGCTTTTTAGCTAGATATGGATTATTGAACCAGACTACCCTAAGGTTACCGGTCTCGTCGCCGACAATAGCCTCGGTGCTGCGCCGGCCGCCGGGCCTAGTCTCCTGAGCTTGCCACACATGAGCAATAATGGTTTGCTCTTCGCCCTCGTTAAGCTGGGAGATAGACTTTATCTGGCTGTAGTCAAGGTGACGGTTCGGGAAGAAGTAGAGCAGGTCGCGGACTGTCTTGACCCCCAGCCGCCCTAGCTTGGCCGCTAGGTTAGCGCTGATACCCCCAACTGTTGTAGCCGGTGAGTCAATAGACGGCAGGCCAGGCGTTTTTGCTTTCACGCGCGGCCGGCCGGCTGTCTTCGCCGGGCTGCGGCCTGCTGGGGCAACGTCCGGTGGGAGAGGTTTCTTTTCTGCTGGTTCCTTCTTCGCTACCTCGGCCAGAAAATCGAGCACCTCAGCCGCCCACTGCTTACGCTGCTCCAGAGTCAGGGAGGCATAGCCGGCATCAATAAGGCGAAGTTTACGGAAACGTTCGAGGATCCGTCGGTCGGTTATCGACTCTATAGCCTGTCCCGTCCATCGGTGTAGGAATCTATCCAGACCACCGATGACCGTGGAATCGGTATAGCCTTTCTTACGCTCAAGCTCGAGTATCTTGACCAGCGGCGCGGCATTCATCGGCCAGACCTTATCTCCATAGTCTCCAGGACTATATCTAACGGAGAGGGAAAATCCCGGTACTCGCGGAGGAGGCAGGTAAAATCGCTCCCTACTCTACAGAAACAATGTAGTTATAATGGGGCTGACCACCCCGTACGACTTCAACCTGTAGATGGGAGTGCTTCTGGCATATCTTATTGCTGACCTCCTGCGCCTCGGCCAACTCGGAATCAGCCCCGAAGTAGATAGTAATCACCTCGGCCATGTCTAAATCCAACCCGGCTAGGACCTTACTCAGAGCATCAGCGGGGGTAGTGCCCACATTCACCAGCTCCCCATCCAGAAAGCCGATAGCCTGCTTCCGTTTGATAGTCAAATCACCGAGCTTGGCCGAACGCACGGCCCGGGTAATCTCGATAGACCTCACCGTTGATATCGCCCTGGCCATAAGTTTGGCGTTGGTCTCGAAGTCGGCCTCATAGTCGAAGGCCAGTAGGGCCGACACTCCCTGCGGGATTGTCTCCGAAGGCACGACGACAATCTTTTTGGGGGTCACCGACTCGACTTGATTGGCTGTAGCGACGATATTCTTATTATTGGGCAGAATAATCACATTATCCGAGGTCACCGACTCTACCACCCGGAGTAAGTCCTTAGTGCTGGGGTTCATCGTCTGCCCGCCGGCGACAATGGCTGTCGTCCCCAGGCTCTTGAAAACCTCGGCCAGCCCTTCCCCGGAGACCACGGCAATGGTAGCCACATCAACCAGCGGCATTCGCTCCTTCTGCATCTCCAGATAAGCTTCATGCTGTTCGTCCATATTGCGAATACTTACCTGATGCACCGTACCCAGCGCGGTAGCATAGCGCAGAACATTGCCCGGGTCCAGAGTGTGGATATGGATTCTCACCGCCGATTCATCGCCGACCACAATCAGAGACTCACCCCTGTTCTTCAGCCTAGTTCGAATTTTATCCGGGGCTAACTCCTCTCCTTTGAGGAGAAACTCGGTGCAGTAACCGTAAGGCACCTCATCAGCGGCTACCATCTGGGGCATCCTGGTGGCAGCTATGTCAGCGACCACCAGCTGCGGTTTACGGTACTTCATCTGCTCCGCTTCACCTTTAAGGTAGCGCAGGGCCCCATCAAGTATGGTGTATAGACCCTGTCCCCCGGCATCCACCACGCCGGCTTCTTTCAACACCGACAGCAGGTTAGGGGTATTGGCCACCGATCTGGCAGCCGCGCTAACCATCGCCTCCATCACCGATACGAAATCCTTCTCACCATCAGCTACCTCAGCCTGCGCTGCTTCCGATACATCCTTGATTACGGTCAGAATAGTCCCCTCCACCGGATTGCTCAACCCCTTATAAGCCATCTCCGAGGCCGACTCCAGGGCAGCGGCGAGATCGCCGCCGGTACACGATTCCTTGTCCTCCAGGCCCTTGGCCAGCCCCCGCCAGATCTGGGACAGAATTACCCCGCTGTTACCCCGCGCCCCCATCAGCGCTCCCAAGGCAACAGCCTCAGCTACTGTGCAAGCACTGTTGTCGGGAGCGCGAAAGGCCTCCTCTATGGAGGAGCGCATGGTCAGCAGCATATTGGTACCGGTATCACCATCAGGCACCGGAAAGACGTTGAGAGCATCAATATCGGCAGAGCTTTTTTCCAGCCAGTTAGTCGCCGCCGCCAACATCTCCCTCAGGTCCTGCCCGCCGATAGTATCAGCTTGCTTCATCTTAGCCATCCTTATTAAGTGCCTATCTCGCCCTTGCCAAGGTCAGCCAGCTTATGATAGTATTATGACAAGGATTTTACAATAATTCTGGCCGCCAGTCAAAGGAGAAGAGATATTGAAGTGCGATTTATGTGGCAAATCACCTCAGTTCGGTCACAATGTCAGCCATTCCAAGCGTCATACCAAGCGGGACTGGCTCCCCAATATTCATCCGGCGACTGTTATGATAGACGGCCAGCTAAAAAGGCTCAATCTGTGCACCAGATGCCTGCGTACTCAGAACAAAGTCGTTAAAAGCTAGCCCGCATCTTCTCCATGACTGATAGTACCCTCAGGTCAAGTCTCACCAGTACCCTCATAGAGCCTGTTAATTACCTGTCCTGAAGAACCCGAGATAAGCCAGAGAAGGGACACGTTTGACCGGCGCCATATACTATGCCAGTAGCTTCTTGGCACTGGCCAACGCCTGTTCCACCCGGCCGGGTGCAGTGCCGCCAACGACATTACGGGCAGCCAGCGACGACTCCACCGTAATAGAGTAGACATCCTGGCTAAAGAGCGGGGAGAATTTCTGATACTCTTCGAGGCCAAGCTCAGGGAACCACTTGCCCTGTTCAATTGCGTAGCTTACCAGCCGGGCCACCACCCCGTGGGCAGTGCGGAATGGCTCGCCTTTCCTGACCAGGTAGTCGGCCAGGTCGGTGGCCAAGATATAGCCCTGCTCAACCGCCCGCCGCGTATTTTCTGCCTTTACCCGCAGGGTACCTAACATACCGGTAAAAACTTCCAGGCTGGAAAGCAGGGTGTCCACGGTATCGAACAGGCCTTCTTTATCCTCCTGGAGGTCCCGGTTATAGGCCAGCGGCAGACCTTTCATGACTACCAGCAGTGCCATAAGCTGGCCGTAGACCCGGCCCGTTTTGCCCCGGGCCAACTCAGCAACGTCCGGATTCTTTTTCTGGGGCATAATGCTGCTGCCGGTGGCATAGGCCTCGTCCAACTCGATGAAATCGAACCCGGCCGAGGACCAGAGAACGACCTCCTCGGCCAGCCGGGAAATATGCATCATGGCCAGGGAGGCAGCCGCTTCATACTCAATTATAAAATCCCGGTCCGAGACGGCATCCAGGCTGTTAGCGCTTATCCCGCCAAAGCCCAGTTCACGGGCTATAAACTCACGGTCAATATCGTAGGCGACCCCGGACAGGGCCCCGCTGCCTAGGGGCATGACATCGGTGCGCTTAAGGCAGTCCCGGAACCGGTCGGCGTCCCGACGGAACATCTCGAAATAGGCAAGGAGATGGTGCGCCAGCAACACCGGCTGTGCTGGCTGCAGATGGGTGTAGCCTGGCATGACCACCGCTTTGTTAGCCTCGGCCAGATTAACCAGCGCCCGCTGAAATTCCTTTATCGCCGTCAGCGTATCCGCGATGATCTCCTTGACGAAGAGACGCAGGTCAAGCGCCACTTGGTCATTCCGGGAGCGGGCTGTGTGTAGCTTACCGCCCACATCGCCCACCTTCTCGATGAGGCGGGCCTCGATATTCAAATGGATATCTTCCAGCTCCACCCTGAACTCAAACTTGCCCTGCTCTATCTCGTCCCTGATGGCAGCCAACCCATCGGCGATTATTTTGGCCTCTTTGTCCGGGATTATCCCCTGCTTGGCCAGCATCCGGGCATGGGCAATGCTGCCGGCGATGTCATAGGGGTAGAGACGCCAGTCGAAGGGGACAGAAGCGGCATATTCCGCCACCAACTTATCTGCTGCCTTTCCGAAACGACCCCGAATATTACTCACCTATCCCTCCTCTTTGACCGGCGGTATGATGCCTGACCGGCCCTCGGCCTCTTCCAGCAGCTGCACCTGCGCCTGCGTCCTGACCGGCAGCCCCCAGAGGTGAATAAAGCCGGCCGCCGCGCTCTGGTCAAATAAATCGCCTTTGTCATAGGTAGCCAGGCTCAGGTTGTAGAGCGACTTGGGCGACTTCCGTCCTACCACCTGGCAGCTGCCCTTGAAAAGTTTCAGGCGTACCGTGCCGCTGACATGTCGCTGCGAGCTTTGCACGTAAGCGGCTAGGTCCTGATGCAGCGAGGTGAACCACAGACCATTGTAGATGAGGTCGGCGTACTCCTGGGCTACCCGCTGCTTGAAACGGAGCTGGTCTTTGGCCAGGGTCATCGCCTCCAGGGCCAGGTGTGCCTGGAGCAGCACCACCGCCGCCGGGGCTTCATAAATCTCCCGCGATTTTATGCCCACCAGCCGGTTCTCGATGTGGTCAATCCGGCCGACTCCGTGGCTACCGGCCAGCTCGTTAAGCTGTTGAATCAGGCCAACTCCGGCCACCTCTTTGCCATCAACAGTCACCGGAACACCTTTTTCAAAACCAATCTCGATATAGACGGGTTTATCCGGAGCTTGGGCCGGTGCTTTTGTCCAGGCAAACACGTCATCCGGCGGCTCAGCCCACGGGTCTTCCAGGACACCGCACTCAATACTGCGCCCCCACAGGCACTCATCGATGGAATAAGGACTGGCTACCGTTATCGGTACCGGAATATCATGGCGCCGGGCGTATTCAATGGTCTCCTCACGTGTCATCCCCCATTCCCGTGCCGGGGCGATGATTCTCAGATTGGGCGCCAGGGCACTGACACCGACATCAAACCTTACCTGGTCATTCCCCTTGCCAGTACAGCCGTGGGCTATGGCAGAGGCTCCCTCCTCCAGAGCGGTATCCACCAGCAGCTTGGCCATCAGCGGCCGGGAGAGGGCCGTCGCCAGAGGATATTGCCCCTCGTAGACGGCATCCGCCTGCAAGGACGGAAAGACGAAGTACTTGACGAATAAGTCCCTGGCATCTATCACCAGCGACTTAACAGCCCCGACCTTAAGTGCCTTCTGCTTGATAGCCGAAAAGTCACGCTCATTACCGACATCAATAGTCAGGGCAATAACGTCGAGGTCGTAGTTCTCCTTCAGCCACTGGATGGCCACCGACGTATCCAGGCCGCCGCTGTAAGCCAGCACCACTTTATTCGACACGCTAAACCTCCTTCCGTCCCATCACTGCCACTAGTACGTTATCCAGAATATCCAGCGCCTCATCCACCTCTTCCTTACCGATAATGAGCGGCGGCATAAGACGCAGGGCATTGGGCTTGACCCGATTGACCAGCAGGCCTTCGTCCAGGCAAGCCAGTACCAGTTGCTGGGCAATATCGCTGTCAAACTCTATCGCTACCAGCAGACCCCGGCCGCGCACATCGGTAATGAAATGGTACTTCTGCTTCAACCCTTCCAGACCCGCCAGCAGATACTGCCCCACCTGCCCGGCGTTATCCGAAATATCGTTCTCGATGACGAATTTAAGCGTCGCATAACCGGCGGCGCAGGCCAGTGGATTACCGCCAAAGGTAGAGCCATGCTCACCCGGGACAAATACCGAAGCGCTGTCCGTTGCCAGGAACGCCCCGATAGGGACGCCACCGCCCAGGCCTTTAGCTAGGGTCATTATATCCGGTTCAATATCATACTGCTGGTAGGCAAAGAGCGTGCCGGTTCGGCCAATGCCGGTCTGGATTTCATCCAGAATCAGCAGGAGACCCTTAAGGTCGCACCAGGCCCTGACCTCGGCCAGGTACAAATCATTGGGTAAATTCACCCCTCCCTCCCCCTGAACCGTTTCCAGCATCACGGCACAGGTCTGGTCTGTGGTGGCCGCCTGTATTGCTTCAATACTATTGTACTCCACGTTAACGAACCCCGAAGGCAGCGGTACATATCCCTCCTGGAACTTGGCCTGACCGGTAGCCGCTACCATAGCCAGGGTACGACCGTGAAAGGAGCCGGTGGCGGTGATAACCTCGTAAGCCCCCTTCAGGTGGAGCTTGCCGTAACGACGGGCCAGCTTCACTGCCCCTTCTGCGGCTTCGGCACCGCTGTTACACAGAAAGACCTTGTCCAGGCAGCTATTCTGCACCAGAAGCTCGGCCAGCTGGAGTTGGGGGATGGTATAGAACTGGTTGGAGACCTGAATCAGCGTCCGGGCCTGTGCCGACACCGCTTCGACAACCGCGGGATGGCAGTGCCCCAGGCAGGTGACCGCCCAGCCGCCAACAAAGTCCAGGTACTCCCGTCCGGTATCATCCCACACCCGCGCCCCCTGCCCCCTGACCAAGGTCAGCGGGAGCCGCTCAAACGTTCTCATAAAATACTTCCGTTCCAGTTCCGGCCAGTCAGTCATTTCCCTTCACCTATTCCTATTATAGTGCCGCTACCCTTACCCTCGAGTTCCTGGAAGAGGGCATGGGGTTGCCGCCCATCGATAATTCGGGCGGTCTTGGCAACAGTGAGCGCCCGGAGACAGGCCCTTATCTTGGGAATCATCCCCCCCGAAGCCGTCCCGGAGGCGACCAGTGCCGCCGCCTCATCCGGCCGTAAATGAGACAGCAGTTGGCCAGACCGGTCACTGACACCAACCACATCGGTCAAAAATATAAGCTGCCCGGCAACGATGGCTGCCGCAATCTCGCCGGCCACGTCATCGGCATTGATGTTGACCACGGGCGGACCCTGCCCTAATTTACCGGTCGTATTAAGACTAATCGGGGCGACCACCGGTATATAACCAGCATCCAGCATTATCCGTAACGGCGCCGTATTTACCGCCACCACCGAGCCGACATAGCCCAGTTTCTCGTCCTTAACCTCTGCCTGAACGAGGCCCCCATCGACGCCACTGATACCTATCGCCTGCCCGCCCTGGTCATTGATGGCGGCCACTATCTGCTTGTTAACCAGCCCGGCGAGCACGGCCACGACCACCTGCAGCGTCGATCGGTTGGTTACCCGCTCGCCACGGACAAAGCGGCTGGGAATATCCTGCTTATCAAGCCACTCAGTAATTATTTTACCGCCACCGTGGACGATAATCAGCAACCGGCCTTGTCTCTGCAGTGTGACCACATCTTCAATGGTGGTATCGTGACTGCCTAGGGTAGCCCCACCAATCTTGACCACGACGATGTTCTCATCCATTTAATTCTACACCCCTCAGGTGGTATATTCGCTATTAATGGCTACATAATCTTTCGTCAGGTCACAGCCCCAGGCAGTAGCGCTGGCCGCCCCCTTATTCAATTGCAGGGTTATCGGCACCTCCTTGCCGTGTAAAAACCGCCTTGTATCCCGCCGGTTGAATTTCACCGACCGTCCGCCGCTGGCCACGCATATGCTGCCGAAATAGAGGTCAACCTTCGCTTCGGCCACTTCCGCCCCACTCCGGCCCAAGGCCGCCATAATCCGCCCCCAGTTGGGGTCGCCACCATACACCGCTGTCTTGACTAGGGACGAGCTGATTATCGTCCGCGCTGCTCGTCTCGCCTGAGCAACGCTGGCCGCCCCTTTAACCGTGACCTCAATAAGACGGCTGGCGCCCTCACCATCGGCCGCAATACGCTTCGCCAGAAAGATACACAGCCTTTCCAGTGCCTGTTGAAAGGCCTCCGCCCGTTTGCTATCCTGGTCAATCGGTCTGCCGTCCGCCAGCCCGTTGGCCATCATCAGCACCATGTCGTTGGTGCTGGTATCACCATCAACGGATACCATATTGAATGAGACATCTACCGCCTTCCGCAGTGCCGTTCTGAGAAAGTCTAACTCCAGCGCCGCATCGGTGCTTATGAGGCCGAGCAGCGTGGCCAGGTTGGGATGGATCATCCCGGAACCCTTGGCTATGCCGCCGATGACGAAAGCACCATCATCGGCCCTGACGGCTACCGCCGCTTCTTTGGGCACAGTATCGGTAGTCATTATTGCTCGCGCCAAGGTGTGTCCGCCATCTCGGGAAAGGACAATCCGGTCCATAGCCTGCTGAATCCGCCGCATGGGCAATCGCCGTCCAATAGTACCGGTGCTGGCCACGACAACATCATCCGGCGATACACCGAGCCCCTCGGCTGCCAGTTCAGCCATCTTAGCGGCGTCCCTGAGCCCTTTCATTCCGGTACAGGCATTGGCACAACCGCTGTTGACGACGACAGCCGTGGCCTTCCCATAACGCAGACGTCTTCGAGTCAGAACCACCGGTGCCGCCTTAATCCGGTTGGTAGTGAATACAGCACCAGCGACACAGGGCGCTTCTGAAAAGAGGATACCCAGGTCAGGCTTAGTGCCAGTATCCTTCTTTATACCGGCCCGAATAGCACCAGCATGAAACCCCTCCGGGGCAGTAACGGTGCCCGTCCTAATAAATTCGACACTCTCTTCCATAGTTATACCTGAATATACCATATAAAGGTGACTAAGGCAACGAGATTGTGCCCAACCTTTTATGCCGTTGCCGGTGCCCGGGTGACAAAGGCCGACACCCTGTAGTATAATCAACAGCAATCGCCGCAGAATAATACCAACTGGTTAATGGAAGTAAAGACGGTATATTTCAGCAGCCCCGGCAGTGGTAATACGGACGAAGTGCTCCGTATTGCCCGGCAGCGGGCAGAAGAACTGGGCGTAAAGACGGTGCTGGTGGCCTCCACCACCGGTGACACTGCTGCCAAAGCCGCCGACCTTTTCACCGGCGTGAAGGTAATTGCCGTAAGCCACTCCGCTGGCTTCCGGGAGTCAGATACCCAGGAGTTCAGCGAAGAAAATAGAAAGCTGGTGGAGGGCAAGGGGGGTACCGTATTAACCACCACTCATGCCTTCGCCGGGGTCAGCCGGGCCATGCGCAAGAAATTCACGACCCACGTTATCGGGGATGTAATCGCCAATACCCTGCGTATCTTCGGTGAGGGCGTGAAGGTGGTCTGCGAGATTGCCATCATGGCCGCCGACAGCGGTCTGGCACGCACTGATGAAGACGTAATCGCTATTGCCGGTACCAGCCGGGGGGCGGATACCGCCGTGGTCCTCAGGCCCGTAAACTCCCAGGACTTTTTTGACTTAAAAATCAAAGAAGTCCTATGCAAACCACGATTCTAACTAATCCATGCGCCTGGCACAGTATGGACCGGCCAGAAATCCGGTGGCAGCACAGCGGCCAGAACCACCTGAATGCAGACGGGGGCTTTCCAGCCCCCCCGTTTTAAATGAGCCATTCGGGGGTTACACTCGGCCGCAGACAGGGTTCCTTTATTGTGGTTGCATCACGTAAAACCACCCCACGGCATCCCCCAGAGAGACGGCATATGTCGCCGGAATGGTCTTGTACACGGTGAAACTTACCGGGAAGGCAGTCGCCGGGGAAACGTTTACCGGCCGGCTCTGCTCGAATTGCCCGTTTATTATCAGGTTAACCGTCATAGAGGCCGGGCCGCCGCCAATATTGGCGACATCGGCATTGATAGTCACCGCTTGGCCGGGTTGAGCATAAGTAGGCGTTATGTTCAGGTTGAGCACCGTCAGACGGCCAGCGCTGGCCCCGGCATCGATGACGACATCAGTATAGTAAGTATCGGTAACTTCTTCCAGGACAGTATCACCGCCGTTATCGCCGTCACCGTCTACTGGCGTCTCCACGATAACGGTCGTTGTTAGCGCCACGTGATAGAACCCCTCCGCATAGTATGTATGAGTAGGATTCTGCAAACTGCTGTGCTGGCCATCACCGAAGTCCCAGTCCCAGGACTGAGATACGAAATCACCGCTGTAACTCGAACTATCGGTGAAGTGCACCGTCATCGGTGCCTCGCCCAGCGTCGGCTGGGCGTCAAAGCTGGCTACCGGCGGGGACGGCGACGGGGGCGGCGGCGGTTCAACCATGGCCGCACCCGGCCCGCCCATTATTGACGGTGCCAGCACTATCCCCAATGTTAAAAGCAGCGCCACCGATGCCGCCACGCAGATAATCTTCCCTGTTCTATCCATCTCTCCCCCTATCATCTCTTATCTACGGATAATATTATAGCACGCAGCGTCAATATAGTTGAGACAATCCTGGCCCGTCGCATTATTAAAGAAGTGGGAGTCCACAGGACTCCCACTTCCCTCGTTAACGTGTAAACCACTCTCTGTAACTTAACTGGGCTTGAATACCACAATGGCCACTATCAGCGCCGCAATAACAAATACCCCGATCACTATCAGCGCTATCAATGTGCCACTGTCCATCGGTATGCCACCTACCTGCGACGGCTGCTGCTCTTCTACTACGTAGAACGTCCCCATGGCATTACCAACAACTACCTGGTACTCCCCAGCTTCTACCTTGTATACCGTGAAGCTTATCGGCTGTGATGTCCCCGCTGCTACACCTACCTGCGCTGACTGCTCATACTGCCCGTTGATCAACAATTGTATCTCACCATCACCCCAGGCTCCACCTTCATTGAATACATCGGCTGTTATCATTACCTGCTGCCTCGGCTGTGCCTGCGTGGCCGAGATGTACAGGTTGCGCACTACCAGCTCGGGCAGTGCTGCCGACGCCTCCACTATCACCTGGTTAGAGTCATCATCGGTACCACCACCCGGTCCTTCCACCGTGAGACGAACCGAGTACACACCTTCATTCTGATAGGTGTGCGTGGGATACTGGGCCTCGCTGACGCTACCATCCCCGAAGCTCCAGAACCACGTCTCAGCACCAGTTGACATGTCGTAGAACTGGACGGTAAGTGGTGCCTGACCCGTCGGCGGCGTTAACGTAAACGCGGCCTTCACCACCTCTTCCCCACAAGGCGCAAACAACCACCCTTCATACTCGACATTTTCACTAACGGCATCGCCGCTACCAGGCCCCTCACCACTGGGCCCAGATTCGTCACCCCACCAGTTGCCGGTGGCGTCAACCATATAGCCACTTTCGTTATAGACACCGTAATCGGAATTATTAAAAATGTCATTACAGTCGCTAACGGTGACCTGATAATCATGGTTTTGGTAATTGATGTCAACGCCGTCATCACCGTTCTCCGATATAGTGTTACACAAGATTATTAACTCTGCGTCCGAGGAATCCTCTTCATGGCCTACTTCGGAGACATATATGCCATCATCTGTATTCTCGTTGATGATGTTGTAGCTGATAGTGGCTTGACTATCCACATACACATGGATGTGCACGCCATCGTCACCGTTTGATGAAATGTTATTATTGCCGGTGATTTCGTAGGTGCTGCCACCTCGCATACTCCCGTTATATATACCATCATCCGCATTCCCAGTAATGGTATTTTCGTCGTCAATAGTGACAGTGCTCGCATCTACCGTACCCAGGTAGATGCCAGCCTCAGGTCCTTCACAGTGAAAGCCGTTACCGGTAATAGTGTTGCCGCTAATGGTGACGCTGCTACCTCCGTAAACACTTGGAAGATATATGCCGGCACAACCGTTATTCGAGACGGTGTTATTAGCTATGGTCAGCGTGCTGGCCTCTTCAATTGACCAAGCATATATCCCGACACCGAAGTTCTGCGTGATAATGCAGTCCTCAATGGTCAGGCTGGAGCCATCGTATAAATAATCAACGTGTATGCCGCTCGTTGGCGCCATGCCCTCGCTGATGGTGAAGCCATCAATAACAACCGTTTCGCCGTCAAGGTCTACGGTAACTACGTCCCCGTAATACGCGATTATGGTTTCCTCGGCGCTGCCGGTCGCCTTAAGAATCAGATCCTTATCGATGCTGACAGCCTCGTAGTACGTACCCGGCCGCACGTTAACCGTACTGGCAACCACATTGTCAATGCCGTCCTGTATGGTGGCAAAGGCATCATGGCCAAAGATGTGTCCGTCAGCATCATCGCCGGGGTTAAGGCCGGCCCAGTCGTCATCAACCCAGACCGTAGTCGCTGATGCCTCTACCGTGATATAATTAGTCTTGGTTTCGGTATCTTCCCCGCCGTTAACCGTCAGGCTGACGGTGTATGTTCCCGGCACGTTGTAGGTGTACTCTGGGTCCTCCTCAGTGCTGTCCTCTGTAGTATCATTGTCAAAGTCCCAAGACCACGACGTAACCGTACCGCCGGTTGTCTCGTCGCTAAATTGAACGGTCAGCGGTGCCGGGCCGGATGTCGGCGTGCCGCTGAAATCAGCGTCGATGAGTACTATGTCCGGGTCGCCATATATCCGAAACAGGAAATCAGGGCTAAACGAAGACCAGGTACTGCCACCGTCAGTGCTCTGCTCCATATTGCCGAAAGAAAAAGTTGGAGAAGAACCGTCGGCCCGCCACCAGACCTGGCCAGAAGTACTCGTTCTGATGGAACGGACAACTAAGGCATATCGGGTAGCTTGGCTCACCGCAATCGGCGTGCTGAATGTGGCACTTACATAACCGGCAGTCGTCGGCACAGCGCTGGCGTTGAAACTGACTGAGGTCAAATCGGTACCGGTGGGATGATTACTACCATCGGTGTTTTTTATCGAGACCGTTACGGTGCCGGTAAAATCTGAATCTCTCACCATTAACATCTCGGCCCGGGTGATGTTATGGTTCGAGGTTGGCGTGAAGGTCTGCGCCTGCCAAGTATTGCCCCAACAGGTATAGGGAGTATCATCACCGGTGGTGTAACTCTCGTAGAGTGTCTCCACGGCCTTTACGATATTTGCCGGCAGTAATGCTACCGCCCCCAGCGCCAGCACCAGCGCCAGTATTGAAATCAAACAAACCGGTTTTAATGCTTTAATCATATTCCACCTCCACGAGTGATTTGCCCCAACCACGGGCTATTATATCATACTTGATAATCAGGGTACTCTTCAATATATTTATATTCGTCCGTGTCCACCCACTTTCTTTTCGCCACTCGGCCAGTGAATATATTTATAAACCATTGTACTATCACCTGTCAACAGGTTAAATAATTACGATTTGTTAACCTTAACACTGAATTAACAATGTCACCGGCTGAGGGTATAAGCCGGCGGGAATATACGGCATAACAACAAAGTGGGAGTCCACAGGACTCCCACTTCCCTCGTTAACGTGGTTCTAACAACACTCCTTCTCTCTTAACTGGGTTTGAATACCACGATAGCCACTATCAACGCCGCAATAACAAATACCCCGATCACAATTAGGGCAATCAATGTGCCGCTGTCCATCGGTATGCCACCTACCTGAGACGGCTGCTGCTCTTCTACTACGTAGAACGTCCCCGTGGCGTTACCAATGGTCACCTGATATTCCCCGGCTTCTACCTTGTATACCGTGAAGCTTATCGGCTGTGACGTGCCTGCCGAAACACCAACACCTGTTGTCTGCTCATACTGGCCGTTGATAAACAGGTCTACATCACCATCACCCCAGGCGGTACCTTCGTTGAATACATCGGCCGTTATCATTACCTGCTGCCTCGGCTGTGCCTGTGTGGCTGAAATGTAAAGGTTACGTACCACCAGGTTGGGCGCCCCTGCCCCTTCCTCCACTATCACCTGTATACAAGCTGTATCACTGCCTTCTGGCCCTTCCACTGTGAGACATACCTGGTACGTCCCTCCATTCTGATAGGTGTGCGTGGGATACTGGGCATCGCTGAAAGAGCCATCCCCGAAGCTCCAGAACCAGGAATCAATATCACCGGTGGACATATCGTAGAACTGTACCTGGTGCGGCGCTTCACCCATAGGTGCACTAACCCTGGCCGCAGCACGCGGCGCTTCAGGAACTACACAAATTGGTCCCTGATAAGTGGTGTACCAGATTTCAGCGTAGCCGCTCCTATCATCACACCACGCTACGTGAGCCTTGCCGTATGAATCCACGGCCACGGGTATCACATTGTCGGCGTAGCTGTGGGTGTAATACAACGTCGAGCCTGTCGTTAACTCCTTTTTAGGAACCTCGATGTTTCCATCAGTACCCAGTATCATATAGAAGACATCTTCCGGTGGGTCCCCCTCCCAGTACGCATCTTTCCATGTTATGTGGATGTAACCGCACTGGAAGGCGGCTTGCGGAGCACAGGACGATTCGTCATCAGCCGTTGTCAAACGGGTGTCATCAATCACTGTGATTGCCGACTCATTGGCAGGGTCCCCATCCTGGTCGTCCAGGCTCGGGTCGAGCTTGGTGTAATAGATCTCCGGAGATCCCTCATAATGTCTCTCGTCTGACCAGAAGATGTGTACCATGTCCTCGTCGTCAACCACGATATCTGAGCGCTTAGAATCCTCGTCATCGTCAGGCGTTATCAGCGTGGCGTCAATCAAGTGGCTGCCATCATCGCCGCTGAGCATCGCGTAGAACATCTCATCATCCGATGTGCCCATATCGTCGTTCCAGACTATATGGGGATCGTTATTCGAGTCCACGGCGATGAATGGTCTACGTTGCCAACCACTATAAGTATCTGCTACCACTGTGTAAGGAACCACTACACCACCGCCGCTGCTCAGTTGCATGTAGGCTATTTCGTAGTCGTCGTAGTTTTCCCATACGACGTGGACGTGGTCGTTGCTATCTATCGCTATACGGGGGTCTTGTTGGTAATCATCCCCGTACAGGTCAGTTGCATCTACCAGTTCGATAGCTGCCAGGGTAGCAGCGTCTCCATCCATATCATCCAGGTATGGGTCAAGTTTGATATAGGCGATGTAATCTCCGCTTTCACTCTGCCACACCATGTGCACGTGATCTTGTGAGTCCACTCCGATAGCCGGTTTGACCTCCTCGCCACCGTCATCTATCAGCGTGTCGTCAATTAGGGTGTTCCCGTTGTTGTCCAGCATGGTGTACCAGACCGTCTGATCGTCCGCCTCAAAGGCAACGTGGACATTGTTATTGGAGTCAACAGCTACATCCGGGCAGTCGGAGTAGTCGTCCTCGAAATCGGTTAGCTGTATATCGGCACCCTGCTGGGCCAGAACTGGCGCCCCACTGGCAGCTATCATGGTAAAGACCACAAATATGGCAAGGAACGTAGATATTACCTTTCTTTTATTCATATTATTAACCTCCACGGGTAATTTGCATAAACTATAAACTATCGCTACATATCATGTCAATAGGCATAACTCATCTATAGCCACCTCCCTGGCTATAACGCTCAGTCGTTCATTATTTATTTGTTATGTCCAGTATAAATATTATATAATGCGCTGTCAATAGGTATGCCAATTGTGGTCTATCACCTTTAATTTATAATGGTATGATGTTCAAACAACCGTGCACAGTTGGTGAAATGCAGTTACAATAACAGGGGGGAGCTATAAGGCTCCCCCCTTCTACTATTTTTCTTTCGGCGTTACTGCCGCCTGTTAACTACCTAAATGGGCTTGAATACCACAATGGCCACTATCAGCGCCGCAATAGCAAATACCCCGATCACTATCAGCGCTATCAAGGTGCCACTGTCCATTGGTATGCCACCTACCTGCGACGGCTGCTGCTCTTCAACTACGTAGAACGTCCCCGTAACATTACCGATGGTCACCTGGTA
>DUEU01000007.1 GCA_011191985.1 Dehalococcoidia bacterium
AATTATAACAGCAAAATGTTAAGAACCTGTTAATATTGTATTCTTTACGTTACTATTATATGTTTGGCTAACAATTCCTATCTTGCTACTGGTAGGGTAAAACTGAACCGGCTGCCCTGTCCCGGTTCACTGTGTGCTTCAATCCTGCCACCATGCGCCTCAACAATACGCCGGGCAATGGTAAGGCCCAGGCCGCTACCACCAGTAGCCCTGGTGCGGGACTGGTCCACCCGGTAAAATCGTTCAAAGATGTTGGACAGGTCCTCAGCCGGAATACCCTCACCGGTGTCGGCCACGCTCACCTCAACCCAGCCACCCTGCCGGGAGGCCGTCACGGATACCGACCCCCCTTCAGCGGTGTGGGCCACGGCATTTTCCAGAAGATTACGGAGCACCTGGCCAATACGCTGCCAGTCAATATCCACCGCGGGCAGTCCATCAGTCAGGTCAACGGACACCGAAACGCCTTTCGCCATCGCCTGAGGCTGAATTACCGCTACCGTCTGTTTTATTAACAGGTCAATATTTTCACCGGCGCGAATGAGCTTCAGCTGGCCGGCCTCGGCCAGGCTTAGCTCCTGCAGGTCATTAACCAAGCGTGACAGCAGGGTCGCCTCTTCATCCAGGGAACGAATGGTATTTTCATCCGGTGCAATCACTCCATCACGAATCGCCTCGAGATAACCCCTGATATTGGATAATGGCGTCCTCAACTCGTGGGCAACGTCGGCCACCATATTGCGCTGTAGTCGTTCCGCCCGTTCCAGGTTACCGGCCATGGAGTTAAAGGTCTCGGCCAATTCGCCAATCTCACTCCTGTCCTTTATCTGTACCCGTTGTGAGAAATCCCCTTTCCCCAGCTGCTTGGCCACGGCGGTCAGCGACCTAACCGGAGCCAGGATTCGCCGCGACAGGAAAAAGGTCATTATAACAGCCATGGCCACCGCTATCAGGCCTCCCCAGAGAAAGAAGAGCCCTATTGTCCTTATAAGTATTTGCAGAGCGGTGAAGCCGACTACGGATGATGGCTGCGGAATGATGTACAGGGTGCCGATAAAATCTGTCTGCCAGAGAGTTGATAGAGGCCTGCCCGGCGTACCGGCACTGTAGGCTTCTCCCAGGAGCTCCCCCTCAGAATCGGCGACGACTATGCCCTGGGCGTCGGTTAGCACAATCCTTTCCCCGTAGATGCTCCCCCACTGCTCGACATAGGGCTGAATGCCCTCCCAGCTTTCCTGCTGGAAGTAATAGCGGGACATCTCCATTCCCATCCTGTCGGCGCGCATCCGGCTGGCCCGCTCTTCAAACCGATGTATTTCGGCCTGAGCTGCCTGATTAATGAAGAAAAACACCGCGCCGATGGTGACCACAATTACCAAGGCAAAAGCCAGCAGTAGACGGAACCACAGACTATGTACCACTGTTCACCTCGGCAAGCTTATAGCCCACTCCATAAACGGTCTTGATATACCTCGGGTTTTTGGGGTCAGGCTCAAGCTTACGGCGCAGATTGAGGATGTGGACATCTATGGTCCGGTCAAAGCCCTCGAAATCGTAGCCAAGGGCTTTCTCAATAAGCTCCGCCCGGCTGAAAACCCGGCCCGGTTCCCGGACCAGAACTCCCAGCAACTTGAATTCAACAATGGTGAGATTGAGCGGCCTCCCTTGCAGGACAGCCTCATGTCTGGCAAAGTTCACGATAAGCCCGCCGCACCTAATTTCGTCGGGCCCACGCTCTCCAGGCAGGCGCCTGAGGATGGCCCTGACCCGGGCCGCCATTTCCCGGGGACTGAAAGGTTTGGTTACGTAATCGTCCGCACCCAGGTCCAGGCCATCTAGCTTGTCCTGGTCGGTTGTCCTGGCCGTAAGCATGATAATCGGTACGTCGGATTCGGCCCTGAGTGCGCGGCATACCGTGAGACCATCGACGCCGGGTAGCATGATATCCAAAACAATGAGGTCAGGATGCCCTTCCCTAGCCAGGCGAAGGGCTTCGATACCATCGCTGGCAGTAAGCACACGGTAGCCATCCCGGTTCAGGTAGAGCTTGACCAGTTCCACCGTTTTAGCATCATCGTCAACTACCAGCACTTTCTTGCCTGTCATTGGCCCGTCCTTATCATATTAAGCTTATCATCATTATATAACGTAATTATTAAGAAATTGTTAATTTATTACTACCCGGCTAAACCCCCATCTTCCATAAACCAGAGAGGGGGTTATATCCCCCTCTCTTTCTGGCAAACTTTGCACGAGTACTTAAAGGTACCCGTTACTCCTCTATCGGCGGGGCACACGGCCCGAACCGGCCCGGAAAACGGCCGTGACCAGGCAGGCCAGGGCCAAACGGGATACCTTCCGGCATATCATTCAACCACTCCTCAAGCTCGGCAGCCTGTTCTTCGGTTATTACTCCCTCAGCCACCATCCGCTCAAGGCGCTCCTGCATAGCCGCGACGTGCCTTTCCATCATTTTTTTAGCCGCCTCGTCTCTGGCCTCAGCAAAGGCCTCTTTCAGTGCTTCCGGGGATTCGATGGTGTAACCTTTCTCTTCGTAGTTAGCAATAACTTTGTCTATGAATGCCCCGAATTTATCCGCCGGACCATCGTCATCCCCGTTGCCGTTAGCCAGGACAATCCCACCAATGCTCCCGGCCAGCACCACCACCGCCAAGACCGCAGCGATGATGAGCTTCCTGCTTCGCCTCATTAGCCTTTCACCTCCTCTTTTATTACTATCTAAATTTTATCAGCCCAATATTAAAATCCAGTTAAGACTGGAGAAAAAATATATAGTCGTGGCTTATAGTGAGGTAGCTTGAGGAGCGGGCCTACTCTGCCGCCGGGGTGGAGAGAAGATACTTTAGATGAGGAAACTTGTCCTTCATGTGGGGGAACCAGAGGGCCTGGTTGAAAAACTCGGCGAAGGTCGGTTCCGCGGCCAATTCTATGTACTCCACCTGTCGGGCCACTTTATCAGCCTCAACCCTCTTGTTTATATTGAGGAGGGCCATCCGGGCACCATCGCCAGCAGCATTACCGACAACAAAGATATTCTCCGGGGCACAGTCGGGGAAAAGCCCGATGATTGCCGCCGACTCCCGGTCGATATAGCTGCCGAAGGCTCCGGCCAGTATAATCCGGTCCAGTCTCTCCACACCCAAGCGGCGCATCATAATCCTGGCCCCGGCATACATCGCCCCTTTGGCCAGCTGTATATTCCGCACGTCTCTCTGACAGACGACAATATCATGGTCAATGGCGGTTTCCTCCGCCCAGGCGATGACAAACGCCGGGCCGTCTTCGCCATTCCGCAAACGGGGACTGCTTATCCCGGTGCTGAACCGGCCGGTCTGGTCGATAACACCCGCCGTGAACAACTGGGCTATAGCATCAATTATCCCCGAGCCACAGATACCCTTGGCCCCTCGGCCCTTTAACGCCGTACTCCAGCTTTCCCGGCCGATAATCTTGAAGCTCACCTCATGGGTAACCGGGTCTATCTTTATCCTCTCAATAGCCCCCGGTGCGGCCCGCATGCCGTACTTTATTCCCGCTCCCTCAAAGGCAGGGCCGGTGGCACACGATGAGCAGACGAGCTTATGCCGGTCGCTCAGCACTAACTCACCATTGGTACCGACATCAATTATCAGCACCGTATCATCCTGATGGTACGGCTCCTCGGCGATTAGTACGCCGACATTGTCAGCGCCGACGAAACCAGCCTCAATAGGAAGAACATGAACGTAGGCGCCGGGCGATATTTCCAGCCCCAGGTCACGGGCCTTCACATCAAGGGAATGGCCGATACCTGGCGCGAACGGCGCCCGGCCAATATACTGCGGGTCAAGATTGAGAAAGATATGGTGCATACAGGTATTACCGACGACGGTCATATCAACAATATCGCGCCGCTTGATGCGGGACCTGGCGGCGGCCCGTCCCGCGAGCTGATTGATACCCCTGATAATTGCCTGGTTTATGTTCGGCAAACCATCAGCATGGGCCACCGTATAGGTGATGCGGGCCATCACGTCCTCGCCATAAGCCACCTGTGGATTAATCATGGAAGTGGTAGCCGCCAATGCTCCCGTGGTCAGCTCACAAAGATAAGCAGCCACCGTAGTAGTGCCGATATCCACCGCCAGGCCGTAACCATTTGCCACCAGTCCCGGCTCTATTTTAATTACCTCTCTGTTCATCCATACCGATACGGTTACCTTCCAGGAACCCTGGCGTACCATGTTCTGTAGATCACGAAGCACAGGATAGTCAATAACGAGGCCGTTCAGGTCAAACCTGTCATGGAGCTCAGCCTGCAAACGTTCCCAGTCACCCGAATTGTCATGCAAGTCGGCCGGGACCATCTCCACATAATATTTCCTTACCGCCGGCTTAAGATCAATGGCTATCTCTCTGGCCTCTTTACGTATAATCTGCCGGCCGGTCCGGCTCTCTTCAGGGACAAAGACCACCAGGTCACCGTGTATGCGAGCCTGACAGGCCAACCGGTAACGGTCGCCCTGCTGCTTAAGTGTTAGCATTTTTCTTTCTGCCTCATTAAGCGGCGAGAGACTTTCCGTTCGGGAAAATCCCTCCTCAATCCTGACCTTACACTTGCCGCAGGTGCCTCTGCCGCCGCAAACACTCTCGATGTCTATACCCAGGTCATGCGCCGCCTCTTTGATGGTTGTCCCGTCACTCACATGACCTCTCCGCCCCATCGGTTGGAAGATAACAGTTGGTTGGTGCTTGGCACCTTTTGCCATTTTCCCCTCTATGGCGTTGTACTGGCCAATGCGAAGCCAAGTCACGCTAACGGTATTAACTCATTATGGTGGGGAAGGGGGGACTCGAACCCCCACGCCTTTTGAGCACATGATCCTAAGTCATGCCCGTCTGCCAGTTCCGGCACTTCCCCGTAAAGCTAAACCAGGCACAGATAGTATACCAAGAAAAGCTAACCAACTTTCCGGAAAATTAACCAATTCTATGTTAGATGCCTTCTTGGATTCAAGAAGACAAGGGCTGTCCGACCACACAATGCTATTCTATCAAAGATGCCTCAGAAAGGCTATAGGAATAGAACTGACCGCTGAAGGCATAAATAACTTCCTAGCATCTTTGAGTTGTGGTAATGGTAAGTTTTCCTATTTTAGAGCAGTTAAAGCATTATGCAATTGGCTTTATAGACACGGCTATATTATTGAAGAGAACCCTATCAAACTAGTAGATAGTCCTCATGTAGCTAAGAAGTTATTACCTAGGATCACTGAGGAGCAAGTCAAATTACTCGTAAAAACTGCTGATATTTGAGGGATAGGTGTATAGTCACTTTACTTTTTGACAGCGGTCAAAATAATTCACGCACTGTCACAGAATCCTTGGGTATCCATATAATGTCACTGCGAACTCGTTTTTGGCCGTAAGATTGAAATCAATATAAGAGGGGACAATCTGCCTTATGTATGCTTCATCTAATAAGAACCTAACAGATGTCTTCAAGTTTTCCCTATCATCGGGAGAATAGGCTAAAAGGCAGACAGGTTCTTTGAGTAACTCTACGTCCAACGCACTATCCCTCATACAGACAGAAAGGAGTTTAACCGTGTTGCGACAGAAGTTCTATTAACTTGAGTTTCTAGCCATTCCCGATGAGTAGGAGCCTTATTGGTTCATTTTATCCTTAGAGCCATCAAATAGAATAAACTATCGTACTTCATGATTAGCAAGTGTCTTTATAAGAGTTGATGGCGATTCAGTATGATAATCGCCACTTAAGGAATTCATCAAAATACCCTTTTTCAAAGATTCTTATGGTTACCAGCCTATAAGGTAACCTGTACCCCAAAATGTTATATTCATAAGGAAGCTGCTTAACATTTGAATTAGCTTTAGGCAATCCTAAGTCATGACCGTCTGCCAGTTCTGGCACTTCCCCATATAGCCAAGCTAGGCACAGATAATAGCGCGAATTCACTCCCGACTACGCCATAAGAATAGCGAGCAAATAAGCGTCACCGAAACAAGGGCGATACTGGCCACGGCAAAGCTAACGTGAAATCCAAAATGATCAATCATGTTACCCATTACCGGAGCCAGCACAGCACCGGTTTCGGTCATGGAGAAGTAGTAGATACCATATACTGTTGAACGCCGGCGCTTTGTCGTGTATTCCATGATATAAGCTTCCGATACGGTCAGACGCATAAAAGTGCATATACCTATAATGAGTAGAAAGGTACCAATTTCCACACCAAAAGAGGCGTGAGTTAGCAGATAGATACAAGCGGCAGTAACAAGGTTAATCGTCACCACTACCTTTACTTTGCCCAGACGGTCGGAAAGGTAGCCTCCGGCCACACTTGCCCAAAGTCCAGCCGATTGCATAACGGACAAGAGAGTTGCTGCCGCCTGCTCGCTAGCACCCAGCTCGTCCACGATGTATAGCGTCAAAAATGCTAGAGCGGAGTGTACTATAGCACCGCTAGCCACAATTAGTATCAAAAACGCTACCAGGCGGCGTATACGACCGGGAATTGTCAGTGATGTCTCGTCATGGTAGTCAATTTCTACCTGGCGAGCTTTTGTTGAACCCGCACGACGCCTAAGAATCTGGTAAAATACAACTCCATATATAAGTGTGGGAATAGCGAGCGCGATAAATGAAACACGCCAACCCAGGCTAGCCCCAATAGCAGCGGCTATAACTGGCACGATGAAAAAGGCGACACCGGCACCAATCTCATGCAATCCCAATGCCCGGCCTCGTACCTTTGGCTCAACCAATGAGGCGACGGTCGGTGCCGCTGATGGGTGATAGCCACCACCAAGCGCTCCCATCAGCACTAAAAACACCAGTAACATTACGTAGGTCTGGGAAAACCCGATTAGAATTCCGGCCAGGGCAACACCTGAGATACCCAAAGCAATAAGAATACGTGAATCAATGCGATCAGCAAGCCAGCCACCTGGTAGCTGGCCAATACCGTTGGCAAAGGAGAAGGCAGACACTACCCCTGCCGATCGTGTATAGTCCAGTTTGAAGTTATTGCGGATAAAAGGCAACAGGGGATATAACGATGCCGCCAGCAGGTGATGGGCAAAATGTGCTATCGTAAATAAAATGAGTATCCCCGAAAATAACGAGGTTCGCTTGGGGTCTGTACTTCTACCCATTCAAAGCTGCTTACCAGGCTCTAGTATAATTCCAAAGCAAAATATATTAAAAGCCGATGGTTCTTGCGCTAAAGCACTTTCATAATCCGAATGATACTAAGCTGGGATTAATTATATTAATGTTTCAACCAAATCGCAAACAGACGACAACCCTATGCCAGTCCTCTTCTTGACACGGCCTCTTTCTTTATCTACACTTATAGGAAATGCCCAACGGAGACTGTATTCATGAAGTGTCCCGCCTGCAGCAACATTATGATTGTGGTTGAGCACGATAAGGTTGAGCTTGACTATTGTCTGAGTTGCCAGGGAGTCTGGTTCGATGCCGGGGAACTGGAGCTCTTACTGGAGACCGCGCAACTAGAAGGAGACCACCTGTCCCTGGATAACATACTGACATCACCGGAAGCAACCGCAAAAGAGAGAAAGCGAAAGTGCCCCACCTGCGGCACTATGATGAAAAAAGCAACCGTTGGCCACGACCCCGAGGTAATTATAGACGTGTGCCCACGAGGAGAGGGGCTCTGGTTCGATAGAGGTGAGGTCGGCCTGCTTATTGAGCAGCTTCCCGACAAGTCGGACTCCCAGGGGCGCATTATCAACTTCCTGGGAGAGGTTTTCAGAGTAAGCGACTGATAAGACAAGGATTGGAGGTTTACTATGGTTTGGCTATTTGTCGTTATCGCTATCGTAGTCATACTCATTCTCATCTTCGCCGGGACCTACAACAGCCTGGTAAGGTTACGCAATCGGGTCAAGAATGCCTGGGCCCAGATTGATGTGCAGCTTAAAAGAAGGCACGACCTCATCCCCAACCTGGTGGAGACAGTCAAGGGCTACACTACGCACGAGCGGGAGACACTGGAAGCGGTGACCAACGCCCGCAATCTCGCCCAGAAGGCCATCGGCACCGGCGTCGGGGCGCAGTCAAAGGCTGAGGGCGAACTCAGCAGTGCCCTGTCCCGGCTGCTGGCAGTGGTCGAGAACTACCCCGACCTCAAGGCCAACCAGAACTTCCTAGCACTGCAGGAAGAGCTGACCTCAACCGAGAACAAGATAAGCTTCTCCCGCCAGTTCTACAACGACTCGGTACTGAACTACAACAACAAGACCCAGATGTTCCCCTCCAACATAATCGCCAGCGTCACCGGTTTCAAAGCCGACGAGTTCTTCGAGGTCGAGGCTGCTGCGGAAAGGGAGGCCCCCAAGGTTAGCTTCTCCTGACCGGGTGATATTGTGCCATGTGGGAACAGATAAGGTCTAACCGTATCAGGTCGGTAGTGCTGGTCGCCGGAATGGCGCTGCTGCTGTTTTTAATCGGCTACTTCCTGGGGCTGGCCTTCTTCGAAAACCCTGTCGGCGGCCTTATTATCGCCCTTATTGTCTGGGGAATCATGAGCCTGATTGCCTACTTCCAGGGAGACAGCATACTGCTGGCGCTTTCGCGGGCCCGTAAAATCAGCCGTGACGACTACCCCCGCCTCTACAACATAGTCGAGGAGATGAAGATTGCCTCCGGTCTGGAGAAAATGCCCGATATTTACATCATTGATGACCCGGCGCTTAATGCATTCGCCACCGGCCGCGACCCCAACAAAGCTTCTGTCGCCGTGACCTCGGGGCTGCTGCAGAAGCTCAACCGCGACGAACTTCAGGGCGTCATCGGCCACGAGATAGCCCACATAAATAACCGCGACGTGCTGCTGATGGCAATGTGCGGCGTCCTCCTGGGCACTATCGTTATCCTGGCCTGGTATGCAACGCGCATCCTCTTCTTCGGCTCCATGTTCGGCGGCCGTCGCTCTTCAGGGGGTGGTGGTCAGGCACAGCTCATAATACTGGCCGTCGGCATTGTATTGATGATACTGGCCCCCATCGCGGCGCAGTTCATTTATTTCGCCATCTCCCGAAAGCGGGAATATATGGCCGACGCCTCCTCGGCCCTGTATACCAGATATCCGGAGGGGCTGGCCTCGGCGCTGGAAAAGCTGGCGGCCTCGACAACACCGGTCAAATCGGCCAACAATGCCTCGGCGCCGATGTATATCATCAACCCCTTCCGCAAAAAGGGACGGGCCGCAACCGACCTCACCAGCACCCACCCGCCAATATCGGAGCGGATACGCATCCTGCGCTCTATGGCCGGTGGGGCCTCCCTGGCCGACTACGACAGCGCTTACCGCCAGGTGCACAAAAGGGGTAGGGGGGTTATGCCCGCCGCCTCCATTGCCAGCGCTGGTACTGTCGGCCTGCGGGCAGCCGCGCCGGAAGCCGCCCAACCCGAGCCCGAGCCCGGTAAAGTGGAACGCAGCCGCGAAGTCTCTGACCTCATGTGGCGGCTCAATAAATACAAGACCATAAACTGCGCCTGCGGCACCAAGCTCAAGGTGCCCCCTGCCTTCAAAGGTGACAGCGTCCGCTGCCCGCACTGCGGCCGCATTAATCCGCTTTAGTTAAAGACTTTCTGGAACCCCCCACCCCCTATTTATCTTTTCACACCCACCACTCTAAAGGAGGAATTTAAAATGTAAAAAGTGTTTCCTTGAGTTCGAAGTCATTTATTACCAAAATAAGGAGTTTAATAAAATGACTGAAGAAAAGGGAAAGAACGTTTGGTTGGTAATTCTGATTCTGTCATGTCTTTTTCTTGGCTGGACTATTTTTACTATCAGTAACGGCGCTACGATTCTGGAAAACGGTATAAAAATGTGGCCAGGTTCATCATTCGACTTAGGAACTGTAGAAGAAAAAGCCCTCGGCTTTATGAACATGGCAATGATAAAACCCCTATGGGAAGAGCTCTGGATTGGTATATTCGGGATATTTTTCGCCCTGGGTCTTAAACGGAAGATGAAATATGCCTGGACACTGGGTATCCTTTGGAGTGCCATGATGCTGGCAAACGGAGTAATTCAAGGTGGATACGAAATGTTAATCCTTAACTGGTCCATGCCATGCCCGCAAACCTATATATTCTTAGTATTTGGCATAATTGCCTTAATCAGTCTTCTGGTGACAAGAAAGGGATTTTCCTTGAATGAAACGTAAGCCCCGTAACTAAAAAAGTGGACATTAATCCCTCTTAAAATCCCTCTCGGTCTCCCCTTAAGAAAGGGAGAAGCCCCCAATTTAATCTTTTCCCACCCACCGCCCTTTAAGGAAGAAGAGGGGCTATCGCCCCTCTAAAACACCCCATAAAATACCATACACAAAGGAGGCTTAAAGGAGCAAAACCCCCACTTCCTTCGTAGATGGAGAAAAAGCAGTGAGTCATAGAGAGGCGCAGCCTCTCTTAAAAACCAATTCCCCCTCTCCAAACAAAATGACCTTGGATACACACACCACAATGCTGTTTGGAGAGGGGGATAAAGGGGGTAAGGTTAAGAAACGATCTATTTATCCGTTAATGGCCCAACATATAACAAATGGCCCGTACTTACTATCATAGCCCATATAGTAGCCAAGATGACGTATAAAGATGCTGAGTTGTACAGTTGCAAGACGAAGCTCGTAACAAATACCAAGAGTACGAATGACCAGAAAGCTCTTTCGAGAATCACATTGCGTCTGCGGTGAGAAGTTCTCTCGATGGCACGATGTGTACCGTCTGCCTCCTGAAGTTTTGATATCTTGCGTGATGCAAATAACACGTAAACTACGTAAATAATCCAAAGCAACAACAAAGTACCATGATATGCGGCAACGAAAAAACTATCCGCTATCAATGCCCAAGCGATCGCCACCACAGCAAAGGGCATAGCAACCGCCAACAAAATGTACAGCCTACGAACTTTACTCTTATACTTTAAGTTTGCGTATGAAGACTTATTCAACCTAGGAACGTCTCCGTACGAAAAAGTATAAACTCATTATAGCACTTGAACTTCGTGTTAAAACTTCTACTGCAAAACAAAAGCACCTTAACCGCTGGATAGTGGAAGGAAGAGTAAACACCGACTTATTAGGTCGGCGACCGACCTAGGAGATGGGCTGTTACCCCCATAATCTCCCTAGAAAGGAGGTGATCCAGCCGCAGCTTCCGCTACGGCTACCTTGTTACGACTTCGTCCCAATCACCGGCCCCACCCTCGGCGACTGCCCCCCCAGATAAATCCAGGGTTAGCCCATCGACTTCAGGTGTTGCCGACTTTCATGACGTGACGGGCGGTGTGTACAAGGCCCGAGAACGTATTCACCACATCGTGCTGATATGCGGTTACTAGCAACTCCGACTTCATG
>DUEU01000070.1 GCA_011191985.1 Dehalococcoidia bacterium
CTACCCTTGGCTTTCCTGAACCTGAGAAAATAGTCCCCATCTCCGAGATGAAGGAACTTGTTGAGGAAAGGACCGGGGCTAAAGCAGGTACCACGGGTTCCTTTTTCAAGTTGAATCCCAAGGTAGATGATATACCGGAGAGGTACGCCTTGGAGCGTAACGGGATTAGGCTGATGGTCATGGGACGGACCAAGAAAGGCGGCACCGGCTGTTACTGCCCGGAGAATACCCTGCTGCAGACACTGGTCAGCCACTTGCTGCTGGCCAGGGGCGAGGTGGTTATCCTTGATATGGAAGCCGGCATAGAACACTTGGGAAGGGCGACGGCGCGGGCCGTTGACCGGCTGATTGTAGTTGTCGAACCGTGGCGCCGGGCTATCGAGACTGCCTACCGGATTAACGAGCTGGCCCAGGACATTGGCGTCCGCAATATTGCCGTGGTCGGTAATAAAATCCGCAGCCAGACAGAGAAAGACTTCATCGTCTCCAGCCTGCCTGGCTTTATATTTCTGGGTTTTATTCCCTATGACCAGGCACTGGTTGATGCTGACCTGGCCAATCGTTCGCTGCTGGACTCCAGCCACCAGATTATCAGTGAAATAAAGAACATTCATCAGGCTCTGCTTTCCACCGCTCCAGCACCGGCCGCGTGAATAACCGGCGGGAAGGCGGGGCGTTAGCGTTGCGGGGCGGGGTGGCCAATAAAGTCACTAAAAGCAGAATGAAGGAGGTTTCTGTGGCTTACGACGCGGTGAAAATGAAGGACTGGCAAATCTCGGAAGAAGCCGAGAAAAACATGCCCACCCCTGAGGAATGGCGGGAGAAGTTGGGCTTGCAGAAGGATGAGGTTATTCCTTACGGGAGATTATGCAGGCTCGATTTCATGAAGATAATTGATCGCCTCAAAGATAGGCCGGACGGCAAGTATATTGAGGTTACTGCGATAACCCCCACGCCGCTTGGCGAGGGTAAAAGCACTACCTCTTGCGGCCTTATGGAAGGCATGGGCAAGCGCGGGCTGAATGTGGGTGGTTGTCTCCGCCAGCCTTCGGGTGGCCCCACCATGAACATCAAGGGGACGGCCGCCGGCGGTGGCAATGCTCTGCTTATCCCACTCACCGAGTTCTCTATGGGGCTTACCGGCGATATCAACGATATTATGAATGCCCATAACCTGGCCATGGTAGCGCTCACGGCCAGAATGCAGCACGAGCGCAACTATGATGACGAGCAGCTTGCCCGACTCACCAAGATGCGCCGTCTTAATGTTGACCCCACCCGGATTGAAATGGGCTGGATTATGGACTTCTGTGCCCAGAGCTTGCGCAATATAGTGATCGGCCTCGGCGGCCGCATGGACGGTTTTACCATGCAGTCCAAGTTCGGCATCGCCGTCAGCTCCGAGTTAATGGCGATGCTTTCCATTGTCACCGACTTAAAAGACCTGCGAAAGCGAATGGATGATATTACCGTTGCGTTTGATAAAAGAGGCAAACCGATTACCACCGGTGACCTCGAGGTAGGCGGTGCTATGACCGCTTGGATGCGCAACACCATTAATCCCACTTTATGCTGCACGGTAGAGTATCAGCCCCTGATGGTGCATGCCGGACCGTTTGCTAATATTGCCGTGGGGCAGTCTTCCATCATCGCTGACCGCATCGGCCTCAAGATGTTTGACTACCATGTCACCGAGAGCGGCTTCGCTGCCGACATCGGCTTTGAAAAGTTCTGGAACGTCAAGTGCCGCTACAGCGGTCTTAAACCTCATGTCTCCGTGCTTACTACCACTATCCGCGCTCTGAAGATGCACGGCGGCGGCCCCAAGGTAGTGGCTGGCATACCCCTGCCTGATGCCTACACCAAAGAAGACCTTGGGCTCCTGGAAAAGGGGCTGCCCAACATGCTGCACCTCATCGGCGTTATTCGGGAGTCTGGCATTAACCCGGTGGTCTGCATAAACTGCTTCCATACCGATACCAAGGACGAGATTGCCATGGTAAGAAAGGCAGCCGAGGCAGCCGGGGCACGCTGTGCCGTCTCGACCCACTGGGCAGACGGCGGCGACGGCGCCCTGGAGCTGGCCGACGTAGTGAAGGAAGCCTGTGAAGACACTAACGACTTCAAGTTCCTCTATCCCAATGAAATGAAACTGCGAGACAGGGTGGATAAAATCGCCAAAGTAGTCTATGGCGCCGACGGCGTCTCCTGGACACCCGAGGCCGAAGCAAAGGCGAAGGCATTCGAGGCCGATGCCAAGTATGACGAGTATGCCACCATGATGGTGAAGACCCATCTGTCCTTAACCCATGACCCGGCCCTAAAGGGCGTGCCCAAGGGATGGATGCTGCCTATCCGGGATGTCCTGATTTATTCCGGGGCCAAGTTCCTCTGTCCCTGCGCCGGGGCTATCAGTCTCATGCCGGGGACGTCATCAGACCCGGCCTTCAGGAAGGTTGACGTGGATGTCAATACAGGAAAGGTCAGCGGGCTATTCTAAAAGATCGGGGGATATTGTTTGAGTTTTAATATTGCCGTAGCCGGCAAGGGCGGTACCGGTAAGACGTCCATTGCTAGCCTTATTATCCACCACCTGAGAAGGGCGGGCAAGGAGCCCATTCTAGCCGTTGATGCCGACCCCAACGCTAATCTGGGGGAGAGCCTGGGACTGAGTGTCGGTAAGACTATCGGCTCGGTAATTGCCTCCTTTAACGATGAAAAGATTAACATTCCACCGGGAATGACCAAAGAGGCATATCTGGAATATAAAATCAACGAGACCGTCACCGAGAGCAAGGGTCTTGACCTGATAACCATGGGTCGGGGTGAGGGTCCCGAGTGTTACTGCTACCCTAACCTCCTGCTCCGAAAATTCGTCGATGACCTTTCCCAGAACTATGCCTACGTGGTCATGGATAATGAGGCCGGTATGGAGCACCTTTCCCGGAGAACCACGCAGAATATTGACCTGCTTCTCATCGTGTCTGACCACTCGGTAAAGGGGGTTCGGACCGTAGCCAGAATAATAGACCTCATTACCGAGCTCAAGCTGGCTGTTGCCCGGCAGGCGGTGGTGATGAACTTCGTCTCCGATTCCCTTGAGCCGGTGGTTAAAGAGGAACTGGAAAGGCTGGGTATTGAGCTGGCGGCGACTATACCCCGGGACGAACAGTTGCCCGAATATGACCTCAAGCTTAAGTCACTCCTCGAGCTTCCAGATAGTTCCAGAGCAGTGGTTGCCGTTGACCGGCTGTTAGGAGGGCTGCTAAGTACAACCGGGGTATCAGCATAACATGGAGCAAGCTGGAGTATATGGTAAGATCATTCAAAATTATGGTTCTACTCTTACTGCTGGCTTTACTGCTTGCACTACCATTTGTTCCGGGGTGTGGTGAAAATGATACCAGCCCTAAGGATAATGGGGCTGTAACAGAACTGAGTGAGCAGGAATTACGACAGATACTAGATGATTCGATGCTGGAATTTAAAGAAGCTGAAACTTACAGAATCACTATGGATATTAATGGATCGATGGAATTAAGTGGAGGCCACCCGACTGGTTTGATAGTCTCGGCTGCTGGAGCGCAGCTAGTTGTCGACCAGATAAGCGGAGAAATACAGATGAACATGGAAATGTCTGGGGAAACAGTATTCGATGGCAAACTGGAGAAACTGCAAGACATGTCCTTGGAAGTATATATGCTTAAAGATGTTATATATATTAAGTCAACTATTCCTGGAGAGGGCGAGCAGTGGTTGAAAACGTCCGTTTCTGATGAAATAAGAGAGACATTTAATGTTAACATGGTAAAAAAGGAACTTGAGGCGTTGGAATCTCCGACCAAAATAGAATTCCTCAGGTATGAGACTTTTGGCGGCTCGGAATGCTATGTTATAAAGTTAGTTCCTAATGAACATAAATTACGAGATTATGCAATCCGACAAGAGCAACAGCTAGCAGACGTGGAAATAAACTGGGATAAAATTGAGGATATTACCGATATATACAGGGAAATATCATACGTTACTTGGATTGCTAAAGATACCAAATTACTAAAAAAGATGGATGTCAATGGAGTCTTGGAATTCACAGACGAATATGCATATTCGCATACGTTCGATTTCACTAAGATGCTAGTAGAAGCGAGCGGTCAATCGGAAATATACGATTACAATAAAGAGGTTTCCATCATACTGCCAGAAGAAGCAAAAGAAGCTATAGAGATACGACCATAGGTATTCATGGAACAAATGCAATAAAGATACACGAAAGGGGGTAAAAATGACGGCACAGTTAATAAAAGGCGCCGAAGTTGCCAAGCAAATCCGCGAGGAACTGGCTGCGGAGATAGCCGAACTTAAGGCCAAGCATAACGTGGTGCCTGGCCTGGTCACCGTTCTCGTCGGGGCCGACCCGGCATCGCAGGTCTACGTCGGGGCCAAGGAAAAAACGTCGCAGGAACTCGGCATCTATTCGGAGCGCCACGATATCCCTACTGAGACCACGCAGTCGGAACTGCTGGCACTCATCGATAAACTGAATAAAGACCCGAAAATCAACGGCATACTGGTGCAGCTGCCCCTGCCCAAGCACCTGAACGAGACGGAGGTCCTCTATGCCATAGACCCCAAAAAGGACGTGGACGGTTTTCACCCGGTCAATGTCGGCAAGCTGATGATAGGGGAACCGGACTACATACCGTGTACCCCGCACGGGATCTGGCAGCTACTTATCCGCTCCGGAGTTCAGATTGAAGGCGCCGAGGTGGTGGTGGTCGGCCGGAGTAACATCGTTGGCAAGCCAATCGCCAACATCCTTTTGCAGAAGCAGAAGAACGCCAACGCCACCGTTACCGTATGCCACACCCGCACCCGTGATATGGCCTTCCATACCCGGCGGGCCGACATAGTAATCGCCGCCGTGGGCAAGGCCAAGGCAATCACCGCCGATATGGTTAAAGAGGGCGTGGTGGTGATTGACGTCGGCGTGAACGAGATCGGTAAAACGGCGGATGGCAAGAGAATCCTGGCCGGCGATGTTGATTTCGAGGCGGTTAAGGAAAAGGCCAGTGCCATTACCCCGGTCCCCGGCGGCGTGGGACCGATGACGATAACCATGCTCATGATGAATACGGTCAGAGCGGCCAAACTGGCTGCCGGCCTGGCTTAGAAAGGGGGCAGAGTTATGGAATATAAGGTCGACAAGAAAGAGTCTCCCGGTTGGGGTGAGGTAGAGGTGCTGGGGGAAACATACGAAGAGGGTAGACCCGAAGGGGAGGATTTGGGGAGATGGCGGCAGAAGCTGGCCAGCCGCGAGGAAAAGCTCAGATATCTGGAAAACGGTGAGAGGTACTGGTACGGAACGGAGTGGTTTGGCAGCGAAAAGAGGAAGAATCCAGCTTAATAGGAGGGCGGCATAAAATGGCATTCGAAGTTCCCAAAACGGCGTACAGCGGCAAGATTAAAGAAGTGAAGCTGGGTAAGGGGGATAAGGCGGTAACCATCGGTGGCGAATCCAGCTATCCCTTCTACCTTTTTGAGGGTGAGATGCCCCATCCACCCCGTATCGCCATGGAGGTCTTTGATACCCCGCCGGAGGACTGGCCGGAGGCTGCTCTGGAACCGTTCGCCGGGGTCACCGATGACCCGGTTGCCTGGGCGAAGAAATGTATAGATGACTACGGGGCCGAGATGATATGTCTTCAATTGGTCAGCACCGACCCCAACGGACTGGACCGGAGCGCCGACGAGGCCGCCGCCGTGGTTGTCAAGGTAGCCGAGGCTATTGACGTACCCTTAATCGTCTGGGGGACGGCCAACCATGAAAAGGATACCGAGGTATTGAGAAAGGTATGTGAACTCTGCGAGGGAAAGAGTCTAGTAGTCGCCCCCGTTGAGGAAGGCGACCACAAGAGGATTGGCGCCGCTGCTCTTGCCTATCACCACACTGTGGCGGCATCCACCCCGATAGATATTAACCTGGCTAAGCAGCTCAACATTCTGCTGGGTAACCTTGGTGTCCCTGACGATTCCCTGGTAATGGACCCTACCGTCAGCGGCATCGGCTACGGGATCGAATACTGCTACTCGGTAATGGAGCGGGACCGCATGGCCGCTTTAACCCAGCAGGATGATAAGCTCCAGTATCCCGTTATTTGTAATGTTGCCAAGGAAGTGTGGAAGGTAAAAGAGGTCAAGGTTTCAGAGGCGGAGGACCCCAAGATGGGAGACCCCCGGAAAAGGGGTATCCTGCTTGAGGCGCTGTCTTCGATGAGCCTGCTTCTGGCCGGGGGTGATGTGCTAATTATGAGGCACCCGGAGGCAATTAAACTGGTTCGGGAGATGATTGCTGAATTGACGGCAAAATAATATTGAGATGGGAGGTTGATAAGAGATGGCAGAGGAGAAAAAAGAAGTAAAGAGTATCGACCCGGCTACTGTTGAGATGATAGAGAAGGCGGCCAGTGATGGCGCCCGGGTTGTCTTCGAGCGGGCGGCGACCATGAAACCCTGTCCCATAGGCTCCGAGGGCAGCTGCTGCAGCATGTGTTCCATGGGGCCGTGCCGGGTACCTTTGCCCAAAGGGAAAGAGGAAACCCCGGAGGAAAAGAGGAAGCGGGTCGGTGTCTGCGGGGCTACGCCGGAGACCATTGCCGCCCGCAATTTCCTGCGCAAGACGGCTGCCGGCGCCGCCGCGCACAGCGACCACGGCCGTAAGGTAACCGAGGCCTTTCTGCTGGCGGCCAAGGGCGAGGCCAAGGGCTTTCAGATAAAGGATGAACAGAAACTACTACAGGTGGCCCTGGACCTGGGGGTCGAGATCGGCGACCGCAGCAACGAAGAGATTGCCATTGATATTGGCGAGATGGCCTACAAGGATTTTGGCCGGCAGGAAGGTGAAATCCTTTTCGGGCGCCGGGCGCCCCTCAAGCGTCAGGAACTGTGGCACAAGCAGGGGGTCTATCCCCGTGGCGTAGACCGGGAGGTGGTCGAGGCGATGCACCGCACCCATATGGGTGTTGACCAGGACTATAAGAGCCTGCTCCAGCAGGCTGCCCGGACATCCCTGGCCGACGGCTGGGGCGGTAGCATGATCGCCACCGAACTCCAGGATATTATGTTCGGCACCCCGTCGCCAGTGCTCAGCCAGATAAACCTGGGCGTGCTTAAAGAGGACGAGGTGAACCTTATCATCCACGGCCATGAACCGCAGCTGGCCGAGATGCTGGCCGTGGTTACGCAGGACCCGGAGATGATTGAATACGCCAAATCCAAGGGGGCCAAGGGCATAAACCTGGCCGGCATGTGCTGCACCGCTAACGAGATATTGATGCGCCACGGCGTGCCGATTGCCGGCAACTTCCTGCAGCAGGAGCTGGCCATAGTCACCGGCGCCCTGGAGGCGATGGTGGTCGATGTCCAGTGCATCATGCAGGGTATCGCCGATATTGCTAAGTGTTTCCATACCAAGATAATCACCACCGACCCCAGGGCTTTTATCGAGGGCACTACCCATATCGAGTTCGACGAGCGTAAAGCTGTTGATACGGCTAGGGCAATAGTGAAGGCGGCTATTGACAACTTCCCTAACCGGGGTAAGAACGTGCGTATTCCTGATGTAAGGAGTGACCTGATCGCCGGCTTCAGCCACGAGACCATCAACTACCTGCTGGGGGGCCTGTTCCTGTCTTCTTACCGGCCGTTGAACGATAACATCATTAACGGCCGCATAAGGGGCGTGGCTGGTGTTGTCGGCTGTAACAATGTCCGCGTTACCCACGACGACGTCCATGTCACCATGGTCAAGGAACTGATTAAGAATGATGTGCTGGTACTGCAAACGGGTTGTAGTGCCATGGCCTGCGCCAAGGCCGGGCTTATGGTACCCGAGGCGGCGGCCGAGTTCGCCGGCGAAGGACTGGCTGAGGTATGCCAGGCGGTTGGCATCCCGCCGGTGCTGCATCTTGGTTCCTGCGTGGATAATGCCCGCATCCTGATAGCGGCCACGGCTATGGTCAAAGATGGCGGCCTGGGTGATGACATCAGCGACCTGCCCGCCGCCGGGGCGGCTCCGGAGTGGATGAGCGAGAAGGCCATTTCCATCGGCGAGTATTTCGTCGCCTCGGGCGTCTTCACGGTATTCGGTGCTGCCTGGCCTACGCTGGGTAATAAGGAGGTTACCGACTTCCTCTTCAAAGATACGGAGGACCTCTACGGCGGCATGTGGGCCTTTGAGCCGGATCCGATTAAGGCGGCCCAGATGATGATTGCGCATATTGACAAAAAGCGCAAGGCACTCGGTATTGACAAAGCCCGTGAGCGAGTGCTCTACGATATGGCCATGAGGCGTGAGTTGGAATAGTCCAGCATAAGAGCTGCGAGATAGGGGGAATGAAATGTCCAAGATTATTGCATCAGCCGCGATTAGAGGGGCTCATAAAATAGTCGGTCAGGCGGAAAAGAAGTGGCAGGAGGCCATGGACAAGTGGGGCGCCGGGGAACCGGTAGGTTTCCCCAATACTGCCTACTACCTGCCCATTATCTATGGGATGCTGGGTGTCCCGGTGGAAAAGCTGGGCGACATGGAGCAGATAATAAACAGGTGTAAGGCCCTGCTCCCACCGCCGGTAAAAGAAGAGCACCCCCTGCCTTACCTGGCGCCGGCCCTCGATGCCGGCATGGCCACCTTCTTTGCCGAGGAGTTAATAGAAGCCATCCGGTACCTGGAGCAACCCGACTTCTATACCAAGACCGAGGATATTGCCGATAGCAATATCTGGCTTGGTGCCGCCGATGATGTAATCCTGAGAAAGAGAGGGGTTGAATTCGTTGACGGCACAGCCCCGGGCTTTGCCGCCGTCCTGGGGTCAGCCCCGACCAATGAGATAGCGGCTAAAATTGCCCAGGAGCTTCAGGAGAAAAACCTGTATGTCTTCATGGCTGCCGAGTATAATGGCAAACGGTTTTCCGAGCAGCTGATCGAGGCCGGGGTACAGATTGGGTGGCCGACCCGCCTGGTCTCCTTCGGGCCTGATGTCAGCGCCACTGTATTTGCCATGGGCTTTGCCACCAGGGCGGCTATGTCGTTCGGTGGCATCCAGGCGGGTGAATTCAGAAAAATCCTCATCTACAATAAGGACCGCATATTTGCCTTCGCTCTGCCCATGGGCTTTGTCAGCGATGAGTGGTACGCCAATGCCGCCGGGGCGATAAACTGGGGCTTCCCGGTAATTGCCGACACCCCCATCCCCGAGGTTCTGCCGACCGGGATTTGTACCTACGAGCATGTCGTTTCCAATATTCCCCACGATAACCTGGTCGCCAAAGCAATAGAGGTTAGAGGGTTGAAAGTTACCGTGGCCGAAGTCCCGGTGCCGGTAGCCTATGGGCCTGCCTTTGAAGGTGAGCGGGTACGCGGTGAGGACATTTATCTGGAGTGCGGCGGCGGCCGAACTCATATGGTTGAGTGGGTTACCACCAAGCGCATGGAAGAGGTTGAGGACGGCAGGGTCAAGGTAATCGGGCCGGAGATAACTGATGTTGAACCTGGTTCCCGGCTGCCCATGGCTATTGCAGTCGAGGTCGCCGGCCGGGAAATGCAGGATGACTATGAGCCCATTCTGGAGCGGCAGATTCACCACCTGATTAACTATGCTCAGGGGGTGATGCATATCGGGCAAAGAGATATTGCCTGGATACGGATTTCCAAGCAGGCGGTGGAGAAGGGCTTCAAGCTCCACCATATCGGGGCGCTGCTCCATGCCAAGCTGCACCAGGACTTTGGCCGTATATTCGATAAGCTGCAGGTAAAGGTCTATACCGAAGAAGACAAAGTAAACGAAGTATTAGAAAAGGCGAGGGCAGTATATGGGCATCGGGATACCAGGGTTGAAGGTATGACCGACGAGTCTACGGAAACCTACTACTCCTGCACTCTGTGTCAGTCCTTTGCCCCCAGCCATGTCTGTGTGGTCAGCCCGGAGCGGACGGGCTTGTGCGGTTCCTACAACTGGATGGACTGCAAGGCCTCCTTTGAAATTAATCCCACCGGCCCCAACCAGCCTGTTGAGAAGGGCGAGACCCTTGATGCCAAGCTGGGAGCGTGGCAGGGGGTTAATGATTTCGTCTTAAAGGCCTCCCGTGGCAAGATAGACCATTACTACTTCTATAGCATCGTTAATGACCCGATGACGACCTGCGGCTGCTGTGAGTGTATTGCTGCCGTCGTTCCCATGTGTAACGGCGTGATGACGGTGAGCCGCGAGTACACCGGGGATACCCCCTGCGGCATGAAGTTCACCACCCTGGCCGGTACCATCGGCGGGGGCCTGAGCACACCGGGCTTTGTTGGTCACAGCAAGTATAACGTCACGCAACGGAAGTTCATCAGCGGTGACGGCGGCCTTTTCCGAATAGTCTGGATGCCCAAGGTGCTCAAAGAGGAGATTGCCGAGCGGCTGAAGGCGCGGGCCGAGGAGCTTGGTATGCCCGACTTCCCGGATATGATTGCCGATGAAACGGTGGGCGTAACCGAGGAAGAGATTTTACCCTTCCTGGAGGAGAAGGGGCATCCTGCCCTTAAGATGGACCCCATAATTGGCTAGGACGGGTTTATATAAAAATATAGAGTGGCGTTTTTGCCAGCCGGGTACTAAAACTGCCGGATATCCAATAATGGGCCGGGAAAGGAGAGTGTAGATATGGCGCTTACCGGAATAGAGATATTCAAGCTATTGCCCAAGACTAACTGTAAGGAGTGCGGGGACCCCACCTGTCTGGCTTTTGCCATGAAACTGGCCGCCGGTAAGGCGGAGCTGACCCTTTGTCCCTATATCTCCGACGAGGCTAAGGAAAAGCTGTCCGAGGCCTCGGCACCGCCCATCAGGCCGATTACCATCGGGGTCGGTGAGCGAAAATTGAAGGTTGGCGGCGAGACAGTGATGTTCCGCCATGAGAAGCGGTTTGAGAACCCGCCCGGCTTTGCCCTGCTCATCGGCGATACTATGGACGACGCCGAAGTTGGCCGCCGGTTGGAGCGGTTCAAGCAGCTCGAATACGAGCGGGTCGGGCTGTTACTCCGCCCTGATCTGGTGGCCGTCAAGAGCGAATCGGGTGATGCTGGTAAGTTTGCCTCGCTGGTGGAGAAGGTCAGGCAGAATAGTGATGCCAGCCTTATCCTTATGAGTGACCAACCCGATGTCCTGGCGGCTGGTCTGAAGGTAAGTGCCGAGGCAAAGCCGCTGGTGTATGCTGCTACCAAAGATAACCTCGATGCGGTGTCGGCCCTGGTCAAAGAGAACTCCTGCCCGGTGGCGGTAAAGGCATCCGGCCTTGAGGAGCTTAGCAAGCTCACCACCAAGTTGACCGAGGCCGGCATCAATGATATTGCTATTGACTCCGGCTCCAGAACGGTGCGCCAGGCGTTCGAAGACCAGGTAATCATCAGGAGCGCGGCCTTGGCCAAGAAGTTCCGCCCTCTTGGTTTCCCCACCATTACCTTCCCCTGCGAGATGACCGATGACCCCATGAAGGAAGCAATAATTGCCTCAATGTTTGTCGCCAAATACGGTGGCATCATCGTTCTCTCCGATTTCCGGGGCGAAAGCCTCTTCCCCCTGCTGGTGCAGCGGATGAATATCTATACCGATCCCCAGCGGCCGCTGGCTACCACCGAGGGAATCTACGAGATTAACAATCCCAACGAAAGCTCGCCAGTGCTCCTTACCACCAATTTCTCTCTTACCTACTTCATTGTCTCTGGCGAAATAGAGAATAGCAAAGTGCCGGCCTATCTTCTGGTTAAAGATACCGAGGGACTGTCGGTAATGACCGCCTGGGCGGCCGGCAAGTTTGTCGCCGATGCCATTGGCCCCTTCGTCAAGAAATGCGGCATCGCCGAAAAGGTCAAGCACCAGAAGCTGATAATCCCGGGCTACGCTGCTGCTGAGAGCGGTGGCCTGGAAGAGGAACTGCCCGGCTGGGAGATTCTGGTCGGCCCCAGAGAGGGGGCTCACATCCCGGCCTACCTTAAGTCCTGGAAAGCCTAAGGAGGAAGCATGATCCTTATTGCAGAAAGCATCAACATCATGTCCAAGACCCTCGGCCCGGCCATGAGAGAGCGGAACCCGGGGCCCATTCAGGAAATGGCCAGGGCGGAGACGGAGGCCGGTGCCGACTATCTTGACATCAATATTGGCCCGGCCCGCAAGGCCGGTGACGAGCTCATGCAGTGGATGGTGGAAACAGTACAGGCGGTCAGCGACCTGCCCCTGTCGCTGGATACCACCAACCCGGTGGCCATGGAGGCGGGGCTGAAGGTCTGCAAGAGCCGGGCCCTGATTAATTCTATCTCTCTTCAGCCGGACCGTCTGGAGAGCGAGCTGCACTTTGTCACTAAATACAACGCCGATATGATCGGGCTCCTCTGGGGTGCCGAGGGTATGCCCCGCGACGCGGCCGAGCGGGGTATGCTGACCGCTGACCTCCTCTATCGGGCCAGTGAGGCGGGTATTCCCAATGAGTCCATCTGGATAGACCCCATCGCCAGCCCAGTGTCGGTGGAGATAAACCAGGTAAAGGCCGGCTTTGAGTTTATGAGTATGCTCGGCGAGATGGCCCCCGACTGTAAATCAACGGTAGGCCTGTCCAACATCTCCAACGGCACACCGGCCGAGCTCAGGCCTTACCTTAACCGCACCTACCTGGCCATGCTTATGAAGTACGGGCTTTACTCGGCCATCGTTGATGTCTTTGATACCGAGCTGGTAAGCCTCGCCCGCGCCGGGATGCCCGAGATCCTCGACCTGGTGCACCGCATGATGGATGGCGAGAAACCCGATTTGGCCTCGCTGAGCCCCAAGGAACTGGAGTACGCCAAGTCAGTCAGGGTGCTGATGGGAGAAGCCCTCTACTCCCATTCCTGGCTTGATATATAGCGCAGTCTTATTTTTAGAAGGTGGATTTGATGAGTAAGGAGATTCCTTTAGTATGGCTTGCCGGTTCGGCATGCACCGGCTGCAGTATTTCCCTGCTGAATTCTGCCAGCCCTACAATCAAGAACATACTGATTGACGAAATAGTCCCCGGTGTCCATATTAACCTCAGGTTCCACCAGACGATAATGGCCGGGGCCGGGGCACAGGTCGTCAAGGTTCTGGAGGATACCGCCCGGGAAAAGAAGGGTAACTACGTTCTGGCGGTTGACGGAGCTATCCCGACGGCCAACGGGGCGGCCTATGGTGCCATGGGGGAGCGGGACGGTAAACCGGTCAGTCTGGAAGACCGGTTTGTCGAGCTGGCCCGTGACGCACTGGCTGTCCTGGCTATTGGCACCTGTGCCGCCTTCGGCGGCATCCCGGCGGCAGCGCCCAACCCGACCAACTGTCAGCCGCTGAGCAAGGTGCTGGAATCAAAAGGGATTAGCAAACCGCTGGTAAACATCCCTGGCTGCCCGCCTCACCCCGACTGGATTGTGGGCACGATAGGCAGCATTTTGCTTAACGGCCTGCCCACGGCCGCAGATTTGGACGATAACCTGAGGCCGCTGGCCTTCTACGGCAAGCTGATTCACGAGAACTGCCCGCGGCGGGCTTACTTCGATGAGGGTAAGTTCGCCCAGAAACCGGGCGACGAAGGCTGCCTCTATGAGCTCGGCTGCAAGGGGCCGATTACTTATGCCGATTGTCCCATCAGGCGCTGGAACGGCGGCACCAACTGGGTAATCGGGGCCGGTGCCCCCTGTAATGGCTGTACGCAGCCAGAATTCCCCGACCTGGTAGCACCCCTGTACCAGAAATTGGTTGATATTGAGTTACCTACCATCGGTGCCTATTGGGCGGCCGGGAAGGAGGCAAAGTAGTGGGCAAAATAGTAATTGACCCGGTGACCCGGATAGAGGGCCACCTTAAGATTGAGGCCATAGTTGAGGGAGGGGTAGTCAAGGAGGCGCGGAGTACCGGCAACCTGTTTCGCGGGTTCGAGCTTATATTGAGGGGTAGAGACCCCCGCGATGCCCAGGTAATAACCCAGCGCATCTGCGGGGTATGTCCCCAGTCTCATGGTGTTGCCGCGACGCTGTGTCTGGACAGTGCCTTTGGTGTCGCTGATAAGATACCGGACAATGGCCGGATTATGCGTAACCTGATACAGGGTGCCCACATCGCTCAGGACCATATCCTCCACTTTTACCACCTGGCGGCGCTTGACTACGTGGATGTTACCGATGTCGCCAAATACGAAGGTAACGACTCCGACCTGAACTCAATAAAGGACTTCATCGGCCGCGGCGAGCTTGGCCCCTTCTTCCCCCGCTACGAGGGCGATTACCGCCTGCCCCCGGAGGTCAACCAGCAGGCAGTGGCCCACTATGTTAAGGCCCTGGAAATCAGGCGCATGGGACATGAGATGGTCAGTATCTTCAGTGGCAAGATTCCGCACAGTGTGGGCATTGTCCCCGGCGGTGTTACCAGCACCCCGACCGTGGATAATATACTGGCCTTCCTGTGGAAGCTGCGCCGGCTGCAGGACTTCATCAACAACGTCTATATTCCCGATGTCCTGGCGGTCGCCGGTTTTTACGGCGACTATGCCGAGATCGGAACCGGCTGCCAGAACCTGCTCTCCTACGGCTCTTTTGACTTGGTGGGCAGCGATCCGGACTATGCCCGGCGAAAGCGTCTTTTCAAGCAGGGTACGGTCTCGGCGGATCTTAAATTTAATGAGCTGGACCTGGGCAAGATTACCGAGGACGTCGGCCATTCCTGGTACCGGGATTCGTCGTCGGGGCGGCACCCGGCCGACGGTGAGACCAGTCCCGAGCCCGGTAAAGAGAAGGCCTATTCCTGGACCAAATCGCCGCGCTATAACGGTAAGGTCTACGAGGTCGGCCCGCTGGCCAGGGTGGCCGTTACCTATGCCGGCGGTGACCCGACGATGAAAGGGCTGGTGGAGTCATCCCTGGCCCAGCTCAAAGCCCCCGCTTCGGCGCTCTTCTCGGTGCTGGGCCGGCACCTGGCCCGGGCCTTGTCGGCCAAGTTTATCGCTGATTCTCTGGAGAAGTGGGTTCTGGAGCTGAAACCGGGAGAACCGACCTTTGTCGAGTATGAGATTCCTGAGGAAGGCAGGGGCGTTGGTATTACCGATGCCGCCCGTGGTGCCCTGGGGCACTGGATTGAGATAAAGGATAAAAAGATTGCCAATTACCAGTGTGTAGTACCCACCACCTGGAACGTCTCACCCAAGGACGACAAGGGCAACCCCGGGCCGATAGAACAGGCCCTGATTGGCACCAAGGTCAAAGATGAGAATAATCCCTTTGAACTGGTGCGGATTGTCCGCTCTTTCGACCCGTGCCTTGCCTGTTCTATTCATGTCGTTACCCCTAAAGGTCGAGACCTGGCTCAATACCGCATAGCTTGAGGATTAAGGAGTAGAGATGATTGTTTCCGCACAAAAACCGTGGGAGGAGATTCTGGGCTACCTGGAAGGGGAGAATAGCATCTTCCTTCTGGGCTGTAATGGCTGTGCCCAGGCTTCGGGAAGCGGCGGGCCGGAGCAGGTTGCCGAGATGAAAGAAAAGCTGGAGGGAGTCGGCAAAAAGGTTAGCGGCACTATGGTCATAGATTTCCTCTGCCAGAAGGCGTTGGTCAAATCGCGGTTGAGACCTCGAATGGAACAGGTCGCCGCGGCCGATTCGATACTGGTGATGACCTGTGGCCTCGGCGTTCAGGCGGTAGCTGCCTCGGTGGCCAAGGTCTGCCATCCTGCCTGCGATACCGTCAACATGGGTGGTAGCCGCGGCGAATGGAAGGGAGATGAACGCTGTTATGAGTGTGGCGAGTGCCTGCTGGAGTACACGGGAGGTATCTGCCCCCTCACCGCCTGTACCAAGTCGCTGACCAACGGCGCTTGCGGCGGGGCTTCCAACGGGAAATGCGAGCTTGCCCCTGAGAAAGACTGCGGCTGGGAACTGATTTACGAGCGGCTAAAGAGGAATAACCAGCTGGACAAGCTGCGGCGATTTATCCCGCCCAAGAGCTGGGACAAGATGGCCCCCGACCCCAAGGTAAGGGCTACCGCCCGGTGGGCACTGGAGAATTCCGGTTAGAGGAGAAGGATAAGATGAGTCTGAAGTCAAGCCTTGAGGCAGGTAAATTTGCTATAACCTGTGAGGTTGGTCCCCTTAAGGGCACTGACACGACCGAGATAGAAGAGGTCGCCGGGCTGCTGACTGGCCGTGTCGACGCAGCTAATGTCACCGACCAGCAGAGCTCGGTAATGAGGTTGGGTTCGATGGCCACCTGCCATTTGATAAAGGGCAAAGGGCTTGAGCCGATATTTCAGATGACCTGTCGGGACAGAAATCGGTTGGCGCTGCAGTCAGACCTGCTCAGTGCCCATGTCCTCGGTATTGAAAACGTTCTTGCCCTTACCGGTGACCTGCCCGCCCTGGGAGACCAGCCCCAGGCCAAGCCGGTTTACGACCTGGACTCGGTACAGCTATTGTGGACCATCCAGCGCCTCAACGAGGGTTTTGATATCAACGGTAACGAACTGCAGGGAAAGACTGATTTCTTCGCCGGTGCCGTGGTTACCCCCGAAGCCGATACCGAGGCCAAGCGCGAGTTGCAGTTCTATAAGATGGAGAAGAAGATAGCCAACGGGGCCCGGTTCTTTCAGACCCAGGCTATTTATGACCCTGATACCTTCGCCCGGTTTATGAAGCGGGTAGAGGGCTTTAAGATTCCTATCCTGGCTGGTATAATACCCCTGAAGTCGGCGGCGATGGCCCGGTTCATGAACAAAAACGTGGCCGGTGTCTTCGTGCCCGATGAACTGATTGACAAGATGGCCAAGGCTGAAGACAAGACGGCGGCTGGCATCGAGATTGCCGCTGACCTTATGAAGAGCCTCAAGGGTATCTGCCAGGGAGTACATCTGATGGCGATCGGCTGGGAGAAGAAGGTGCCGGCCATACTGGACGCCGCCGGTCTATGATGGCTATCAAGCGGAAGGCATCAGCTGACCTGATGGAAAACAGGGCGTTGTCATCATCCGAGGTGAAGGATTACGAGTACGGTTACGGGCTGGCTTATAAGCTGGCCAGTGAGCAGCTGGCCCGGCTGGACAATATTGAGCAGCAGTGTCGCCGGTGCGGTGCCGTCTGTGAGGTCATAGACGGCAAAACGGTGATTACCCTGGCGTACCTGAGCCAGCCGTACCAGGTTATTCTGCCTGATATCGAGATTGTGCTGAAAGATAGCCAGGAGGGGATCCCGCTCCGGGATAAGATACTGATACTGCACTATCTGACCCAGGCCAGGGGCACACCACCCTCCGGCAGGATGATAGCCTATAAGGAGCTGCCCGAAGGGGCCGTTTACTTCCCGACATTTTTCAAGAGGGCCATAAAGCCAATAACCGACCATTTCGGCAGTGAGCCGCAACGGTTGCCGGATTTTGCGGCCATGCTGGGCGGCCAAAGGGTACCTTACGGTGACGTGGCCGTGACTATTAACGCCTTCAGCCGGGTACCGATAACATTTGTTCTGTGGCGGGGCGATGAAGAGTTTGCTCCCGAGGGAAACATATTATTTGATAGCAATATAGCTGATTACCTGACCACCGAGGACATAAATGTCCTGTGTGAGACCATAGCCTGGCGGCTGGTGAAGGCCCTGAAGGCGGGAGGTGATAAGCCATAGTAGAAGCTGACACCAGAGAGAAACTGGAGCAGATATTCTCCCATTACCACGGTCGGCAGGAGGACCTCATTCCGATCCTGCAAGAGGCCCAGGAGGAGTTCCGCTATCTGCCATCGGAGGTAATGCTGGAAATCGCCAGGTTTCTGGGAGTACCGGAGAGCGCCGTTTTTGGGGTTAGCACCTTCTATGCCCAGTTCAAGTTCTCCCCGGTGGGCAGACATATATTGAAGGTTTGCCGCGGTACGGCCTGCCACGTAAGGGGGGCGCCGCGCATCCTGGACGAGGCGGAGAAGCAGCTTGGCATAAAGGCCGGAGAGACCACCGAAGACTTGGAATATTCGCTGGAAACGATTGCTTGCTTCGGTTCCTGTGCTCTGGCACCGGTTATGGTACACGACGAAGATGTCCACGGGCGGATGACCCCGGCCAAAGTGAGGGAAATCCTGGGTAAGGCCAAGTAATGGTGGCCAAAGGGCATGACCATGACTTTTGATGAGATACGAAGTCGGGCAGTAGCTGAGTGGGAAGCCCTGGAGCGGAGTGACCGGCCCCGGATATTCGTTGGTGCTGCTACCTGTGGCCGGGCGGCCGGCGCCATGGCTGTGCTTGAGGCAATTAACTCGGCGCTGGCGGAACGGAAGCTATCGGCCGATGTTATCCAGGTCGGTTGCATCGGGCTTTGCTATGCCGAGCCGATAGTTGATATTGTCAAGCCGGGCCGCTGTCATATTTTCTACAGCAATCTCACCGCCGAGAGCGCGGTACAGCTTGTTGATGATTACCTGGTCAATGATAACCCTCGCCCGGACCTAGCGCTGGGGACCTCGGGAGATGGGCGGGTCGGGGATATCCCCGAATTATTTGACCTGCTGATGCTCAAGCCTCAGGTGCGCATCGCCTTGAGAAATTGCGGCATCATTGACCCCGAGAATATCAGTCACTATATCGCCCGCGGCGGCTACACTGGCCTGGTCAGGGCACTGGCTATGAAGCCGGAAGAGATTATTGAAGAGGTGAAGAAATCGGGGCTGCGGGGGCGGGGCGGTGCCGGGTTCCCCACCGGCACCAAGTGGGAATTCTGCCGTAACTCGCCAGGTACCACGAAGTATATTATATGCAATGCCGATGAGGGCGACCCTGGTGCCTTCATGGACCGGTCGCTTCTGGAGGGTGACCCACACTCCGTGCTGGAGGGCATGCTCATCGGAGCCTACGCTATMGGGGCGAATTACGGTTATATCTATATCCGGGCTGAGYATCCTTTGGCTATCAGTCGCCTCAATGTTGCCCTTGAGCAACTGGWAGAGTGCGGTCTTTTAGGTGAGAATATTTTGGGTTCRGACTTCGGATTTCATTTGAAGATCAAGCAGGGTGCCGGGGCTTTTGTCTGTGGTGAAGAGACAGCCCTTATGGCCTCTATTGAGGGTAAACGTGGTATGCCTCGTCCCCGGCCGCCGTTTCCGGCGGTATCCGGCCTGTGGGGCAAACCGACCAACATCAATAACGTGGAGACTTGGGCCAACGTGTCGGCGATACTGGCCAACAGCGGTGACTGGTTTGCCGGTTACGGGACAGAGAGTAGTAAGGGTACCAAGACCTTTGCTCTGGCGGGGAAGATAAACCGCACCGGTCTTATTGAGGTGCCGATGGGTATCCACCTTCAGGAGGTTATCTACGGTATTGGCGGTGGTATTGTCAATGATAAGCGTTACAAGGCGGTGCAGACCGGCGGCCCCTCCGGTGGCTGCTTGCCGGAGAGTCAGTTAGACCTGTCGGTTGATTACGAGTCACTGGCTGCAGCCGGTTCCATCGTTGGCTCCGGTGGCATGGTGGTCATGGATGAGGACAATTGTATGGTGGACGTTGCCCGCTACTTCCTTTCTTTTGTTCAATCAGAGTCTTGTGGCAAGTGTGTTCCCTGTCGCAACGGTACCAAGCAGATGCTGAACATCTTGGAGCGTATCTGTGCCGGCGAGGGCAAGGCTGAGGACATTGACATGCTCCTTGACCTGGCGGAGCAGATTAAGGCCGGCTCTCTCTGTGCCTTGGGGCAGACAGCCCCCAATCCGGTGCTGACCACCCTGCGCTATTTCCGCGAGGAGTATGAAGCCCATATCAACGAAAAGCGCTGCCCGGCGGTTTCCTGCATCAACCTGGTGTCCTACTATATCCTCCCCGATAAGTGCCAGGGCTGTGGTATCTGTCTCCGGCAGTGCCCCGCTGAAGCCATTATCGGCGGTAAGAGGCTGGTGCATATCGTTGACCAGGATAAGTGCATAAAGTGCGGCACCTGCCTTGAGGTCTGTCCGCCGCGGTTCAGCGCCGTGACCAAGGTTTCCGGGGAATCGGTGGCAGTACCTGCCGAGCCGGTGCCGGTAGCTGAGTCGAAGGTCGGCGCCGAGACGGCAGGCTGAGCTCTGGCCAGTAAATGGGGTTGAAGTTGGATAAGATCAGGCTAAAAATTGACGGCCAAGAAGTTGAGGTGGAGAAAGGGGCGACGGTACTGGAGGCGGCTAAGGCCGCCGGTATCTATATCCCGACCCTCTGCTATGACGAGGACCTGGAGCCGTATGGGGGCTGCCGCCTGTGCGTTGTTGAAATAGAGAAGATGCGTGGCCTGCCCATAGCCTGTACCACACCGGCTACCGATGGCATGGTAGTGCATACCAGCACCCCGGCCGTAGACGCCGTGCGCCGCACCTCCCTGGAGCTGTTGCTGGCCCGCCACCCCAGCGATTGTCTCATTTGCAACCGCAGAAAACCTGTTATTGGTGAGGAGCAATGTAGTCCTTATGACGTGTGTCTGCGCAGTGTCGCGGTGACCGACCGCTGCGTTACCTGTCCCGCAAACGAGCGTTGCGAGTTACAGGATGTCATTGACTACCTGGGTATAACTGAACTGCGTCTACCCAGGGATACCGAGCGGGTTCCCGTTGATGTCAGCAATCCCTTCTTTGATTTTGACCGGAACCGGTGCATACTCTGTGCCCGATGCGTGCGTGCCTGTAACGAGATAACCGGTGTCGGCGCTATTGACCTGGCCTATCGTGGCTACAGTGCCAGGGTGGCCACCTTTGGTGATAAGCAACTGCTGGAGTCAATCTGCCGGTCCTGCGGAGAGTGTGTGGTGCATTGTCCCGTTGGCGCTCTGGCACCCAAGGAGACACACCGGCCGGAAAGAGAAGTGAAGACTACCTGCCCCTACTGCGGCGTTGGCTGCCAGATGTACCTGGGTATCAAGGACGGGAAAATTATTGCTATACGTGGCGATAAGGATAACGATGTTAACCGCGGCCGTCTCTGTGTTAAGGGCCGCTTCGGTGTTGGTGAGTATGTCACCCATCCCGAGCGTTTGACCAGCCCCCTGATGAACCGCAATGGAGAGTTCGTCGAGGCGAGCTGGGACGAGGCGCTGGATGAGGTGGCCCGCCGGTTCAGTCGCTATAACCTGGACGAGGTGGCCGTTGTCTCCTCGGCCAAGTGCACCAACGAGGAGAACTATATCCTGCAGAAATTTAGCCGGGCCGTGCTGGGTACGCAAAACGTGGACCACTGTGCCCGGTTGTGACATTCCCCCACGGTGGCCGGTCTGGTCACCACGTTCGGTAGCGGGGCAATGACCAACTCCATCGGTGATATTGGCGATGCCCGGTGTATACTGATTATTGGCACCAACACCACCGAGGCCCACCCTGTCATCGGCTGGGAGATAAGGAAGGCAGCCCGCCGCGGTACTAGGCTTATCGTGGCCAACCCGCGCTGGATTCAGCTGGTACGCGAGGCCGACCTGTGGCTGCAGCATCGACCGGGGACCGATGTTGCCCTGCTCATGGGAATGTGCCGGGTGATTGTCGAAGAGGGCTTACTTGATGCCGACTTCGTTGCCGAGCGCTGCGAGAATTTCGATGCTTTTAAGAATTCGCTTGAGGGCTTTGACCTGGATTTTGTGGAGCGGACTACCGGGGTGCCCCGGGGGCAAATTGTCGAGGCAGCCCGTATGTACGCCGGCAACAGTCCGGCAGCTATCTTCTACGCCATGGGTATTACCCAGCACTCTCATGGTACCGACAATGTTATGGCCACGGCTAACCTGGCCATGCTCACCGGAAACGTTGGCCAGCCGGGGAGCGGGGTGAACCCACTCCGGGGCCAGAACAATGTACAGGGCGCCTGCGACGTAGGGGCCCTACCCAATGTCTACCCTGGTTATCAGCCGGTGGCCGACCCGGCTATCAAGGATAAGTTCGAGCAGGCCTGGGCTTGCTCCCTGTCGGCCCAGCCGGGGCTGACTATCACCGAGATCTTTGATGCTGCCTATCGCGGGCAAATCAAGGCTCTCTATGTCATGGGAGAGAACCCGGTACTGAGTGAGCCCGAGGCGAAGCACGCTGAGGAGGCGCTACAGAAGCTGGAACTCCTGGTGGTACAGGATGTCTTCCTCACTGAGACGGCGCGGCTAGCCGACGTGATTTTGCCCGGGGTGACCTTCGCTGAGAAAGACGGTACCTTTACTAACACCGAACGGCGGGTGCAACTGGTGCGGCAGGCGATAGAGCCGGTGGGTAATTCAAAGCCCGACTGGTGGATTATCGGTCAGATTGCCCAGAGGATGGGGGGTAAGGGCTTTGATCTTACCGGTCCGTCGGCGATTATGGACGAGATTGCCCAGCTTACCCCCGCTTATGGCGGTATTTCTTACCGGCGCCTTGAAGAGGGTGGACTGCAATGGCCGTGTCCCACCGAGGAACATCCGGGGACACCGAGGCTGCATACCATGCTGTTCAGTCGGGGCAAGGGGCACTTTGTACCCCTGGAGTATAGGCCACCTGCGGAGCTTGCCGATGATGACTATCCGCTAATCCTGACCACCGGGCGCAGCCTGTTTCACTTTCATACCGGCACCATGAGCCGAAAGGTCAGGGGGCTTAATGTATTCCAGAATGAAGAGCTGGTGGAAATGAACCCTAAAGACGCCGCCATCCTGGGTATCGCCGATGGCGACATGGTCAGGGTGGTCTCGCGGCGGGGGGCGGTAGTGGCCAGGGCCTGTCTGACCGATGCTTCGCCGGCCGGGATGGTTTTTATGACCTTCCATTTTGCCGAGAGCCCCACCAACCAGCTTACCAATCCGGCCCTTGACCCTGTGGCCAAGATCCCGGAGTATAAGGTGACTGCGGTCAGGATTGAGAAGAACGGTCAGATGGTGGCCATGACAGAGCGCTGACCTTACCGTGCTATAAAGCTTGACAGCAAACTTCGGTCTGTGATAACATAAAAAATTGGCTTTGTACTGTTCGGCTTACGGATAGCGGGCTGGATGCAGTCCGTTATCACGAATGGATGAGCTAGGGCTCATCCATTAGCATTGTGTGGGATAGGAGGCAAATTTGCCAACGATTAATCAGCTTGTCCGTAAGGGGCGGAAGACGGTTGCCAAAAAGACCAAAGCCCCGGCCTTGCGCTTTATCTATAATGCGCTGTCCAACCGGGTAGTGGAGGGCAAGGGTTCGCCGCAGAAGCGTGGGGTCTGCGTCCTGGTCAAGACGACCACCCCCAAGAAGCCTAACTCGGCACTGCGCAAGATAGCCAGGGTACGGCTGAGCAACCGCATAGAGGTAACCGCCTATATCCCCGGTGAGGGGCACGAACTACAGGAGCACTCCATGGTGCTGATTCGCGGCGGTCGAGTCAAGGACTTACCTGGTGTTCGTTACCATATCGTCCGCGGCGCCCTGGACTCCAGTGGTGTTGCCAATCGCCGCCGGGGGCGCAGCAAATACGGGGCGAAGCGCGCCAAAGCGATGGCGGCCTAGGGCGCAGGAGGTAGAATGCCAAGACGGGGACAGGTAACCAAGAGAGAAATGCCCGCTGATGCTAAGTATCAGAGTGTTACTGTCTCGCGGTTGATCAATAGAATCATGCTACGGGGCCAGAAACTGACGGCAACCGGGATAGTCTATGATGCCCTGGATATTATTGAGAACCAGGAGCGGAAATCACCGGTAGCCGTTCTAGAACAGGCGGTAAAAAACGCTACCCCTCTTCTGGAGGTTAAGCCGCGCCGGGTTGGTGGCGCTACCTATCAGGTGCCGGTGGAGGTCCGCCCGGAACGCAGCCTTTCCCTGGCGATGCGCTGGCTGGTAAAGGCAGCCCGGGCTAGAGCGGGCAAGTCTATGGCCGAGAAGCTGGCGGCGGAATTGAGCGACGCTGCCCAAGGGCAGGGAGCGACGATAAAGAAGCGGGAAGATACCCATAGAATGGCCGAGGCCAACCGGGCCTTTGCCCATTATCGATGGTAAGAGGGGGAAGGCTATTAATCCCATGGTAGTAACCAGCCGAAAAACAGCCGAGCGAAAGACAATGTCGGAGCGTTTTCCATTAGAAAAGATACGGAATATCGGTTTTATTGCCCATATCGATGCCGGCAAGACTACCGTCACCGAGAGGATACTTTTCCTTACCGGGCGTACCTATAAAATCGGTGAGGTGGATGAGGGTACCGCCGTGATGGATTGGATGGAGCAGGAGCGGCAGCGTGGTATCACCATTACCGCGGCCGCGACCACCTGCTACTGGCGGGACTACCGCATCAATATCATCGATACCCCGGGGCATGTTGATTTCACCGCCGAGGTGGAACGCAGTCTCAGGGTGCTGGATGGCGGCGTGGTGATTTTTGACGCCGTGGCCGGCGTGGAAGCACAGTCGGAGACGGTATGGCGGCAGGCGGATAAATACCACGTGCCCCGGATTTGCTTCATTAACAAGATGGACCGGGTGGGGGCCAGCTTTCGCCGCACGCTGTCGATGATGGCGGAACGCCTGCGTGCCACGCCGTTGCCGGTGCAGGTACCGCTGGGCAGCGATGCCGACTTTGCGGGCGTTATTGACCTGGTGGAGGACCGGGCCTGGGGCTTCGATGGTCAGCCTGATTCCGAACCCCGGGCGATGCCCATTCCAGAAGAGGCACAGGCCAAGTATACCGAGTTTCGTCAGCTGCTCGTAGAAAGGCTGGCCGAGATAGATGACGAGATTATGCTGGCCTATCTCGGAGACAGTAAAATTACCCCTTCAATGCTGCGGGCCGCCTTGAGACGGGTGACCCTGGCTGGTAAAGGGGTGGCCGTCCTCTGTGGCAGCGCCCTCAAGAATAAAGGCGTTCAGCTCCTGCTCGAGGCCATTATTGATTATCTGCCGTCGCCACTGGACATGCCGCCGGTACAGGCCGTTGATGTCAGGACCGGGAACAAGGTCGCTCGTCCGCCGCAGGATGATGCCCCGTTTGCCGCTCTTGCCTTCAAGGTGGTTTCTGATCCGTTCATGGGGCGTCTGGTCTACTTCCGGGTTTACTCTGGCCGGGTCAGGGCCGGCGCCCAGATATTTAACGCGACCCGGAACATGAGGGAGCGTATCGGGCGGTTGCTGCTGATGCATGCCAATCGCCGTGAGGAAGTAGCTGAGGCGGATACCGGGACTATTATCGCCAGTCTGGGCCTGAAGAACACCTTCACCGGTGATACTCTCTGCCAGCCGTCACCGCCGGTACTTCTGGAGTCTATTCGCTTTCCCGAGCCGGTGTTGTCGGTGGCCATCGAGCCCAGAACCAAGGCCGACCAGGACCGGATGGATGATGCCCTGCAGCGGCTGACTGAAGAGGACCCTACTTTCAAGGTAGCCTATAACCAGGATACGGGACAGACTGTTATCTCGGGCATGGGTGAGCTGCACCTTGAGGTTATCGTCGGCCGGCTGCTCGCCGAGTTCGGCGTGGGAGCGCAGGTAGGCCGTCCGCAGGTCTCCTACAAAGAAACAATCACCCGGCCGGTCAAGGCCGAGGGCCGCTTTATCCGGCAGAGCGGCGGCCGCGGGCAGTACGGCCATGTATGGCTGGAACTTGAGCCCCTTGAGCGCGGCGGTGGCTTTCAGTTTGTCAATAATATTAAGGGCGGTATCCTGCCCAAGGAATATATTCCGGCTACTGAGGCCGGAGTCAGGGAAGCTACGGAGACCGGGGTGCTGGCCGGCTACCCGGTGGTCGACATCAAGGCGACCCTCTATGACGGCAGCTACCATGAGGTTGACTCCTCGGAGATAGCCTTTAAGATGGCCGGGGCGATAGCGCTGAGGAACGGGGTTATGAAGGCCGGGCCGGTGCTTCTGGAGCCGATTATGAAGCTGGAGGTGGTCTCTCCGCAGCAGTTCCTGGGGGATATAATCAGTGACCTCAACTCGAGGCGGGGGCGGGTTGAATATTTTGAGACCTACGACCATATGTGTACCATACGTGCCCTTATCCCCCTGGTTGAGGCCTTTGGCTATACGACCACTCTGCGCTCGCTGACGCAGGGAAGGGCGACGCAGTCCATGGAGTTCAGTAGTTATGAAGAAATACCCTCGGAGCTGGCCGATAGAATTAAAACCGTAGGGGCAATACATGGCTAAGCAGAAGATTCGTATCAAGCTGAAGGGTTTCGACCACCGATTACTCGACCAGTCGGCGGTGCAGATTGTCGAGGCGGTGGAGCGCACCGGAGCGGTGGTTACCGGTCCCGTCCCGCTGCCTACCCGTATCGAGAGATTCAGCGTCATCCGTTCCCCTTTTATCGATAAGGACTCGCAGGAACAGTTTGAAATGCGCACCCATAAGCGTCTTATCGACATCGTAGAGTCAACCTCGAAGACGATCGACGCCCTGACCAAGCTGGACTTGCCGGCCGGGATCGAGATAGATATCAAGTTGTAATGATTTATGGATAGAGACGATGATTGGTCGTAAGCTAGGGATGGCCCAGATATATAACGAAAGCGGCCAGGCTCAGGCCGTGACCGCTATCGAGGCCGGGCCATGCGTGGTGACTCAGGTGAAGACTGTCGCCAGAGAAGGGTATGATGCCGTTCAGCTCGGGTTTGGCGAGGCCAGACGGCTCAAGTCTCCCCAGCGCGGCCATCTCAAGGGACTGGGCCAGTTGCGGTTCTTACGGGAGTTCTCGACCGCTGACCTGACGGAAGCCAAGGTAGGTGACCGAGTTGATGTCAGTCGGTTCAAGGCCGGGGACATGGTCGATATTACCGGGGTGTCCAAGGGTAAGGGTTTTGCCGGTGTCGTCAAGCGCCATCATTTTGCCGGTGGCCCCAAGACCCACGGGCAGTCAGACCGGCACCGTGCCCCGGGATCGGTCGGGGCCACCACCACGCCGGGCCGGGTGTTCAAGGGCCTGCGGATGGCCGGGCACATGGGGAACCGGCGCGTGACCGTGCGTAACCTGGAAGTGGTCGAGGCTGATGCAGGGCGCAATCTGCTGCTGGTCAAAGGGGCCGTGCCCGGTGCCCGGAACGGACTGCTGTTGATAAGAAAATCGGCGGGGAGGAAGTAGAGAGTTGCAGCTACCGGTATATAACCTTGCTGGCGAGCCCGTCAGTGAGATTGACGTGAGCGACTCCGTCTTTTTGGTGCCGTTTAACGGGGCGGTGGTGCACCAGGCAATGGTACGCCAGATGGCAAATGCCCGCCAGGGGACGGCCAGTACCAAAACGCGTGGCGAGGTTGCTTACAGCACCCGGAAGCTGTTCCGGCAGAAGCATACTGGTAATGCCCGGGCTGGCAGCCGGCGCTCGCCGCTACGCCGGGGTGGTGGTGTTACCTTCGGACCCCAGCCACGGAGCTATCGGCAGGCGATGCCCCGCAAGATGCGGCGGCTGGCCCTGCGGTGTCTTCTCTCCGCCAAGGCCGGGGATGGTGAGTTGAAGGTTGTCGAGCAGCTTACGCTTGACCAGCCCAGAACCAGAGAGATGGTGAAGATACTCAGCACGCTGGGCGCCGAAGAATCGGCGCTGATAGTAACCGAGGCGCCGGAAGGTAATGTTATTAAATCGGCGCAGAACCTGTCGGGGATAAAAACGATACCGGCCGGTTTACTTAACGTGGTTGACCTCCTCTCTTACCGGATACTGCTGATGACCGTGGCGGCAGTTCGTCGGGTGGAGCAGCTGTGGGGGCAGGAGGCACCCAGGGGAGAGGTCAGTGCATCTGTATGAGGTGTTGCGCCGGCCCCTGATTACCGAGAAGGGTGCCGGGCTTCAGGAACAGAATAAATATGTCTTCGAGGTGGCCAGCGGTGCTAACAAGTCTCAGATTAAGCAGGCCGTGGAGAAGGCGTTCAGTGTCACGGTGACAGCGGTCAATGTGATGACGGTGCATGGCAAGACTCGCCGGGTGGGCCGACGGCAGGTGTTAACCCCGTCAACTAAAAAGGCTATCGTCTCTCTCAAGCCCGGTGATAAGATAGAGATATTCGAAGGTGTTTAAGCTACCATGAATTCGGTTTGTCATAGGGTAAAGAAGTCTGGCTCAAGTACGCGTTGTGTGGTGGGTGGGGCTGATTGGTCAGGCATAGCGGAGGTGGTTAGGTGGCGTTGAAGACGTATCGGCCGACCTCACCCGGCCGGCGCAGTATGACTGGCCATACCTTTGAAGAAATAACCAAGGGTAAGCCGGAGAAATCGCTGCTGCTGCCGCTAAAGAGGAAGGCCGGGCGAAATAATCAGGGGAAGATAACGGTGCGCCACCGCGGCGGCGGCGCCAAGCGCCGGCTCCGTATTATTGACTTCAAGCGGGACAAGACCGGCGTGCCGGGCCGGGTAGCTGCCATTGAGTACGACCCCAACCGCTCGGCGCGTATCGCCCTGATTTACTACGCCGATGGCGAGAAGCGTTATATCCTGGCTCCCTTGGGGCTGAATGTCGGTGACGTCATCAAATCGGGTGAGGGTGCGGAGATAAAACCGGGCAACGCGTTGCCCATGAAGTTGATCCCTTCCGGCACCGTGATTCATAACGTCGAGTTGCAAAGGGGAAAAGGGGCACAAATGGTGCGCAGTGCCGGCGCTGCTGCGCAACTGATGGACCGGGAGGGAGAATATGTCCTGGTGCGGTTGCCCTCGGGGGAGATGCGGCGTATCCGGGGCGAGTGCCTGGCGACTATCGGGCAGGTGGGCAATGTAGACCATCAGAATATCAGTTACGGTAAGGCGGGGCGCCGGCGCTGGCTTGGCTGGCGACCGACGGTGAGGGGTTCGGCGATGACCCCTCGTGACCATCCTCATGGTGGTGGTGAGGGCCGGGCGCCGATAGGTCTGCCAGGTCCCAAGACACCCTGGGGTAAGCCGGCGATGGGCTACAAGACCCGCCGCCAGAAGGCGTCGGACAAGATGATAATTAACCGCCGGAAGTAGTAAAATATCGTGGTTGGTTGACTTTGGCGGAGGGAATTTAACAAGTCCCGGTCAAGAAAAAAGACTGAGGATGGTAACAGGTAGAAAAAGATGTCTCGGTCGACAAAGAAAGGTCCGGCAGTTGATGCCAAGCTGGCAAGGAGAGCAGAGGCGGTCGCCCGCTCCGGTCAGAAGGCGGTAATAAAAACCTGGGCGCGCTGGTCTACTATCTTACCCGAGATGGTAGGGCTGACCATCGCCGTACACGATGGCCGGCGGCATGTGCCGGTCTATATCACTGAGAATATGGTCGGGCACAAGCTGGGTGAATTTGCGCCGACGCGAACCTTCCGGGGGCATGTTGCCAAGGCGGAGAGAGTCACCCAGGTAAGAAAGAGGAAGTAGGCTTGAGGTCACGCTGCACATGGAAGTAATGGCCATATCTAAAGACACCGGGGTAACGGCGCGCAAGGTACGCCCGCTGGTGGACATGGTGCGGGGCAAGAAAGTAGACGAGGCGCTAAACCTGCTCCGCTTTGCGCCGACACCCGTAGCCAAGGTCGTCTCCAAGACGATTAAGTCGGCGGCGGCCAATGCCGAGAATAACTATCAGATGACACCTTCAGATTTGAAGATTGTCCGTATCTTTGCTGATGAAGCGCGCACTTTGAAAAGGTATCGTGCCCGGGCGCGAGGTCGGGCCAGCCCGATCCTCAGGCGCTCCAGCCATATTACCGTTGTCGTTACCGAGCAGGAGGCCTATGGGACATAAAGTACACCCAACCGGTTTCAGGATCGGCGTCATCCGGGACTGGCAGGCCAAGTGGTACGCTGATAAGCATTACCTGGAGTATATCCAGGAGGATATGAAGCTTCGGGAGGCTATCCAATCGGGGTATCCCGATACCGGTATCGCCCAGGTCGAAATCAGCCGCCAGGCCAACGAGGTGCTCGTCAATATCCACACGTCCCGTCCCGGGGTGATTATCGGGCGGGGGGGACAGCGCGTTGACGAGATGCGAAATCGCCTGGAGCAGGTCACCGGGAAAAGGGTGCGGCTGAATATTCTGGAGGTCCATCAACCCGAGCTTGACGCCACATTGGTCGCCAAGACGGTTGCCGAGCAGATTGAGCGCCGTATTGCCTACCGCCGGGCGATGAAACAGGCCATTGCTCGCACCATTCAGGCCGGGGCCAAAGGGATAAGAATCAGCTGTGCCGGCCGGCTGGGGGGTGCCGAGATAGCCCGCCGCCAGATAATGCATGACGGGCAGGTGCCGCTGCATACTCTGCGGGCAGATATCGATTATGGCTTCACCGAAGCCCGTACCAAACTGGGGCGGATTGGAGTAAAGGTGTGGGTATACCGGGGTGATATCCTGCCCGAACCAAAGGTGGAGGCACCTGAAGAGGCCGAGCTTGAGGCTGCCGAGCCGGTAGCCGAGGTCAGTGAGGAAGAAAAACCCGTGACCACCGAACCGGTGGCTGAGGTCAGTGAGGAAGAGAAACCCGTGGCTGCCGAACCGACGGCTGAGGTCATTGAGGAAGAGGAGCCCGTGGCTGCTGAACCGGTGGCTGAGGTCAGTGAGCAAGAAAAACCCGTGACCGCCGAACCGGTGGCTGAGGTCAGTGAGGAAGAAAAACCCGTGACCGCCGAACCGGTGGCTGAGGTCAGCAAGGAAGAGGAGCCCGTGGCTGCCGAACCGGTGGCTGAGGTCAGTGAGGAAGAGGAGCCCGTGGCTGCCGAACCGACGGCTGAGGTCAGTGAGGAAGAGAAACCTGTGGCTGCCGAAGCGGCGGCCGATGTTGGCGAAGAGAAAGAATCTGCTGTGGAGATAGTCGGGGACGATGTTACAGCCGAAGAGAGTAAAGTACCGGAAGACTCATAAAGGGCACCGTCGTGGTAAAGCCAATTCGGGGAATACCATGGTCTTCGGTGACTTTGGCTTACAGACGACCGAGGCGGCTTGGCTTACTAGCCGCCAGATTGAGGCGGCACGGCGGGCCATGACCCGCTATGTCCGGCGCGGCGGCAATATCTGGATACGTATTTTCCCGGATAAGTCGGTTACTAAGAAGCCGGCCGAAACACGCCAGGGTGGCGGCAAGGGTTCCCCGGACCACTGGGTCGCTGTGGTCAGGCCGGGTAGAATCCTGTTTGAAATGTCCGGGGTTAACATCGAAGCAGCCCGAGAGGCGATGCGCCTGGCTTCGGGCAAGCTTCCGGTACATACCAAGTTTATTATCAGGCAGACCGGTGCTGTCAGCGGCGTTGATTCCCTGACCGGACAAGGAGTTAGCTCAAGTTGAAAGCTGAAGAGATTCGGGCACTTAAGATCGAGGAACTGGCCAAGCAGCTAGAGGAGGCTCGTCAGGAGCTTTTTAACCTTCGCTTTCGGGCGGCTACCCGGCAGCTGGTGAACCACCGCGAGATTCCCAGGGTCAGACGGAATATCGCCCGGCTAAAGACCATAATCAGAGAAAGGGAACTGGGTATCAGGTAGGTAATAGGCAATGGCAGGTCAGCGTAAAGCTAGAACGGGACGGGTCGTTAGTGACCGGATGGACAAGACAGCGGTAGTCGCCGTGGAAACGTACAAGGAGCACCCGCTGTATAAGAAGGCGATTAAGAGGGCGGTGAAGTACAAAGCCCACGATGAGAAGAACGAGTGCCGGGTGGGTGATATCGTCAGGATTGTGGAAACTCGTCCACTGTCGAAACAGAAGCGCTGGCGGATAGCCGAGATAATAATCAAGGGTGAGGTGGTGGAGGTTAAACCGGAAGAAATCGTCTGAGGATTATCGAGAACAATGATTCAGCGACAGACCAGATTAAAGGTGGCCGATAACACCGGGGCCCGCCAGATAATGTGTATTGGCATACCGGGTGGCACCAGGAAGAAATATGCCCGGGTGGGTGATATCATCGTTGCCTCCGTGAAGAAGGCAATCCCGGCGGCGGCGGTGAAGAAGGGGGATGTCGTTCGGGCGGTCATTGTCCGTTGCGCTCAGCCATACCGGCGTCCGGATGGCTCTTATATCAGGTTTGACGAGAATGCGGCGGTAATATTGACTGATAAGAACAATCCTCAGGGGACCCGGATATTCGGCCCGGCGGCCAGAGAGCTGAGAGATAAGAATTTCACCAAGATTATTTCGCTGGCGCCCGAGGTTTTGTGAGGTTAGTAGTGAAGATCAGGAAAAACGATACCGTGCTGGTTATCACCGGAAAAGACCGGGGCAAGAAGGGTAAAGTACGCTTTGCATACCCAAAAGAGGCGCGAGTACTGGTCGAGGGGATTAACTTTATTAAGCGGCACACCCGGGCCAGGGGCCAGGCCCGGCAGGCGGGTATAATTGAGCGGGAGGCGCCGATTCAGGTGTCGAACGTCATGTTGCTGTGCAGCCGCTGTAACCACCCGGTCCGGGTCGGTTTCCGCGTCCTGGAGGACGGCCGGAAGGTGAGGATATGTCGCTCATGTCGTGAGGTAATTGATTAGATGTCACGGTTGAAGGAGCAGTATCGCCAGGAGGTTGTGCCCGCCCTTATGGAGCGCCACAAATATAAAAATATGATGCAGGTGCCCCGGCTGGAAAAGATAGTGGTCAGTATTGGTCTGGGTGAGGCAACCCAGAATGCCAAGGCGCTGGAGGCGGCTGAAGCCGACATGATGGCTATTTCGGGGCAGCACCCGGTAACTACCCGGGCCAAGAAGTCTATCTCTGCTTTCCGGGTCAGGGAGGGAATGCCCATCGGCCTGAAGGTAACCCTGCGTCGCCGGCGTATGTATGACTTCTTTGATAAGCTGGTTAACGTGGTGCTGGCCCGTATGCGTGAGTTTCAGGGAGTTTCCCGGAACGCCTTCGACGGGCGGGGCAACTATACCCTGGGACTGAAAGAGCAGACTTTTTTCCCGGAAATTGAGTACGACAAGATAGATAAAGCGCGCGGACTGGAGATATCTATTGTTACCACTGCCAAAAAAGACGAGGAGGGTAGGGCCCTGCTGGAGTTAATGGGGATGCCCTTCGCCAGAGATTAAGTAGGATGGCAAAAAAATCCAAGATTGCTAAGTCGCTGCGCACTCCCAAGTACCGGGTGCAGCAGCATAATCGGTGTTATCTGTGCGGCCGGCCTCGTGCCTATATCCGCAAGTTCGGTCTGTGCCGCATTTGTTTCCGCAAACTGGCCCTTTTAGGCCAGATTCCGGGAGTGAGGAAGGCAAGCTGGTAGGGTAGCTATGACTATTTCTGATCCAATAGCCGATATGTTAACCCGGATACGTAACGCTGTTATGTCCCGCCATGATTTCGTACCGGTACCGGCCTCGAGGGTGAAGCTGGCCATTGCCCGAATCCTCAAGGAAGAGGGCTTTATTACTGATTATGAAGTGCTTAGAGGTAAGCCGTACCGGGTAATTAAGATACGCCTCCGGTATGATGACAACAACCGGTCAGTCATCTCCGGTCTGGAGCGGATTAGCAAGCCAGGTTTGCGGGTGTACGTGCAGCAGAAAGAGATACCGCGGGTCTACGGTGGCCTGGGGATTGCCATCATTTCCACCCCGAAGGGATTGATGACGGGAAAGAAGGCCTGGCATTCGGGCATCGGCGGGGAGTTGTTATGCTACGTATGGTAAACAGGACGGGGAGCATCGTCTGTGTCTAGAATAGGACGGAAGCCAATAGCGGTACCAGCCGGGGTAACGGTAAGTATTAAGGACGGTGAGGTCACGGTTAAGGGGGGCAAGGGAGAACTCAGCCGCCGCTTCGACCCCGACATGGCCATTACCCATGAAGAGAGTAGCCTGCTGGTGTCGCGGCCCAGTGATAGCAAGAAACACCGCTCCCTTCATGGCCTAACCCGGAGCCTTCTGGCCAACATGGTGGAGGGAGTGGCCAGCGGTTTCGAGAAAAACCTGGAAATAGTGGGTGTGGGTTATCGGGCGGAAAAAAGCGGCGACAAGCTGGTAATGCGCGTCGGCTATTCCCACCCGGTTACGGTTACGCCGCTCCCCGGTGTATCCCTGGAGATGGAGGGGGCAAACCGGATCAAGGTCGCTGGCATCAGCAAGGAGGTTGTCGGCGAGATGGCCGCCGAAATCAGGGCTATTCGCCCTCCTGACCGTTATAAAGGCAAGGGCATTAGATATGCCGGTGAGGTAGTCCGCCTTAAAGCTGGCAAGGCCGGTAAGGCTATCGGTAAGAAGAAATAATGACCAGAAAAAGTAAGACGAGAGTAGCGCGGCAGCTCAGACATGCTAGGGTAAGGGCCAAGATAGAGGGCACAACCTCACGGCCGCGTTTGTGCGTGTTCCGTAGCCTGAACCACATCTACGCCCAGGTTATCGATGATTCGCAGCAACATACTCTGGCCTCGGCCTCCACTCTGGACGTGGAGTTAGCCGGCGAGCTTGCTGGCAAATCGAAGACCGCCCGGGCCGGTCTCGTCGGCTCACTGATAGCCAAGCAGGCGGTGGCCAGCGGGGTCAAAGAGGCCGCTTTCGACCGCGGCGGCTACAAATATCACGGCCGGGTAAAAGCCCTGGCTGAGGCAGCACGGGCGGCCGGGCTTAAATTTTAGGCGGGGGTACTTTAAGCACAGTGAAACGACCAATCAGTCAGATAGACCCGACAGAACTGGCCCTAACTGACCAGCTTATTTACGTAAACCGGGTGGCCAAGGTAGTTAAAGGGGGCAAACGCCTCCGGTTCAGTGCTCTGGTGGTAACCGGTGATGGCAACGGACATGTTGGGCTTGGTCTGGGTAAGGCTACCGAGGTGCCGTCGGCCATCAGCAAGGGGGGCGCCATTGCCCGGAAGAGTCTGATAAAGGTCAATATGGCGGGCACTACCATCCCGCACGAAATACAGGTCAAGTTCGGGGCGGCCCAGGTACTGCTGAAGCCGGCCGCGATGGGTACCGGCGTTATTGCCGGTGGCAGCGTCCGGGCGGTGCTGGAAGCCGCCGGGATTAAGGATATCCTTACCAAATCTCTGGGCAGTGCTAATCGTATCAATGTTGCCCGGGCAACGATACTCGCTTTGAGCAACTTGAGAATACCGGCCGAGGAGTTGGCCAGACGAAAGGCAGTGGCCGCCGGGGAGGCAACCGGTGGCTAAGCTGCGTATTACCCTGGTAAAAAGTGCTATCGGCTATGAAAAGAGCCAGAAGAGGACCCTAGCGGCCTTGGGGCTTCGTCGCCTGAACCAGTGTGTTACCCATAGCGACTCAGCCCCAATCCGCGGTATGGTGGAGAAGGTGAAACATCTGGTTAAGTTGGAGGCGGCCAGTGGCGACGCAGAATAATCTCTCCCCGGCCCGTGGCTCTAAGAGAGAGCGAAAGCGGGTCGGCCGGGGCAATGGCAGCGGCTACGGCACCTATTGTGGGCGTGGCGTGAAGGGGCAGAAGGCCCGGGCCGGTTTCAAGATGCGGCCTGGATTCGAAGGCGGCCAGTTGCCGTTAATCAAGCGTCTGCCGCAGAAGCGAGGCTTTGTCAACATCTTCCGGACAACGTACAGTATCGTGAACATAAATGCGCTTAACCGGTTTGAGGCGAATAGCGAGGTAACCCCGGAGAAGCTGTTAGCCGCCGGGGTAATAAAATCGTTACATCATCCCGTCAAGGTTCTGGCTGGCGGTGAAATCAATCACCCCCTTACCATAAGGGCCAACAAGTTCTCGGCGGCGGCCAAAGCCAAGATCGAGGCTGCCGGCGGTAAAGCGGATGAGGTGGGGCATGCGGCCGCGACAATCTAGGCCCAGACTCCTCCAGGCAATGATTGACGCCTTTCACCTGCCTGACCTGAGGCGCCGAATCCTGTATACCTTTGGTATTCTGGTCGTCTTTCGCTTCATCGCCCACGTACCCCTGCCTGGAGTGGACCAGGCGGCGCTGCAGGAACTGTTCTCGAGTAATGCCCTGCTGGGCATGCTTGATATATTCAGCGGTGGCGCCATGAGACGGCTCAGCGTGGCTGCGATGGGTGTTTATCCTTACATTACAGCCTCGATTATTATGAACCTGCTGGTACCGGTCATCCCCAGGCTGCAGGCCCTTGCCCAAGAGGGAGAGGCCGGCAGACACCGCATAAATTTGATTACCCACTGGCTCACGGTGCCGCTGGCCGGTCTTTCCGGTTATGGGCAACTGATGCTTTTCCGGACCTGGGGGGTAATCGGCAGCCCACCGGCACTGCAGATGGTAGCTATGGTAATGGCCATGATTGCCGGCACCATGTTCCTGATATGGCTTGGCGAGCGTATCACCGAGAACGGTATCGGCAATGGCATATCCATAATTATCTTTGCCGGCATTGTCGCCGGTCTGCCGGAGATGATCCAGCAGGGTTTCCTGGCGGCGGCCACCGGTTTCCCCTGGGGACTGGTATTTTACATTATCATTACCCTGGCCACCACCATGTTCATCGTCGTCTTCACCGAGGCGCATCGCCGCATACCGGTGCAGTATGCCAAGAGTGTCTTTCGCGGTGGCCGTATGTACCGGCAATCGGGTTCCACGCATATTCCGCTGCGGGTAAACACCGCCGGTATGATACCGCTAATCTTTGCCGTCTCGATCGTGCTCTTTCCCGGTATGATTGCCGGCTTTTTTGACACCGGTGAGCCAAGTATTGCCCACACTATCAAGCTGATGTTCAGCCCGGATACTCCCATACCGTTAGGCCTGTTCTACTGGGGGCTTAACTTCCTGCTGGTGATTGGCTTTGCCTTCTTCTACACCATGGTCATCTTCGAGCAGCAGGACCTGCCCGGCGTCTTACAGCGTCAGGGGGGGTTCATCCCTGGCATCCGGCCCGGCAAGCAGACAGCCACCTATCTCAATCAGGTTATACGTCGTATCACCTGGGCCGGGGCGATTTTCTTGGCCATAGTGGCCGTGATACCATTTCTGGCCCGGGAAATCACTAACGTTCAGCAAATCCAGCTGACTGGTATGGCCATGTTGATTGTGGTTGGCGTCGTTCTGGACACCATGAAGCAGCTGGAGGCGCAGTTGGTAATGCGGCGCTATGAAGGTTTTATCCGCTAGTAAGGAGGGATATTATTAATCAGGTAGCGGGTCGTATATTTCTGCTATTGATACTTGTCAGGGATAGAGGTTGTATATTATCCTGTTAGGTGCTCCTGGCGCCGGTAAGGGGACTCAGGCGGTCACTCTGGCCCGGGAGTTGAAGCTGGTGCATGTCGCTACCGGTGACCTGTTTCGCCAGGCGCTGGAGCAACAGACTGAGCTCGGGCTGCAGGCTAAGGAATATATGGAGAAGGGGGTGCTCGTCCCCGACGAGATAACGATACAGATGGTCCTGGAACGTATTCTTATGCCAGACTGTGATGGAGGGGCCATCCTTGACGGCTTCCCTAGGAATGTTAATCAGGCCCGGGCACTGGACGAGCGCCTGGCCCGGCAGTCCCGGGCGATAGACAGGGTTATTTATATCAAGGTCGCCAGGGAAGAGCTTATCAGTCGTTTGGGCGGGCGCTGGATATGCCGCCAGTGCCAGGCTCCTTACCATGAGGTAAACTCGCCGCCCAAAGTGGCGGGCAAGTGTGACCGGTGCGGGGGAGAGCTGTACCAGCGGCCGGACGATATGCCGGAGACTGTGGAGAAGCGGCTTGAGGTTTATTTTGAAGAGACGGCGCTGCTTATAGACTATTACACGCGGGCGGGCAAGCTGGTGGAGGTGGCCGGTGAGGGTGATGTGGCTGAGGTATCGGCAAGAATTGTTGCCGCCGTCAGGCATGCAGGTTAGGCGAGCCAATGGGTATAATTGTGAAGTCGGCACGAGAGGTTGCCGTTATGCGAGAGGTGGGCCGGATAGTGGCCAGGGTGCTGGAGGTACTGGTCGGGCAGCTGAGGCCGGGGATGAAAACAATAGAGTTGGATGAGATTGCCGCCAGAGAAGTGGCAAAACAAGGTGCCAAACCTTCGTTCAAGGGGTACCGTGGCTTTCCGGCTAATCTCTGTGTGTCCGTGAACGATGAGATAGTACACGGGATTCCCGGAGAGCGGGTTCTGCGGGAAGGTGATATTGTATCTCTTGACATGGGGGCGATTTATAACGGGTTTCAGGGTGATGCGGCGGTAACGGTTGGTGTCGGCGAAATCAGCGCACAGGCGAGAGACCTTATCATGACCACTGAGAGTGCCCTGATGGCCGGTATCGCGGCCGCCCGCGCCGGGGCGACACTGGGTGACATTTCCGTGGCAATTCAGAACTGCGCTGAATCGAGAGGTTATTCGGTGGTACGTGAATACACCGGGCATGGTATCGGGCGGGATATGCACGAGGAACCGCAGATACCCAACTACGGTGTGGCCGGCTCGGGGCCAGTGCTGAAGAAGGGCATGACCTTCGCCCTTGAGCCGATGGTAAACATCGGTGACTGGCGTACCCGCGCTGATAATGACCACTGGACGGTACGTACTGCCGATGGCAGTATCTCGGCCCATTTTGAGCATACCATTGCCATTACCGAGGGCGAGGCGGAGGTGCTTACTGTCGTCTAGAGAAGGAGACCATGGCTAAGAAAGAGGCCATTGAGGTTGAAGGGATAGTGGTTGAGCCTCTACCTAACGGCATGTTTCGGGTCGAGTTGCCTAACGGACATAAGGTGCTGGCCCACATCTCCGGTAAAATAAGGATGCATTATATAAAAATCGTACCGGGGGATAAGGTGCTGATAGAACTTTCCCCGTATGACCTGAGCCGGGGCCGGATTACCTATCGGCTTAAGTAAGGCTAGAGGGATTATTATGAAGGTTAGGGCTTCAGTTAAGGCTAGATGTGATAAGTGCAAGATAATAAGAAGGCGTGGGGTAGTCCGTGTTATCTGCTCTAACCCCAAGCACAAGCAGCGGCAGGGATAAGATTCGGTAAGGAGGCAGGAGATGGCGCGTATTGCCGGTGTGGACATACCAAGACATAAGCAGGCCTGGGTATCACTGCAGTACATCTATGGCATCGGCCCGAGCCAGAGCCAGAAGATTTTAGCTCAGACGGGAGTTAATCCGCAGACCAGGGTCAACGACCTTACCGAGGAAGAGGTCAATCGTCTCCGGGAGGTTATTGACCGTGAGCACAAGGTTGAAGGTGACCTCAGGAAGGAAGTCAACCTCAATATCAAGCGTCTTACCGAGATTGGCAGCTATCGGGGTACCCGGCACCGCCGCAACCTGCCGGCCAGGGGGCAACGGACGCGGACCAATGCCCGTACCAAGCGGGGTTCTCGTAAGACGGTCGCTGGCCGTGGCCAGAAACGCGGCATGGCCAAGAAGTAGTATCAGAAGGGGGTAAAAATGCCTAAGAAGCGAGCAAAGGGAAGAAGGCGGGAGCGCAAGTCGGTACCAGTGGGTCGGGCTTACATTCAGTCCACCTTCAACAACACCATGGTAACGCTCACTGACCCTCAAGGCAACGTTATCGCCTGGGGAAGCTCGGGCACGGCTGGCTTCAAGGGCTCGCGCAAGGGCACTCCCTATGCTGCTCAACTGGCGGCGCGCGATGCGGCCCGCAAGGCTATGGAACACGGCTTGCGCCAGGTGGAGGTCTATATCAAGGGGCCGGGCAGCGGCCGTGAGGCGGCGATTCGTTCCCTCCAGAGTGCCGGCCTTTATATCACCGGCATCAGGGATGTTACCCCCATCCCGCATAATGGCTGTCGTGCTCCAAAAAGAAGGCGAGTGTAAGGGTAAAGAAATGGCAAGATATACAGGAGCTGTCTGTCGGTTATGCCGCCGTAGCGGTGAGAAACTCTTCCTTAAGGGTAGTAAATGCCTTACCAAATGTACCCTGGAAAAGCGTTCGTCGCCGCCAGGACAGCAGCAGAGGGCACGGCGCCGCCGGCTTTCTGACCGCGGTCTGCAACTGCGGGAGAAGCAGAAGGCACGTTATACCTACGGTGTTCTGGAGAAACAGTTCCGGCGGCTCTTTGTTGAGGCCAGCAGAATGTCCGGTATCACCGGCGAAAATCTGCTGGTGCTGCTGGAGAGACGGCTGGATAATGTGGTCTATCGTCTCGGTTTTGCCGAGTCCCGCCCACAGGCCCGTCAGCTGGTCCGACACGGGCATATCATGCTGAATGGGCACAAGACCGACATACCTTCGGCCCTGGTTAGGGAAGGAGATACCATCGGCTGGCGGGAGGCAAGTTCTAAGACAGAGTACTACAAGCTGCTGGCCGAGACTGTTGAGTCCCGGTCGGCTCCGAGCTGGCTGGCCTTGGATACCAAGAAACTCGTCGGCCGGGTTGTCTCGCTGCCTACTGCCGACGACATAGAGGCCAAGCTTGACGGGAAGGCCATAATAGAGTACTACTCCCGGTAAGTTATAGGAGGTGGTCGCGCTGTGACCCGTTTACAGGTGCCGAAAATTGAGTGTACCGAAAGTGATGGTAACTTCGGGCAGTTTGTTGCCGAGCCACTGGAGAGTGGTTTTGGGACCACCCTGGGCAATGCCCTGCGGCGCGTGTTGCTGGGTTATCTTCCCGGGGCAGCCGTGACTCGCGTCCGGATTGAGGGGATCCAGCACGAGTTCTCAACTATTCCCCATGTCAGGGAAGATACCACCGAGTTTTTGCTCAATATCAGGGCGCTGAGAATAAAGCCTGTCTCCGGCCAGTCTGGTAAGCTGACCCTGGAGGTCAAGGGAGAGGGGCAGGTGTTCGCCGCCGACATTACGCCGTCGGACGACTTTGAGATTGCCAACCCTGAGCTTTATCTGGCTACCCTGGACTCGCCTGAGGCCGTGCTTTCCGTGGAGCTAGATGTTGATCTCGGTGTTGGCTATAGGGCTGCCGAGGCTGGCGATAATCTGCCGGTAGAGATGATCCCGGTGGATGCTGTCTTCAGCCCCATACGTAAGGCCAATTTTACTACCGAGCCGGTGTATGTTGGCCGGGAGACCAGCTATGAGCGGCTGCGTCTTGATGTCTGGACGGACGGTACCATATCACCGATAGACGGGGTCAGCCAGAGTGCCCGGATCCTGGTCGAACAGTTGTCCCCCTTTGTCGATTATGTCCGGCTTTCGCAGCAGGAGGAGGAGCAGAAAGCGGTGCGTCTGCCCATCCCCGATGAGAAGTATAATATGCCCGTGGAGCAGCTCGACCTGTCGGTACGCACCATGAACTGTCTGCGGCGGGCCAGTATCACTACGATCGGTCAGCTTATCAGTATCGGGGAAAAGGAACTGATGTCATTGCGCAATTTCGGGCAAAAGTCCCGGCAGGAGATAGAGGAGCGCCTTAACTCATTGGGGCTATCTCTTTCTCCGCCCAGTGAGGAACCTAGCGAGGAATAAACATGCGGCATAAATTAGCGGGTAGGAAGTTGAGCCGGTCGGCAAGCCACCGCCGGGCACTGCTGCGCAACTTGGTGACCGATCTTCTGGATCACGAGAAGATTACCACTACCGAGGCCAAGGCCAGGGAGGTACGCAGCCTGGCGGATAAGATGATTACCCTGGGTAAGGAGGGTGGGCTTAACTCCCGTCGCCAGGCACTGTCTTTTATTTTCGATGAGAAGGTGGTGAACAAGGTATTCGGTGAAATCGCCCCAAGGTACGGAGAGCGCCCTGGTGGTTATACGCGTATTACCAAAATAGCCCCGCGTCTGGGTGACGGGGCACCCCTGGTACGGCTCGAGTTGGTAGAATAGCATTTCTCGCTGCGGGAGCAGGCAGTTGGCGGAGACAAAACGGATTGTATTGATTATGGAGTACGACGGCACTCGCTATCATGGTTTTCAGCTTCAGGCTGACCTGGATACCATTCAGGGGGAAACCGAGAAGGCGTTATGGAAGCTGACTGGAGAGAGGGTGCGGGTGACAGCGGCCAGCCGTACCGACGCTGGGGTCCACGCCGAGGGACAGGTAGCCTGCTTTCGTACTAAGTCATCCCTGCCGTCGGCGACATTTAAGAGCGGCTTGAACCACTATCTACCCGCTGATATTGCCGTCAAGGCAGCCTATCGGGTAGCGGACTCCTTTAATGCCCGGCGCGAAGCGGTGAGCCGGCAATATAACTACCGGATACTTAACAGCGACACTAGGTCACCGAGAAGACAGGGTTCGACTTACCGAGTTCCTCGCCGCCTGGATATAGAGGCCATTAACTTGGCCGGCCGGACCCTGGTTGGCCGGCATGATTTCGCCTCTTTCATGACCGGCGACGGTGCCAGCGTTGGCAGCACGGTCCGGACGGTCTACCGGGCGGAGGCACTGGTACAGGGGGAGTTGGTCGTCTTTGACATGGTGGCTAACTCGTTCCTGCCCCACCAGGTGCGAAACACAGTGGGGGCCCTGATAAGGGTCGGTCTGGGAGCGATGAGTATTGCCGAGTTTAATGATGTCGCGGCGGCGAGGACGCCGGGCCGGGCAGGACCGACGGCACCTGCCCATGGCCTTTGCCTGATGCAGATAAACTACCGCCGTCCTTTCGGAGAGAATTGATGAAGACCTATAGCACCAGAGCTACGGATATTAAGCGAGAGTGGCACGTGGTTGATGCTTCCGGCCAGGTGCTGGGCCGTCTGGCAACTCAGGTTGCCCACCGTCTTATGGGCAAGCACAAGCCAATGTTTACCCGGACCCTGGATACCGGCGACTATGTCATCGTTATCAATGCCGATAAGGTTCTGGTAACCGGCGACAAGGCCAAACAGAAGGTATATTACCGTCACTCCGGGTATCCGGGCGGTTTGAAGAGCGTAACTTTGGAAGAGATGATGCAGGCCCACCCCACGCGGGTGATTGAGCATGCTGTCAAGGGTATGCTGCCCCGCAATCGCATGGGGGCCAGAATGCTGAAAAAGCTCAGGGTCTATGCCGGCGATAGTCATCCCCACCAGATACAGGTACAGACTGGTTCCGCCAAGGGAGAGTAAGCATGGAGAAAAAGAAGTATTTTAACGGTACCGGCCGACGCAAGACATCGGTTGCCCGGGTAAGGCTGCTGCCGGGTGAGGGTGCCGTTATCATAAACGGCAAACCCCTGGAGGAACTATTTCCCCACCCTGACCAGCGCCGCACCATACTGCAGGCCCTTCTGGTTACTGATAACCTGGGTAAGTACAGCGCCATGATTAAGGTGGCCGGCGGCGGCATATCCGGGCAGACCGGGGCCATTTCTCACGGTATTGCCCGTGCCCTGGTGGCGGCCAACGAGAGTTTCAAGACGTCGCTACGTCAGTACGGGCTGCTCACCCGTGACCCGCGGGTAAAAGAGCGTATGAAGCCCGGCCTCAAGCGTGCCCGCAAGGCACCGCAGTACACCAAGCGATAGAGTCTCTACCCCTTGGCCAGCTGCTCTTTGAGGTAGGCGATGGTCTCCACCGGGGAGGGGTCAATCTGGTAGAGCATGGCCAAGTAGTAGCTGACGTAGTCACCGAAAAGCACCTGGCTCATTATCTGGCTCAAGGGGCTTTCACCTTCGCTGTCCACAGTCTGATGGCTGACACCGGCCTGTTCAAGAAGCTGGCTGGTTACCTCGTAGCGGAGCCTGACCCGTTGTGGCAGTAAATCTGACCGCAGCAGGACGACCACTATTTTGCTGGCCAGTTCCGCCGGAAACTGGTAACCGACCACGGCGTTGTGGTTCAGCTCCGGGAAGACCTCGTGGAATGCCCAGGCCTTGCTGTTCTCGTTAATCTGCGTCTTCCAGCGGCGGGCGACCTCGGAAAGGATACCGCTACCGTATATCACCGGCAGGTGCCCGTAGAGCTTCTGCGCCAGTTGCTTGGCGGCATTACCCGATAGCGGCACCGTCTCATTTATTCTCGCTGACAGCCCGTCTAATACCCGGCCTGTTTCCGCCAAGTCGGGTGACTTATCACTGATGAACCCCAGATTCTGCAAGGCACCCAGTATGGGCAGAAAGCTGAAGGGGAGGGCGGCGCGGGGCTGGGCCTTGTAGCTAAAGGTGAAGATGGGGATGCCACTGTTCTCGGCCAGGCGCTTCAGCTTACCGCCGGTGGTAATTACCAGCTTTTTGGCCTCTGTCGCCAACGCCTGTTCAAATGCGGTCAGGGTTTCCTCGGTTATCCCGGAGTAGCTAGAGGCAATGACCAGGGTCTGGCTATCAACCAGGGCGGGCAGACCATAATCACGTTGGACGAGGATGGGAAGTTTTGCCTCTGCATCCACCAGGGTGCGTACCAGGTCACCGCCAATCGCCGAGCCGCCCATCCCCAGCACGATCACCTTGCTGACCTCGGCATAATCGTGGGGCAATTCGAACTCTAGGGCCATCTGCCAGGCCTGCCGGCACAGTTCTGGCATTTCGTGGAGGCAGTTCAGCATCCCCTGAGGGTCAATTTGCTGGTAAATTGCGGAGTCGTCTAAGTCTTTTATCTCCCTCACCCCCTCTTTAGCATCCTGAAGCCATGTTTCTTAGTGTCCGGCCAGCTTTCTACCCTGCTCCAGCAGCCTTGCCGCCCTGGCCATGCTGTCCGTTTCGGCGTAGATGCGGAGCACTGGCTCTGTCCCCGAGAACCTGATGAGCAGCCAGCTGCTATCGGCGAGGGTGAAACGAAATCCATCCAGCGTGTCTGACTTCGCCACTTTAACCCCGTCAATGATGTCCGGAGGATTACCGCTAATACGATTAATTATCGTCTGGCGCTCTCCGGCGGCAAATTCCAGGTCCAGCCGCTGGTAGTGATGTGGGCCGACCTTGTCGTAGAGGTGGGCCAGCAGTTGGGAAGGGGTCTTTCCGGTCTCCACCATCAGGTCCAGGAAATAAAGGGCCGCCAGGATGCCGTCGCGCTCAACGATGTGCCCCCGGAAGCCATAGCCGCCGCTCTCTTCGCCACCGATGAGGGCGTTTTCTCTGACCATTATCGGGGCCACGTATTTAAAACCGACCGCCGTCTCGTAGACGGGTACATTATATATTTCACCCAGGCGGTCGAGCATGCTGGTGGTGGTAATGGTCTTGACAATGGCCCCCCGCTCCCCGCGCGTTTCCAGAAGGTAGAGGCAGAGCAAAGCGTACACCTGGAGCTGCGTGACGAACTCGCCGTTCTCATCGATGATGCCGACGCGGTCGGCGTCGCCGTCGGTAGCCAGGCCGACGGCCGCCTTTTTATTCCTGACCTCGGCGGAGAGCTTCCCCAGGTTGGCAGCAATCGGCTCCGGGTGTATTCCGGGGAAAAGGGGGTTGCGCTCGCCGTTTATCTCGGTTAGCTCAATAGCCCCGTCTGCCAGCAAACGCTTAAAATAGCCCATGCCGGCGCCGTACATGGGGTCTACTACCAGCTTTAAGCTGGTCCGGCGCAGCTTTTCCAGGTCAACCAGCCGGGCAACCTGGGTGAAATAGGCCGGGTCCAGGTCGGTGTATTCAATCAGCCCCTGTTCTGTGGCTTCGTCCAGGGGCAGCTGTTTTACTTTCCCGGCACTTAAAATCCGGGCGATATTCTTTTCCAGGGATTCGGTAACCTCGGGCGGGGCGCTGGAGCCATCGGCCGATTTGAACTTGAAGCCATTCCATATGCCGGCGTTATGGCTGGCGGTGATGATGATGCCCCCGCCCGCCTTCTGCTCCCGGACGCCGTAGCTTATCACCGGTGTTGGCATCGCTCGAGGGCAGAGGTAGACCTTTATGCCGTTGGCTGCCGCGACTTCGGCGGCGGCGGCGGCGAAGTCTTCCGAGGCAAAGCGGGTGTCATAGCCGATAACCAGCCCGCGGTTGGCCAGGTTCGATTCTTTGAGGTAGTCGGCCACGGCCTGGGCACATACTTGCACGTTCTCGAAGGTGAAGTCTTGAGCAATAATCCCCCGCCAGCCGTCAGTGCCGAACTTTATGGGGTTTTCTATCTAACTCACCTCCTTGGGTGTGTGCCCCACCATTCGAGGGTGGTGGGTGGGAATAGATAAAGAGATTTTGTCTACCTCACCCCCTGTGTCCCCCTCTCCTTCAAAGGAGAGGGGGAGGGATTTTGGAAGAGAGGCAAAGCCCCTCTTTAACTCCCTATTTACCCAGCGCTTCTTTTCGGAGGATGTCGGCCTTGTCGGTCTTTTCCCAGGGGAGGTCGAGGTCATCGCGCCCGAAGTGCCCGTAAGCGGCCGTCTGCCGATATATGGGGCGGCGCAGGTCGAAGTTCTGGATGATGGCCCCGGGCCTGAGGTCGAAGTGCTTGTTAATCAGGTCTTTGATTGCCTGGTTATCGACCTTGGCGGTGCCGAAGGCCTCGACGGAGATGGAAAGGGGATGGGCTTTGCCAATGACGTAGGCTACCTGAATCTCGAATCTATCGGCGATGCCGGCAGCGACAATGTTCTTGGCGATATATCGGGCCATGTAGGACGCCGAGCGGTCTACCTTGGTCGGGTCTTTGCCGGAGAAGGCCCCGCCGCCGTGCCGGGCAACCCCTCCGTAGGTGTCAACGATTATTTTGCGTCCGGTGAAACCGGTATCCGATACCGGACCGCCGATAACGAACCGGCCGGTACCGTTGACATAATATTCGGTCGCCTCAGTTATCAGCGAGGCTGGTACCACCTTCTTGATAACGTGTTCAATTACATCTTTCTCAATCTGGTCGTGGCTGACGTCATCATCGTGCTGGGCTCCAATAACCACGTTGACTACCCTCCTGGGGACACTATTGCCGTATTCCACAGTAACCTGCGACTTGCCGTCGGGGCGGAGATAAGCCAAAGTACCGTCCTTTCTTACCTTGGCCAGTTGCCGGCACAGCTTTTGGGCCAGCGAGATGGGCAGCGGCATGAGTTCAGGAGTCTCTTTGCAGGCAAAGCCGACCATCATACCCTGGTCACCGGCGCCGAGCTCGTCAAGATGGCTGATGCCGGTGCTTTCTTTTGCCTCCAGCGATTTGCTGACACCCATGTCAATATCTCCGGACTGCTCCGTGATTGATACCAGCACGCCGCAGGACTGGTAGTCAAACCCGTATTCCGGACGGGTATAACCAATTTCACGGACGACATCCCTGACTATCCGGGGGACATCGACGTAGCAATTGGTGGTAATCTCTCCCAGAACAACGACCAGGCCCGTGGTGGTGGCTACTTCGCAGGCTACGCGGCCGAAGCGGTCCTCTTTCAAAATGGCGTCTAGAATAGCGTCCGATATCTGGTCGCACATTTTATCAGGGTGCCCTTCGGTAACAGACTCCGAAGTAAACATGTAAGCTGGCGAGCTGTAAAAACTGTCACTCATCTCGACTCCTTTCTAGGTTCCTTCTTCCCAGCTGGACAGGTACTGGCTTTGTTCTGGTGTCAGGCTATCGATGCTGACGCCCATTGACTTGAGCTTAAGCTCGGCTATTGTTTTATCAATGTCTTCCGGCACCGGATGTACCTTGACATCCAGCTTCCCCTTGTTTTTTACCATATACTCCAGGCATAGCGCCTGGTTGGCGAAGCTCATATCCATGACGCTGGCCGGGTGTCCCTCCGCCGCCGCCAGATTTATCAGCCGCCCGTCGCCCAGCAGGTAAAGGTTACGCCCATCGGCCAGGGTATACTCTTCAACAAAGGGGCGTATGTTCCGCTTGCCCTTTGCCAGACTTTCCAGGGCCGGGATGTTTATCTCCACATTGAAGTGGCCGCTGTTGGCCAGAATGGCGCCGTCTTTCATTACCGCAAAATGGGCCTGGTCAATGACATTCTTATCGCCGGTGGCCGTGACGAAGATATCGCCAATCCTGGCCGCTTCTAGCAGCGGCATCACTTCGTAGCCGTCCATGACTGCCTCCAGGGCACGTAGCGGCTCCACCTCGATGATTATTACATGGGCGCCCAAACCCTTGGCCCTGGTGGCAATGCCGCGCCCGCACCAGCCATAACCGCCGACGACTACTCTCTTCCCGGCCCACAAGATATTGGTGGCCCGGGTGATACCGTCAATTGTGCTCTGCCCGGTTCCGTAGCGGTTATCAAAAAAGTGCTTGGTCTGGGCGTCATTCACGGCGATTATGGGATATTTCAGTTTCCCGGTATGCTCCATGCTGCGCAGCCTGATGACGCCGGTGGTCGTTTCCTCGGTGCCGCCGATGACATTACCGATTAAATCGACCCTCTTGGTGTGAAGGGTGGTAACCAGGTCGGCGCCGTCATCAACCGAAAGCTGCGGGTTATGGTCCAGGGCGGTGTTGATATGTTGGTAGTACGTCTTCTCATCTTCACCCTTGATGGCATTGGTGGGAATCCCGTATTCTACAACCAGCGCTGCGGCAGCGTCGTCCTGGGTGCTGAGCGGATTGGAAGCACATAGAATAAGGTCGGCCCCGCCTGCCTTCAGGGTCAGCCCCAGGTTGGCAGTCTCCGTGGTGATATGGAGGCAGCCGGCAATGCGAACGCCCTGGAACGGCTTTTCTTTGGCGAACCTTTCTCTGATTAGAGCCAGTACCGGCATCTCGCGGGCCGCCCAGGCTATTCGCTGCTTGCCGCTTTCGGCCAGCTTGGAGTCTTTAATGTCAGACTGGTTAGAGGTCATGCAGTGCTCCTTTCGGTATTTATCGGTTGTAAACGGTTTGATAGCCAGTTGGCACTCTTATGGAGTTGCTTGCAACTCTGCGGGAATATCTAGTTCCACAGCACCGAATTATTTATTATAACATAATAGCACTATTGCCTGCTGGCGCTTCAGATTTAAGCTTCAGTATTATATGGTAGGGTTACAGAGTCCCCAGTACGAACAGTATGGCGACAATAGTTTTAACGGCCGGACATATCTTATACCACACGGCTGGTGTTCTGGCTCCGGTCAGTGCCGTGAGCACGGCCATAACTACCAGCATTCCGGCGCAGGCCAGGTAGACAATATTAGCGGCCTCGCTCTGTGAATCAGTCATTATCGTGACCAGCAGCACCAATACACCGAGAAAACACAGGGTGAGTCCCTCGGCAATTAATTCCATGGTTACTACTTTCTTGTTGTCGTCGGATATCTCCCCGAAACCACTGACGATGGCTTTCGTCGGGATGAGGTGGGCAATTCCCCACAAGATGATTACGACGGAGCCGATATATAGCAGTAATTCATTCCCCACGATGCTACCTCCTCAATCTTGCTTGTTGAGTCTAATTATACACTACTCTTGTGGCTGTAGCGCTTTCTTGTGTTATACTATCTGGGGGCACGAGTTGCCCGGTGGTTAATCTGCATCTGGAGTTAATCATTGGCCGACATAATAGTTTACGGCTCGCTGGCCTATGACCGGATTATGGACTTTCCGGGGCACTTCGCCGACCATATCCTGCCGGAGAAAATACATGTTTTGAATGTCAGCTTCACGGTTAACAGCTTGAGGGAGAAATTCGGCGGCACCGCCGGCAATATTGCCTATGCCCTCACCCTCCTGGGGGAAAGGCCGATAGTCCTGGCGACCATTGGCCGGGACTATCACCGTTATTTCGAGTGGCTGGCGAAAAACCAGATAGTCTGCGATAACGTCCGGATTATTGAGGAGGAGCTAACGGCCTGTGCCTACATCACCACCGATAAAGCAGACAACCAGATAACCGGTTTCAACGCCGGTGCCATGAAGTACCCGGTCGACCTAGACTTTGACCGGATTAATCCCGGGGCGGGCGTCGCTATCATTGCCCCGGGTAACCTTGAAGACATGATAAGCTGTTCCATCGCCTGTAAGGCCAGGGGCATCGACTACATCATTGACCCGGGACAGTCACTGCCAATGTGGGATGGCCAGGACCTCACACGGTGCATAGACGGCTCCATAATTCTGATTTCTAATGACTATGAGCTGGAGCTGATTATGAGCAAGACAGGGCTGGACAGAGAAGGATTGCTGCAATATACCGCTGTCATCATTACCACATTGGGGGAGCTGGGTTCCCGTATTATCACTCCGGACTGCGAGATACATATTCCAGCGGTAAAGCCGTCCAGGGTGGTTGACCCTACCGGGGCCGGGGACGCTTACCGGGGTGGGTTAATCAAGGGTCTGGTGCAGGGCAGGAGCCTTGAGGAGAGCGCCCGGATGGGGGCCGTGTGTTCATCATTCGCCATTGAGAGCTATGGTACTCAGGAATACAGTTTCAACTTGATGGAATTCGAGGAGAGGCTTCGCTCTATCACCTAGACGGGCTGGTGGCTATTCGTGGGTCAACCAGTCCTGTATTTCCCGGAGCACCTGGTTGTGGTTGGCTCTGGTTACCCAGATTAAGTTGACCGGCTCCTGACGCTTGATGGCGTCTGCCCAGGGGTTGGCCGCCAGCATGATTGTTCCCAGGACCTTCTTGCCACTGCCGATTATCCGGGCCACGGTCTCTCTAAAGCTGGCCGAGAACAGCTCCATTTTGCCAATCTCGTCGACAATCACCAGGTCACCGTGCTCGGCCGCCCGGTGCAGGGCAGTGACACCTACCCGCTCCAGGCTCATTATGTCAACCCCATAGCGGCTCACCCGCTGTCGGCTGCGGATATCAACGTGGGCCAGGATGGCGCTGTCTCCATCCAGGGTCACCAGACGGAAGCCCTGCCGCACTCCCCGGCTTCTTATTTCCTCGGTATAAAATCCGCCCGCTCGGCCCTTCATCATTACCACGGCCTGTTTGATGAGGCTGGTCTTGCCGCTTCCCGGCGGGCCGGTGAGCAGATAGACAGTCTTCATTATCCGTCCTCACCTGCCCTTTTCGGCGAACACCTTTACGAAACGGGCAAAGGAACGGTCGTAGGTCTTCTCCACTTCGGGCGGGAAGACACAGGCGGGGAGCTCGTCAAACTTGAGGTGGTAGGCGATACAGTCACAGCATTTGCCCTTTCGTGAGCAGGGCTCATAGGTGCAGGGGCACGTTGCTTTATTGGCCTCAATCTGGCACTCCATGTCGTCTCCTACCGGTAGCGCTTTCTTATCTCGGCCGATAGCTCCGCCAGCAACTCGAGAGCCCGGGTGGCGGCTTCTTGGGAAAGATAGTCCAGCCCGCAGCTAGGGGTGAGCAGCCCCTGTGCCACCAGTTGCTGGAACCGGATACCGTTGCGGGTGAAGGGTGCTATGGCCTCTTCCAGCCGGTCTCTGAGGCCGGGCACCGTCTCTCTGGCAAGGGCTTCTTCTTCATTGGGGACGATGCCCCAGGCAATCGCCTTGCCTTTTTCGAGAAAAGTCTTTACCTGGGCCGGATAGAGGCTGAGCGACTGGGCATAGTTGTAGGCGTCGAAGCTGATGATGTCGGTGCTGGTATCCAGCAGGACCGACCAGTCGGTGTTACCGCAGCAATGTACCCCCTTGATGCCGCTGATACCGCCAAACACCTCTTCCAGCAGGCTGACGACTTTCTCCCGCGACAGGGCAAAAAATGCCGAACCGAAAGAGACCATATAGGGTTCGTCGACAAAGATGATGGTGTTTTTCGATATCCGGCGGAGCTCATTTTCCTGCCAGGCTGCCTTGAGCCGCAGCAGCTTGGCGGCGGCGTCGGCCAGGGTATCATCATAGATGATAGAGCGCTGGTCATTGTCGGTTACGGTCAGTCCCCAGCTTATTGGCCCGGTTACCTGCCCCTTGACCGCCAGCGGCTGTATGCCTTTCAGGTTCAGGAAATGGTGCAGTCCGGAGGCATACTCAGCGCCGATGGGGTATTTGTTAAAATCGTTCTCCAGGTAGGCAGCATATAGCGCCTCCAGCGGTTTATCAAGCTCCTGGTTGCGGTCAACGTATATCTTATCATCGGTCACCACCACGCCGGGAAAGCCCTCGTTGAACTGGGCGTACATGTTCTCCCGGAAGGCGCGCCGGGACAGCTGCGGCCAGACCGGTATTTCCTTCAGGTAGCGCAGCATCTCGGCACATGCTCTGGTTGGGTCAGTGTAGGGCACACTGCCGATGGCCGTGGGCAGACAGCCAAATTCTATACGGGACATGGTCGGGCTATTTGTCTCCTTTTAAATATTTGCCGATTAACAGCTCCAGCTTCTGCCGCTGCTCGGCTGGTATGTACTCCGGGGCCGTTACCAGGGCGGTGCTCAGTGCATCGGCGCAGATGCAGTGGCGTTCCTTCGGTACCCTGGCCGCGGCCAGCTTTATCATCTGCCGGGCGGTGTCTACATTATGACGCTGTATGTTGAGGATGACATCCACCGTGACCGGCTCCCGGCGCTCATGCCAGCTATCGTAGTCGGTAACGCAGGCAATAACAGCATAGCAGATTTCGGCCTCCCTGGCCAGCTTGGCTTCGGGCAGCGCCGTCATGCCGATGACATCCGCCCCCCACGAGCGGTAGAGCCTCGACTCGGCCCGTGTTGAGAAGGCCGGCCCCTCCATGACCACGTAAGTGCCGCCGTTGTGGGCGCTGGCACCGACTTCTTGGGCGGCCTCGTAGAGCGTCTGGCTGAGCACCGGGCAGAAAGGGTCGCCAAAGGGGATGTGGCCCACGATGCCTTCGGTGAAGAAGGTGTTTATCCGGCTACGGGTACGGTCGATAAGCTGGTCGGGGATGAGCAGGTCGCCGGGCTTTATTTCCTCCTTGAAGCTGCCCACCGAGTTGGTGGCGATAATGTGTTCCACGCCCAGCAACTTGAGGGCGTATATATTGGCCTGGTAAGGCACCTCGGTGGGGGAGAGGTGGTGCCCCTTGCCGTGCCTCGGCAGAAAGGCGATGCCCAGCCCCTCCAGCCGCCCCACGATGATGCGGTTGCTCGGCTGGCCGAATGGTGTATTTATGTCAACTTCTTCAATATCGGTCAACCCCTCCACCCCGTACAACCCCGTCCCCCCTATAACCCCGATTTTAGCCTGCGGCATTAAGCTACCTCCTTATGTGGATAGAAAATACCAATAATTATCCAAGTATGCTTATGTGCTCTGGTTGTACCTACGTAAAAGTGAGTGTCAAAATTGTAAATCATATCATAACCAAATTTCTTTCTAAACTGATATTCCCAGCCTTGCCTATATAGCTTTCTGAATTTCCTGTATGCTTGCCCTACCTCCCAGTCAGTAACTGATAGGATATGTCCACTACAATTAGAATCCCCACATAAAAACCGATATTTAAATTTAAAGGGTATCTTTTCAAGAGGTACCACGTATTTTTTATCAAACATCGATTGTTGATTCAGGGTGGCTAATTCATCTTCCGTCCAATGAGGAACTTCCTCAGGCTCTATTATTAGTTCATTTATGCATCTTGGCTTGAATATACTTAATGTAATATCTGTTTCACCCTGTGTGTTTTGCAGATCGCATAACGAACGGGATTCTAAAGGTAGAATTATCTCTTTTCGGTATAGCCAATTATTGTATGTAGGCATAGGTTTGCCTAGTAGACTTATTGAATCGATATCAATTTTGTAGCTCTCTGGTCGCGGATCCTTAGCTTTGGTTACACTTGCCTCGATCCATTGATACTTTTTAAATTGCTTTGAAGATTCTAAATGCCTGAAAGGCAAGGGGAAAAGCCTTATCCATTTACCATCTTCAGTAATTCCTGCGGTACAAGATGCTTCTATTGTTTTTTTTGATGGTAGAGGATAAGTTTTAACGGTGATAAGTATTTTTTTCTTTTCGTAAGCTGACATCTATCTTTCTAAGCTTCTTTTAAGAAATCGAATTGTATTACATAAACATATTCTTCTGGATTCCAATTTCCGTGTAATTTGCCCCATACCTGCTTGAATTCTTCTAAAGTGTATCCCCCTTCTCTTTTTGCATCTTCTTCAGTGAGATCACAAAGCTTCTTGCGTAATACGTTTTTAATTTTTATATCTGAGTAGTGGTTAACCTGTGCTCTTACGACTGCACCTGGTTGTAATCTTGGGTCTTTGTATTTTCTAGCTGTTTGTGTTTTTTTACCTTTGGTTATTGCCTCTGCATGTATTCTCGAAAATGGTAAAAATATTGGAGTTTCTTCAATAGCTTCGCGAAATATTTCCTTAACTGGTTTGTCTGGTTCACGCAGTATTTGTTGTGTTGCGTGTGTGGCAATCCTCCGGGGAATTTTATTATCCGCAATATGTTGTATTACTTCAACGAACTTATTAGGCTCTTTAATGCGGTGACTTATTTTTACCGCAGTCCTGTAATCCACCTTGCCTGCTGGTACGCTCCCGTGCTCAGTTTTCGGTGCTATCCTTCGTTGCACCTCAGGTGGCATTTCAGTAGTATACAACCAGCTTCTTACAGACGACTCACTTACCCCTAAATGTTTAGCCAAGCTGGCCCTATTTTGGTATCTGTCTGGAAACTTACTCAACAAATCATTGCATATTTTCCCTTTCTCAACAGCGGTGAGTTCTTCTCTCTGAATATTTTCGATAAGGTTTATCTCCATGACTTCTTCATCAGAGTAGTCTTTAATGATAGCGGGTATCTTATCTAATCCGGTCTGTTGCGCTGCTCTGTATCGGCGTTCTCCTACTACTATCTCGTAACTCTCCCCACTTGATGGTCTAACTATAATTGGCTCAATAATGCCGACCTGCTTCATGCTATCAGACAGTTCATCTAAACTTGTTTTAGTAAGTTCAAGCCTTGGATTCAATCTACTAGGTTTTATATTTTTTAATTCTATTTCAGGCATTAAATAACTCCTCTTTTTAACCTCTCCACATACGGCTCTTTTATTATACCCCTTTCGGTGATGATGGCGGTGATGTAGTGGTGGGGAGTGATGTCAAAGGCGGGGTTGAGGGCGGGGGTGCCCTCGGGGGCRATGGCCAYMCCCYGGACATGGGTAACCTCTTCRGGAYGGCGCTGCTCRATGGGGATGTCCATACCCCTGTCAAGGGYGGTGTCAATGGTGGTGGTGGGCGCCGCCACRTAAAACGGGACGCCGTGCTCCATRGCCAGYRCCGCCAGCGGGTAGGTGCCGATTTTGTTGGCGGTGTCGCCGTTGGCGGCAATACGGTCAGCACCGACGATGACGCAGCTGACCTCCCCACGGCACATGAATGAGCCCGCCATGGAGTCGGTAATCAGATTGAACGGTATGCCGCTTTTTTGAAGCTCCCAGGCGGTCAGGCGGGCTCCCTGGAGGAGGGGGCGGGTCTCGGTGGCGATTACCTTTATCTGCTTGCCCTGCTCGGCAGCCTGCTTGATTACGCCCAGGGCGGTGCCGTAGCCGGCGGTGGCCAGGGCCCCTGTGTTGCAGTGGGTCAGGACGGTGCTGCCGTCCTCGATTAGCCCGGCACCGAGCCGGCTGAGCTGCCGGTCGGCTTCAATCTGCTCGCGATGTATATTGACGGCTTCATCAACCAGGGCTTTCTTTGTCCGGTCAACATCTTTGCCGTCCTCGGCTTTTTTCTGCATGCGGTCAATAGCCCAGAAGAGGTTGCGGGCGGTGGGCCTGGTATCAGCCAGGTGCCGGGTAACATCAGCCAACTGCCGCTGGAAACCCGCAATGTCGGTAGATTCAATTTTTAAGGCACCGAGAGCTACCGCATAGGCAATCCCTATACCGATAGCTGGCGCACCCCTAATTTTCAATTCTACGACGGCTGAGGCCATATCCTGATAATGACTGAGCTCCAGGAATACTTCTTCCTGGGGGAGGCGGGTCTGGTCAAGGATTCTGACCCGGTCGCCGAGCCATTCTATGGGCAGAATACTCATGTGTCCCTCCAATGAAGGCTTCCCCTTAATGTAGCCCAGATTGTGCTGGTCGTCAAGGGAGGCCGTTTACCTTGACACACCGAGCTAAATCGGGGTAAACTTGGGCGATTCTGCTGATATATTCATCTCTGTTGGCTGGCGAAACTTGGATATTGACGAGCTAAAGGGCCGGCTGGGCACCGAGCTTTGGGCGGTGGAGTTTGAAATTGAGAAGGGGCTGGTTCGCCGGTTCGTCCAGGCGGTGGATGACCCCAACCCACGTTGGCAGGTCACGGCGCCGCCGACTCTTGTCCTGACGGTAGGCATTGACCAGATTCAGCAGTGGCAGGCGAGCGTTTCCCCTTCGGCCACTCTGCTGCACGGCGGCACCGAGCTTGAGTGCTATCAGCCGGTTAAGGTGGGCGACGTGATAAGGGCGTCCGTTGCTGTCGCCGGGGTCCGTGAGCGGCCTGGTAAGATGGGGAGAATGCTGTTTATTACCCTTGAGACCAGTTATACCAACCAGCGTCAGGAAGCGGTGGCCAGGTCCCGCCAGCTGGTTATGAGCTACTAGGCTATGGCTGAGCAAGTCTATTTCGAGGATATTACCGAGGGGGGAGAGATTGATCCTCTGGCCAAGCTGCCGACGACACGCCAGCTGGTGATGTGGGCCGGGGCTTCCGGCGACTACAACCCGATTCACTATGACAAGGACTATGCTCTGGGACGAGGGCTGAGCGGGGTCGTCGTCCCGGGTCAGCTGGTATGCGCCTTCTTGGGCCAGATGGTCACCGACTGGATGGGCGAGCGGGGCACGCTTAAGAAATTAAGTTGCAGCTACAAGGGGATGAATTATCCCGGCGAGGCGATTACCTGCAAAGGGAAGGTGCTCAAGAAGCTGGTGGCGGACGGTGAGCATTGCGTGGAGTGTAATATATGGGCTGAGAATGCCCGGGGTGAAAAGACGGTAACCGGCAGCGCTGTTGTTATTTTGCCGGCCAGAAGTTGAACATATATCTGAAGGAGGTTGAAAGAAGTGGGTGATAGATTGAAAGGCAGGGTGGCCATAGTTACCGGTTCGGGACAGGGGATAGGCAAGGCTATTGCGCTGGCCCTGGCCGATGAAGGGGCCAGCGTGGTGACCAATAACCGTCGGGCCGGTACTCCGGGTGGGGATGCCGAGACCGTAGCTAAGGAAATCAGTGACCGGGGCGGTCAGGCGGTGCCGTTCTTTGGCAGTGTCGCCGATTTTGCCGTGGCACAGAAGATAGTGCAGATGGCGGTGGACAACTTCGGCCGCCTGGACATTCTGGTGAATAATGCCGGTGCCGACGCCCCCAAGATGGTCTGGAATATGTCCGAGGAGGAGTGGGATCGATGTGTGGACTCCTTTCTCAAGGGTTCCTTCAACTGTATTCGGCATGCTACCGGATTGATGCGGGAGCAGCGCTGGGGACGGATAATAAACACCACCTCTACTGCCTGGCTGGGTGCGGTAGGGCACTGTAACTACGGCGCCGCCAAGGCCGGTCTGGTTGGCCTCACCAGAAATGTCGCCCGTGAGGTGGGACGGTATGGGATAACCTGTAATGCCTACGCTCCGACGGCGGCCACCCGGTTTACCCTGGCTGAGGATGTGGTCGCTGGCTTCCGCAAGCGCTACGAGGCCGGGCTTATGACCAAAGAAAGATTTGAAGAGCTGACCAACCCCCCCGGTCCGGAGACGGTCGCCCCGTTTATTATTTACCTGTGCACCGATGAAGCGGCCGATATCAACGGGCAGGTGTTCGATGTTACCGGCGGCAATATCGCCATCTACTCCGAGCCGGTAAAAATGAGGTCGATAGATAAAGTGCAGGGTCTGTGGACGGTGGAAGAGCTCATTGAACAGGTCCCCAAGGTCCTGCTCCAGGGATATAAAAACCCGGCCCCGCCTGAGCCGGCCAAGTAAGCGATTCTGCTAGGGTAGACCTGATGGGGGAAAGACCAACACTGGTTACCAGGCGGCTGGTACTGCGGCCATTCACTCTGGAGGACGCCCCGGATGTACAGCGGCTGGCCGGGGACAGGGATGTGGCCGCGGGTATGGGGAATATGCCGTATCCCTACGAAGACGGCATGGCCGAGGAGTGGATACTAGCCCAGCAGGCTGGATTTGAAAAAGGCGAGCAGGTCAATTTTGCCATAACCCATCGCGACCAGAGCTTCCTCATCGGGTCTATCGGCCTGTTTATGGAGAGGCAGCACCAGCGGGCCAATCTGGGCTACTGGGTCGGCAAGCCGTACTGGAACCAGGGATTCGGCACCGAGGCGGCCAGAGCTGTTGTGCGGTACGGTTTCGAGACTCTTGGCCTGAATCGCATCCAGGCCGGCTATTTCAAATCAAATCCGGCGTCTGGCCGTGTTATACAGAAAATCGGTATGAGCTACGAGGGTTGCCTGCGCGAGCATGTCAACAAATGGGGCCAGCTTAAGGATGTTGTCATTTGCGGTATGTTGAGAAGCGAGTACCATACTGCTGGTACTGGGTAAAGACGTTTTATCATCCCTCTCTGGTAGGAGTTTGTGCCAGACTACTGTCTTCTTTTCCCGCTTGCTGACGTCGGTTCAGATAAAGTTCCATTAGTATGAAGCGGTAACCATCCCTTGCTAGGTGACCGTAGACAGTGAAGCCGCATTTCTGGAAGCATTTCTGTGCCCTGGTGTTTGATTCTAGGGTTTTGAGGTAAAGCCGCTTCAGCTTCGTCTCCTGCGAGACGTGATTGATGAGCGCCAGCACGGTATCGGTACCATAGCTTTTATCCCAGTAGTCACGCTCGCCAATCATAATGCCCAGTTCTGCTTCACCCTTGGTCTCATTGATGTTGTAGTACGAGCAGTTACCGATGTGTTTGCCTTCCAGGCTTTCCACGGCGAAGCGGCGTGTCGTCAGGGAGGGGAGGCGCAGTTCCCATGAGTAGTTCAGCAGATACTGGGCGTAACTGATGGTTAGCACCGGGACGGCATCGAGCTGGGCCAGTTCTGGGTCACTCTGCCAGGCGTGGTCATTCCGGGCGTCACTCATTCTATTTTCGCGGAGCCTTACCTTGGTGCCGATAATCATATTGGCCTCCCAGCGTTGAGCGGGTCCTCGCCGAATTGCAATTCTTCTAGGGCTTGCCGGGCAGCATCACGGATGGACTCGTCGGGATGGCTCAGGCATCGCTCCAGGTGCTCCTTGGCGGCTCGGCCGCCTATCTTGCCCAGTGCCTGGATGGCCATCAACTGGACACTGATGTCCTTGTCGCTGGTGAGCTCTACCAGGTGGGGTGTTGCCTCTTCCTGCTCCAGCTCGCCGCATGCTCCGGCCGCCTCATACCGTAACTCCGCCTCGTCACTACCCAGTTCTTTGAGCAACAGCGGTAGCCATGAGGGACTGCAGTTTCGGCCCATGGCGTAAATAGCGCTGGCTTTGAGTCTCAAGTTATCGCTCTGGTAGGCATTGCCGATGGCCCGGGTCACCTCGGTAGTGCTCAGTGGGGCCACGGCTTCGAGGGCACGGCGCCTGACCTCCAGGGGCTTGCTGGTATCGCTGAATGCCGCTAGCAGGGTGCCGGCTACTCTGGATGTGTGGCGCTGCGGTAGCTTGTTAAGCTCAGCCAGCATGGCGAACTTACCGAGAGCCGCTGCTGCCGTTGCCTGCACTCTGTCTGTGCTGTCTTGCTCAAGAAGATCTGTGAGTGGAATAAGGAGGGAGGTCTCCTCGTTCTCCCACAGCCCTGCAATCGCCGCGCACTTTACCTCAGTATCCTCGTCTTTAAGACAGTGCCGGAAGATTTTGCTGAAGTCTAGTTCGAAATTATCCTCGGCAAGGTCAACCATCCGAGAAATAATCTGCCGCCGCCGTTTAGTCTCGATGGCCAACCAGGTCTCCTGAAAGAGTGCCAGCTCTTTTGAATCAAGGTCTGATAGGCAAACCAGGCCCGAGCTGGAAAGCGGCTTTCCCAGGTCGGCTAGGTTGGCCATTGTCTCCTCGAAGGACAGCAACATATCCGATTCCATAACCCTAATCCTCTTCGTCCTCCTCGTATTCCCCGGTTTCTCTATCATGTTCCCAGATGGGCATGGTGAACTGGTCTATATACTGCCCCATGGCCTCGGCGGCCACCTCACGCATCCTCTCTGTGGTCTCCTCGGCTAGCTGGGCCAGCTCAGCGGTGTCAATGCTGATATTCAGTATCCCGGTCAAGGCCTTGACTATTGCTAGGGCTGCCATCGGGTTTTGTATCCGTGAGGCGTACGATGGCACCTCACCCAGCAGGCAGGCGGCTTCTACTCCCCGCTCTCGGGCGGCACCCAGCAGCAAACCGTTCAGGCCGGCAATCTGGAAATTACCTTTTTCCACCAGATTGTATCTTTTTAAATCGGTTACTACCGATGGGGTGGTAGCTACGCCCCAGACCCGGGGCAGCTCGGTGTGGTGCATACGGGTCATGGCCGCGGCGCTGGTGTATATCCGGTTGACCATAAACCGCTCCCCCACGTCAAGCACACCATTAGCCAGCTCATAACCTTTGGAGACCGGCTGGTTATCGCCGATGAAGAGTATAAGGTCACTCGCCGGCCGCTTGTTTTTCCAGTAATAGAACTTACTCTGCGGGAACTGCGGTTCCTCAACCACGCTATCCCTGACGATAACACCGATGGGGTCAAAGAAATAGGAAGCCTCAATCTCGCCCAGCTCCTTGAAGTCTAGGTTTTTTAGAAGATAGTTGGCGGCGATCATGGATACGTTGCCGATGCCTGGCCAGGCGGCCACCATGTTCGGCGAATTGAGCCGTGGCCGGGCGCGAATTTTTAATATACCCTTCATCTACCTCACCCCCTTTAAGAACAGGGCCCGAATCTAGAATACCAGAGGAGGTTATAACATGTAAAGGACGGTTCCGGGCAAATTGACAAAAGATTGCGGAAGGATATAATAGAAAGAAATCGTCTTGCCTGATCGTGTTTCAACCCCGTTATGTCTACCGTAGCAAATTTGCCGGCTGGCGGTTCATGATGCCTGATGATAGATAATAATAAAGACTCCTCCCGGAAAGAGTCCGTTTTTAAGAAGGACTGGACAAAAGGCCCCATCATCAGTAATCTTCTGCTGTTGTCCTGGCCCATGGTAATCATGGAATTCCTCTATATGACGAGCCAGATCGTGGACATGATCTGGGTAGGGCGGCTGGGGTCGGCCTCTATTGCCGGCGTGGGCATAGCTAATATTGTTCTCATGATAGTAATGTCGATGGACTTCGGGCTAATCATGGGTTCGAGGGCCATGATTGCCCGCTTTATAGGGGCGGGTGACTTTCGCGGTGCCAACAATGTAACCGGGCAGACCATCCTTCTCGGCGCCATCTGGGGTGCGTTGATATCGATTATAGGTATCCTCTCGGCGGAGCCGATACTGGGCTTGTTCGGATTAGAGGCCGATGTTGTTGCCGAAGGTGCGGCCTACATGCGCATAATATTCCTAGGTTGGGTGGCTATGGAGCTGCTGGTAATGTGCCTTTTTACCATCCAGGCTTCGGGGGATACGTTAACGCCGATGATTGTCGAGGCTGTTATCCGGGTTTTCCACGTGGTACTTTGCCCCCTCTTCGTCCTGGGCTGGTGGGTCTTTCCGCGCCTGGGTGTCAGCGGGGCGGCCCTGAGCAACGTCATTTCTCATAGTCTGGGAGTAATTATCCTGTTGTGGATACTATTTAAAGGTTACAGCCGGCTCCGGCTTACCCTGAGAGATTTTCGCCCTGTCCCGGGAATAATATGGCGTATAGCGAAGATAGGTATCCCCGCCCTGGTGATGAACCTGCAAAAGGCCATTGGAGACCTGGTGCTGACGTGGCTTATTGTCCCCTTCGGTACCCTGGCGGTGGCCGCTCATAGCCTGACCTGCCGGGTGGAGATGTTTTTGTTGTCGCTGGCGATTGGGGTAGGCGGCGGTGCCGGCGTGCTTATCGGGCAGAACCTAGGCGCTGGTCAGCCTGAGCAGGCGGAGAGGAGTGGCTGGTTCGCAACGGGCTTTGTCGAGGCCATTATGGTAGCCTGTGCTGTAGCCATTCTGCAGTGGGCCGAGAATATAATGGGCATCTTTACCAGCGAGCCGGACCTAGTGGAGATAGGCAGTATTTTCCTGCGGATAGCCACGGCCAGCTATGCCATGATGGCCATTGTCTTTGTGTTGCAGAGCGGCATCGCCGGGGCCGGTGATACCCTGCCGACCATGGTGGTCAGCATAGCCATGACATGGGTGGTACTGCTGCCCCTGGCCTACCTTCTGCCCAGGGTTACTGACTTCGGTGTCTATGGCGTGCGCTGGGCGATAGTGGCCGGTGCCCTGTCCGGAGCAGTCACTTTTATAATATACTTCCGGCTGGGGAGATGGAAGGCTAAGAGGGTATAGCGGCCGGCCTCTATTTGCTGGCGACGGATACTCTTGGGCAGTAGATGGGTGGGGTCTGTAGAAAGCCGCCCACCCACCGGGCATCGCTGCCGATGGCGGCAATCTCCTTGAGGACCTGGTAGATGTTCCCGGAGACCATGGTATCCTTGACCCGGCCGACTATTTTACCGTTTTCCACTTTGTAGCCGAGCAGCACGTTGCCGCTGAAGTCACCGCCCAGGACGTTGCCCTGGCTGGCCCCCATGAGCTGCTCGATAACCAGACCTTCTTTAATATCGCCGACCATGTCGTCGAGGGTGGTACTGCCGGGAGCGATTATGAAAGCGGAGGGAGTGGGTGCCGGCAGGCCACGGTTCCGGCCGCCGTTACCGGTACTCCGGGTACCGGCCAGGGCCGCTGTCTGTAAATCGTAGAGAAAATGGGCCACTGTCCCCTGCTCGATGAGCGGTGTCCGCTGGCTGGGCACACCCTCGTCATCGCCGGGGCGGCTGGCCGGGCGGTAGGATACGGTCGGGTCGTCCCATAGCCAAAGCTTCCGGTCAAAGACCATCTCGCCCATCTTTTTACCGATGGGTGAGGCCCCTTCCAGCACCGTCTTGCCGTTGAAGGCGGCCATCAGGGGGGCTATCAGGGCGCTGGCGGCCCCGTTCGGGGTGAAAAGCACCGGCAGCTCGGCGGTCGGCACCGGGGCCTGGTCTCTAGCCCACTCAAGCTGCTGGAGCACGGCCCTGGTTACATTATCGGCCGATAATACCGGCTGGCAGGAGCTTTCACCGTCACCGACAAAGAGCATATCCGTGCCGCGGATAAGGCTGCCCTCAATGCCCAGACTGAAGATGCTCTTACGGTAGCTGACCTCTCCGCCCCGCGAATTGATAATGTGGACTGACATCGTTGCCCTGGCGACGGCACCCTCGCAGATAATCTCCGGAGTATGGCTGGTGACAGTCGCGATTAGCTTCTCACCGACCTCAACCATCGTCTCCAGGGGAACTTTCTCAACGACGGGGTCGAAGACCTCTACCGCAGGGTAGGTACCGGCCGGGGGGAACTCGAATTTGACAGGCGTGCCGAACCGGGCAGTTTCCACGGCCATGTCAACCAGTTCCTGGCCGCCGCCCGGCTGAGTGGTGGTCGCATAGCCGGTTTTTCCTTCCCGGCTAATGCGCAGTGCCAGGCTGATGGACTGTTTGCTCTGGATGTGCTTCAGGCGGTTGGTCTCGAACTGGACCTGGGTCTCGTCGGTAGTCACCATGAAGACCTCGGCTGCGTCGGCTACCTTGCTGGCTTGGGCCAGGATTTCGTCCATCTACCGGCCTCCGATAAGGCATTGACGGATGCGGATATGCGGGCTGCCGTTGCTCACCGGCAGGGGCACCTGCCCCCCCTTACCGCAGCCGCCGCCCTGGTTCATTTCCAGGTCGTTACCGATGGCATCAATATTCATCAAGGTCGTGAACACGTTGCCAGTCAACACCACCGGGCGGAGCAGCTCGGCAACCTTGCCGTTGCGGATCATGTAGGCTTCGCCGGCGGAGAAGGTGAACATCTCCATACTGGTGGTGCCCCCGTACCAGTTACGGGCGTATATGCCCTCTTTGATATCACCGATTATATCCTCAAAGGAAGCTTTGTCTGGCTCAATGAAGGTGTTGGTCATTCGGACGATCGGCGGGTGACGGTAGTTGATAGCCCGGGCATTGCCTGTGGGCTCCTCATTCATCCGGGCGGCGGTTTCCCGCGAGTGGAGCCGGCCGACCAGTTTCCCTTCCCGTATCAGGTAGGTGCGGGTAGCCGGTACCCCTTCGTCGTCATAGCGGTAGCTGCCGCGCATCCCCGGTATTGCCGCCGTGTCAACGATATTCAGCGCCTCATCGCCGAAGGTCTTGCCCAGGACCATGACCTCCTTCAGGCGGTCGTTTTCGTAAACGAAGTCGGACTCTGACAGGTGCCCGAAGGCTTCATGGACGAAGACGCCGGCCAGGATTGGGTCCAGCACCACGGTATATTCGCCTCCCTTTGCCTGCGGGGCGGCCAGTAGTTCTACCGCCCGTTGTGCCGTCTCCTCCACCTGGCGGTGCAAGCCCTGTACCTCGTCGAAGTTTCCACGGCTGCCGATGCTGATACCCGACTGCTGCACCTCGCTGCCATCGGTAGCGACTATGTTAACGCGCAGGCTGGTATCGGCCTTGGCTTGTTCCACGTTGCTTCCCAGAGAGCTGACCAGGATGACCTTTTTGAAGCTGTCGCTGTAGCCGATTACCGATGTCTGTACCTTCGGCGTGCGCCAGATGATATCGTTGTATTCGTCGAGCAGCCCCTTTTTTTCGGCCAGGGGGATGGTCACCGGGTTCCGGTCTATACCGGCGGGTACGCTGTCAACTACCGGCTCCACGGCAGCGAGCTGGCTTACCTCGTTACCCACGAATTGGGCCTGCTTTATCGCCAGCTCAACCTTGCCGGGCAGTTCGTCGAAGCTATCGAAGCTGACAAATCCCCAGCCGCCTTTCACCAGGGCGCGTATGTTGCCGCCGGCCGCCACCGCCCGCCCGATTGATTCCAGTTCCCGCCCCCGGTAGGTGATGTGGCTGGTCTGGCTCTCCTCAAGTCGGGCCTCGATATAATCGGCCTGATATCGCCTGATTACTTCAGCTAGCTGCTGGGCGGTGGCTGCAATATCCGTCACGTCGACTTTCTCTTCCCGGGAAAATAATGGCTTCCGTGACGTTAGTTTACTGGATATAAAGTCGGGCCGTCAATTCGTCGGCAGGAACGTTTGAAGACGTCCCGTCCTGACCAGTATTAGTCGAATTGCTTTTTAACGGCTGGTTGGTCTATAATAAGCATAGTGGGATATATTTATCCTTAAGAGATACAGCCTGCTTTGATTCTTGGTGAAATTGTATCTTTGAGATAGATAGTCCCTTGTCTTTATACAGGTGAGGTGAAGCGGTGCCTATCTACGAGTATGAGTGCAATGATTGCTGTCATCAGTTCGAGAGAAAACAGCGGTTTGATGAGGAACCGATAGCGATATGCCCCCAGTGCCAGGGTAAATGCCGCCGGGTCATCCATTCTGTCCCCGTTATCTTCAAGGGGAGTGGCTTCTATGTTACCGACAGCCGTGGCACCAACAGCGCTTCGGGGAAAGGCGACAAGGCAACCACGAAAAAGGCAGCCACTGAAAAGACGGCTGCGGAAAAGGTAAGCACGGAATCAGAGTAGTCCGGCCATGAAAGCGTTACTGCAGCGGGTTACCTGTGCCTCGGTAAGTGTCGGTGGTGAGGTGGTCGGGAGGATAGGGCCGGGGCTGGTGGTCCTGGTCGGCATCGCCGAGGGGGATACCGTTGAGGATGCCCGTTACCTGGCCCGGCGCACAGTAGACTTGCGTATCTTTGCCGATGAAAGCGGCAAGTTTAACCTTTCTGCTCGGGACATCAAAGGCGAACTGCTGGTGATAAGCCAGTTTACCCTAATCGCCGACACCAGGAAGGGGCGCCGACCGAGTTTTGTGGCGGCGGCGCCGCCCGACAAGGCCGAGCCTTTATTCAACGAGTTCGTCGAGGAGACCCGTGGCAGCGGCCTGAAGGTGGCGACGGGGCGCTTCCAGCAGTATATGCAGGTAGAAATCCATAACGATGGGCCGGTAACAGTGCTTCTGGAAAGCCGGTAGCTAGCCTGGTGAAGATTTCTGGCACAACCTGTTGCTGGTGCGACTTTTCGCAGTTGCCATTTATTATGATATAATTATTTCATCTTCGTGGATCGGGTGCTTTTTATGGATCAGCTAGATAGCAGCATAGCCGATAAACTTGGTCAGCGGGGATACCGGCTGACGCCGCAGAGGTTGATGGTTCTGGCGGCGATTGAAAACAGTGACGACCATGTCAGCGCCGAGGAAATCTACGCTCAGGTTGTGGCCCGGTACCCCTACGTGAACATATCGACGGTCTACCGGACTCTGGAATTGCTTAAGGAACTGGGTCTGGTGACCGAGATTGACCTTGGGGAGGGGCGGGTCAGGTACCATCCGGTCGATAAGGGACATCACCATCATCTGGTCTGCCAGAAGTGCGGGGCCATAATCGACGTTGATGAGTCCACATTGGCCCGTCTCCAGGACGTTTTGCTGGCCCGCTATAACTTCAGCGCCTCGCTGAGGCACGTGGCCATTTTCGGTACCTGCGGTAAGTGCCGCCAGCAGCAGTAATTAACTCAATTCGGGTAATAGCGAAGACCGCTTTATCTGTGTCACCGTGCCAGAAGGGGGTGACGGTTATGCAGTGTCAGCGCTGCCAGCGTGAAATCACTGAGGAGGAGAGCTTTTTACATCTGGGCCAGACGCTGTGTGAGGATTGTTACCTGGATATCAGGCAGCCGGTTAAGGCGTGCGACCCGTGGGCGGTCTATCTGGCCGGGCGTAGTAGAGATAGTGTCGGGGCTGTGGGCACTGAGGGGCTGACTGAACTGCAAAAGGCTATCTGCGAGTTTGTCCAGGGGCGGGGTAAGGTAACCGCCGAAGAGTTGACCGCTCACTTCGGCCTTTCCGGTACCGAGCTGCAGTCCCAGGTTGCCGTGCTCAGGCATTGTGAGCTGCTCAGAGGTCAGAAGGAAGCGGATAAAGTATATATCGTTCCTTTTCGCTAGGCTAGGGGTCTGAGAGTCTGCGGCTCAAGCTCAAGACTGATGTCCAGCGCCTTTACGGAGTGGGTCAGGGCACCGACCGAGATGAAATCAACCCCGGCGGCAGCTACCGCGCCTACGTTGGCCAGGGTGATGCCGCCCGAGGCTTCGGTCTTAACGTGGGGAGGGGTCAGGGCCATGACCCGGCGCATCTCGTCGGGGCTCATATTGTCCAGCATGATTATATCGGCACCGCCCTCAATAGCCGCCTTGGCTTCAGCAACGGTATTGACCTCCACCTCGACCTTCATCCCCTCGGGGGCACTCTGTCTGGCCCTGGCGACAATTTCGGCGAGGCTCATGCCCAGGGCGCGCAGCGCCGCCAGGTGGTTGTCCTTAATCAGGACGCCGTCACCGAGGTTAAAGCGGTGGTTTTGCCCCCCACCCAGGCGCACAGCGTACTTCTCCAGTGCCCTCAGACCCGGGGTGGTCTTGCGCGTCTCGGTAATCCTGACATTGTATTCCTTGGTTTCGCTGACATAGCGGGCGGTTTCCGAGGCGATACCGCTCAGTCGCTGCAGGAAGTTCAGGGCTACCCGTTCGGCCTTGAGGATGCTGGTCGCCCGGCCGCTGACAGTGGCCACGACATCCCCCGGCTGGATGGCGGCGCCATCTTTAACCAGCATAGCTACCTCTAGAGAGGGGTCAACGCGGCGGAAGACCTGCCGGGCCACCTCGGCACCGGCCAGTACCCCCGCCGCTTTGACCAGCACCGTGGCCTTGGCGTGTAAGTCGGGGGGTATTATCGCCTCGCTGGTAACATCGCCGTGGCTGATATCCTCGGCCAGCGCCCGGTCAATAATACCGGCGATTTGCTCTTCGGAAAGCTGGGGTTTATCTGGTTTTTTCACCCCTTGTGGTCTCCTCTCCTTAGGCTACCGCCAGCATCCGTTCTATGGCCGTTCCGGCCTTCAGCCTGACCTCTTCAGGAACGGTAATGATATTCTGCCTTGATTCCATCGTCGCCAGCAGCGTCTCCAGGGTCGTCTTTTTCATATCTCTGCAGACCTGGCCGTTGGCCAGCAGATGAAACGTCTTGTCCTGGTTCTCCTGGCGCATGCGGTGCAGTATCCCTTCCTCAGTACCAATAATAAAACTGCTATGGGGGCTTGCCTTCACATGGCGGAGCATCTGTGATGTGCTGAGGGCAGCATCGGCTAGAGCGATTACCTCAGGCTGGCACTCGGGGTGGACGATTAACGATGCCTCGGGGTGGAGCTTCCGGGCCAGTCTGACCTGCTCCGGCTTTAGACGGTGGTGGACATAGCAGAAGCCGGGGTAAAGGATTACTTTCTTGCTGGTCTGTGTCGAGATGAAGTGGCCCAGGTTCTGGTCCGGTACGAAGAGGATCTCGTCGCTGGGTACCGAATTGACTACCTGGAGACCGTTGGCCGAGGTGCAACAGATGTAGCTTTCGGCTTTAATCTCGGCGGTGGAATTGACATAGGAAACGACCGGCACCCCGGGATAGCGCTTTTGCCATTTTTTCAATTCGGCGACATCAATCATATCCGCCATAGGGCAGCCGGCGCTGCCCTCGGTCAACAGAACGGTGCGCTCGGGGTTGAGGATGGCCGCCGTCTCGGCCATGAAATGTACTCCACAGAAGACAATTGTCTCGGCATCTACCTGTGTGCACTGGCGGGCGAGTTCCAGAGAGTCACCGACGAAGTCGGCGATATCCTGCACCTCAGGGCGCTGATAATTATGGGCGACGATGACTGCTTTCAGTTCTTCTTTTCGCCTTCTTATCCTGTCCCTGGTTTGCTCATGGCTTGAGATCGCCATACATCGTCTCCACAGGACGGTTCGTCAGGGATGGGCCGAGAGACAGGCCTCTTTGGGGGGTGTGGTTCTCTTGCCCTATCTTTCTCGCTTGAGGGCGACGCTGCCTCGGGCCACCCTCATGGTCGCCCCTGATTCCACCTTTATCACCACGCTGTCTTCACTGATGCTCTCGATTATCCCGTAGATGCCGCCGGCGGTGACCACCCTGTCCCCTTTTTGCAGTTGCCCGACGAGTTCCTGGTGCTCCTTCTGCCGCTTGCGCTGCGGCCGGATCATGAGGAAATAGAACAGGGCAAAAATCAGCACCAGAAAAACGATTGTCATCCAGGGGAATCCCCCGTCGGTGGTTTCTGGCTGTTCGTCTCCCGCCGGTAAGCAGCCGCCGATAACCACCATGCTTATCAGCAATACCGTTACCAGCACAATTAATAATTTATTCCGCGCCATTTCGCCTCCTGATTTTATTTAGCTTCGACCTCACCCTGTAACGACCAGGGACCGGTACGTTCAATCCTTATTTTCCTCAGTTCCCCCGGGCTGGCCTCGCTATCCCGGAAAAACACCAGTTTGTCGGTCCGGGTGCGCCCCTGCCACTTACCTCCCTTCTCCCCCTCCACCAGCACCTCGACCGTCTTACCCAGAAGCTGGGCATTATTTTCGATGGCGATTCTCTCCTGAAGCTGCTCAACCTCGGCCAATCGCGCCTTTTTTTCGGTTGCCGGTACGTTGTCCGGATAGTGGTCGGCGGCGTATGTCCCTGGTCTTGGGGAATAAGCGGCCACATGGACGGTATCAAACCTCAGCTCGGAGAGCAGGTCGAACGTTTGTCGGAAATCGGCCGGACTTTCTGACGGGAAGCCGACGATGACATCCGTGCTCAGGCTGACCCCGGGTATCCGGCGGCGGATTTCGGCGACCAGCTGTCGGTAATGCTCGGCTGTGTAACCCCTCCCCATCGCCTCAAGGATTTTGTCGCTGCCCGACTGCACGGGCAGGGTTATATGCTCACAGACCTTGTCCCGCGAGGCCACGGCCTGTATCAGCCGGGGGCTCATGTCCTTGGGGTGGTTGGTCAGGAAGCGGATGCGCGCTAGGCCGGGTATGCCGTCCAGCTCACCCAGCAGGTCAGCCAGGTCTGCTTTATCGGGTAGGTCGTGTCCGTATGAGTCCACGTTCTGCCCCAGCAGGGTTACCTCTTTCACTCCGCGCCGCACCAATTCTTCGACCTCGCTCACTATTTCGGCGATGGGGCGACTCTTTTCGCGGCCACGGCGGTAGGGCACGATACAGTAGGTGCAGAAGTTATCACAGCCCTGGATAATGGGCACGAAGGTGCTGGGTGATGGGTGGCGGGGCAGGATGGCTGCCTGTCTGTCTTTGTTTTCCAGCCATGGAGGGTAGTCCCCGGGCTTGAAGAAGTAGTCAACATGGGGAAAGCGCTCTTTAAGCTGGTCAGTCTGCGAGTTAACCAGGCAGCCGGTGACGGCCAGGGTCGGGTGATGCCCCTCTTTTTGCCATGATTTGAATAAATTGAGTCGGTTGATGACCTTGTTCTCCGCATTCTGGCGCACCACACAGCTATTGACCACGATGAGGTCAGCCTGGTCAGCTTTAGCTGTCGGCTGGTATCCCCTTTCTTCGAGGTAGCTGCCGATACGCTCCGATTCTGCCTTGTTCATCTGGCATCCGATAGTCCAGATATAATACTGTGGCACTGTCCAACACCTGCGGGGCTATTTGAATACGCGTCCTTATTCGAGGGGCGTGCTCGCTTCTGGTTATGGTGGCGGAGGGAGTGGGATTCGAACCCACGACCCCAATTTCTCAGGGTAAGCGCTTAGCAGGCGCCCGCACTCGGCCACTATGCGATCCCTCCACCGCTCCGTAGCCCGGGCCAAATATTTTACCTAACTACTATAGCACAACATCCTTTTTAGCTCAAAGTAAAGCCCCCCACCCCTCTGGCTATCTATTCCCACCCGCCGCCCTCGTCGTGCCTTCTGCCTACCCGGTGATATGCCCCCACCCCACCAATATTTTAAAAGCTATTTTTACAACCCTCCCCCCTGTGTCCCCCTCCCTTGGGAAGGGAGGGGGAAGAAAAAAGAAAGAGGGGCCTGTGCCCCTCTTAAACACCTCATTCCAGCGGGAAGGCGGAGAGATTGTGCTAACACACCAAGACGAAGCTAGCCAGGTAGTGATTTCTTTTTTGCAGCATGCTCCGAGATTGTAACTTTAATAAAGAAAATAATCGTACCCAAGAATCCGAGAATGGAGACAAGGAATAATGGAACTATGCCGAATCTTTGTGCAATCATGTAAGACAATACGGTAGTAATCCAACATATATTCGTTAGACGTACATAGGTTCTGGAGGTTACTTTCTTAGCGACCAGCCACCACCAGAAAAGGTAAGCAAAGACGAGAATAACAAGAGCAATGTCTAATAATGATCTAACCATATTAGAAACCTGTTCCGGTCAACCTCTACCTGTTTAAATTCATATCCGTAGCTATATGTGCTTATACTTTCAACAGGCACAAGTCTAGCGTTATTGATATCGTGATTTCTTTTTAGCTTTACGTTCCGATAGTATAGCTTTAATATAAAAATAAACAAAACCAAGGCATGCAAAACAGGCAATCAACTCCACTACAGGTATATCGAATGAATTTCCGATAATATAAGCTATTACAGTAATGGACCAACATATACATGATGATAATATATATTTCTTGGAGACCGCATTCTTGGCGGTAAACCACCACCAGATGAAAGATGCTATTATTAAAATAATAACACCAACATTAAACAATGATCTATCCATTTTCTTTCCCAGTGTATCCTACATCATTACAATTCAATAATTGTGATCTTGATATATGGAGAGGCATTTATTTACTAATCAACTTAGAGATAGTATTTACCAATATTCTACCACTCCTCTAGCAATACAAGAAGTGAAAAAATTTAAGGGAGAGATAAAAGAAGTGGGTTAAAGGGAGGCGAAGCCTCTCTTATCTATTTCCTCCCCCTCTCCTTGATAGGAGATGGGGACTTGAGGGGGTGAGGTG
>DUEU01000071.1 GCA_011191985.1 Dehalococcoidia bacterium
GGCTTCAGCACCATGCTCACGGACAGCCTCAGCAACGGTATTATACACAGGAACGCCCTCCACCTCCTCACCACCCCGGCCTGGTGTGACCCCGGCAACAATATTGGTCCCGTAATCTAGCATCCACTTGGTCTGCACCCGACCTATCTTACCGGTGATACCTTGTACCAGCACCCTGGTCTCCCGGTTAAGCAGGATGCTCATTGACTCTCCCCCAGCAGACGAAACAGCTCTTCCACCGCTTTTTCCGTTGAGACGTCGGTCACTACCGTCACTCCGTTTTTACGGAATATCTCCCAGGTCTCTTCCTGATGATTGCCCAGGGCCTTAGCCACGACGGGGATAGTAACCCCGTGCTCTTTCATGTAGCGCACGACTCCCTTAGCCCCTTCATGAATGGGGTTAATGCCTCCGTACACGTTGATAAAGACAGCCCTTACCCCCTCCTTTTGCAGCACCAGCCCCATAACCTTGTAGAGCAGGTCAGCGGTTATGGCACCACCCGTTTCCAGAAAGTTGGCCGGACTATACCGGCGGCCGATAATATCTATGGTCGCCATGCCCAGACCGGCGCCGCTGGCGATAACGGCAATATCCCCATCCATTTCCACATAGGTAACTCCAATATCACGTCCCTTCTTCTCCAGGGGAGTATATGTCCGGTCTCCCAGCACCATATTGAGCTCGGGGTGGCGTTTCAAGCCGAGCTCATCGATTTCCACCTTGGAGTCAACGGCGACGTAGTTACCCTGTGTAGTAAGAACCAGCGGATTTATTTCGGCAGTCAGGCCATCGTACTTACTGAAGACATTGTAAAGAGCACCAAGGATATTGGCCACCCGGACCATTTCCCGGCCACTCAAACCTGCCTCTCGGGCCATCATCTGGGCTTCAAACGGCAGCAGGCCGGTGGTAATGGGGACACGACGGGAGATAATCAGCTCAGGATGGTCACGGGCAATCTCATTGATGGAGACGCCGCCCTCAGTGCTGAGAATGACCACTGGCTCACCCTGGTATTCGTCCACGGTGACCCCCAGGTAGAACTCCCTGACTGACTCTACCTTTGGGGTTACCATGACCTGCTGCACCGGAAAGCCCCGGATCAGCGAACCGAGGATGCTATCGGCGACATATTCCACCTGCTCCAGAGAGGCCGCCGTCCGCACGCCGCCGGCCAGCCAGCGGCCCCCGGTCAAAACCTGGGCCTTTATCACCACCGGCAGGCCCATTTCCTGTGCCTTCTCCCTTGCCTCCCGGCCGCTGGTGGCCAGGGCATAATCGGGTACCGGTACGCCTTCACGGGAGAATAACTCGTGTCCTTCGTATTCGTACAGTCTCATATCGGCTAACCACTACATCTTACCCTGCCCGGGCAAGATGAGTCAAATCGGTACTCCTACCGCCCAACCAAGCCGCAGTATAGCGCCACGCTCAAACACTGCGGTTTTTACAACCAACACCGCTAAATGTTATACTGACTTAGGAGCTGAAATTTCTTCAATTCTGGCGGGACAAGGAGGCTAGAGGAGACCAGTGGCATTAAAGACAAAGGAACAGTATTACGAGTCATTGAAAGAACTGCACCCTACGGCCTACATCCTGGGGGAGAAGGTGGATAATCCCACCGAGCACCCCCTGATTAAGCATATGACAGCAGCGGTGGCGAAAACCTACGAGCTGGAAAATGACACGGAAGGTAAGAAATTCCTGGTGGCTCAGTCCGACCTGACTGGGGAAGAGGTCAGCCGCTTTGTGAAATTCTATAAGGGTGTTGACGATCTGATGGCTAAGGTGAAAATGCTGAAATACCTTTCCCAGAGGATCGGCGGTTGCTACATGCGTTGCACCGGCATGGACGCCATCAATGCCGTTGGCATAGAGGCCTATAACTGCGACCAGAAGTACGGCACGGAGTACTGGCCCCGACTGCAGGAATTCGTCAAGATGGTGCAGAAGAATGACCTCGTCGTCTTCAGCGGCGTTACCGACGTTAAAGGGGACCGCTCACTGCGCCCGTCTCAGCAGAAAGACCCGGATATGTACCTGCACGTGGTAGACCGGAATAAGGACGGCATCGTCGTCCGGGGCGCCAAGATACACCAGACCGGCTCCATGTGCGCCCACTGGGCACTGGTAGTGCCCACCCGGGAGATGCGCGAGGATGACAAGGACTACGCCGTTTGCTTCGCCGTACCCAACGATGCCGAAGGGCTTATTCACGTCTACGGCCGGGGTACGCTGGAAGCCCAGCCGCTGCAGGACTGCGACCTGGGTAACGCCGAGTTCAGCAAGGCCTCTCCCATGGTCATCTTTAACGACGTATTCGTGCCCTGGGAAAGGGTGTTCCTGTGCGGGGAATACGAGTACGCCGGCGATATGGTACGCAACTTCGGTAACTACCACCGTCACTCTCACGGCGGCTGCAAGTGCGGTGTGGGCGATGTCTTGATTGGTGCTGCCGCTACCGCCGCCGATTATAACGGCTTACCAAAGATATCTCACCTCCAGAATAAATACGCCGAGATGCTTAAGGTTACCGAAGCAATCTATGGCTGCTCCATCGCCGCATCGGTGGAATCCACCGAGACACCGTCCGGCATCTATACCGTTGACCCGGTGCTGTCAAACACATCCAAGCTCTACGAAGGCAAGGAGTTGGCTGAAGTTGTACGCCTGATGATCGAGGTTGCTGGCGGCATGACCACCGACCTCCCTTCAGACAAAGACTTCGCCAACCCGGAAATCGGCCCCCTGCTGACCAAATACCTCAAGGGCGTGGATGGCGTTGCTACGGAAGACCGGGTGAAGATATTCCGGTTAATCGAGAAGCTTGCCTTCGAAAGCCGGGATATCGTCTCCAACATCCATGGTGCCGGCTCACCAGAGACACACCGCATGACCATACTGCGCAATGCCAATATAGAGGCCAAAAAGAAGCTGGCCAAGAACCTGGCCGGTATCAAAGAAAACTAAAACAATGAAGGTACTGGTTATCGGCGGTGGTGCCAGAGAGCATACCCTAGTCTGGAAGCTCACCCAGAGCCCCAGGGTCAGCGAAATTTTCGTTACGCCGGGTAATGCCGGCACCGCTCAGCTGGCCTACAACCTCGATATCAGCCCGACCGATATTGAAGCCCTGGCCCAGGCCGCCAGAGATAACCGAATCGACCTCACCGTAGTCGGCCCGGAGGCACCGCTGGCCGAGGGCATCGCCGACCAGTTCCTCATCAGGGGGATGGCCATCTTTGGTGCCACTAAAAAGGCCGCCGAAATAGAAACCAGCAAGGTTTTTGCCAAAGAACTGATGCAGAAATATAACATCCCCGGCGCCGGCAGCGCCAGCTTTGCCGACTACAACCAGGCGAAAGAGTATGTCTCCCAGCAGACAGCGCCGGTAGTGATAAAGGCCGATGGGCTGGCAGCAGGTAAAGGGGTAACAGTCGCCGAGACAATCCCGCAGGCCCTGGATACCCTGGCTAGCATCATGGAAGCTAAAGTCTTCGGGGCGGCCGGTGACCAGGTGCTCGTTGAGGAATACCTGTCTGGAAGAGAGATGAGCGCCTTTGTCTTTACCGATGCCCACACCGTGGTGACGATGGTACCCGCCTGCGACTACAAGCCGGTTTTCGATGGCGACCTCGGCCCCAACACCGGTGGCATGGGCAGTTACAGCCCTCCGTATTTCTACGGCCCTGACCTAGCACAGGTGGTCGCCGAGACAATCATGAGGCCAACAGTAAAGGCCCTTTATGAGGAAGGCAGACCCTATAAAGGTGTCCTCTACGGCGGCCTGATGATTACCAAGAACGGGCCAAGGGCACTGGAGTTCAACGCCCGCTTCGGTGACCCTGAGGCACAGGTTATTCTGCCCCGGCTCAAAACTGACCTGCTGGAAATCATGATAGCCGTGGTTGACAACAGACTGGATAAGATAAACGTAGAGTGGAGCCAATATGCCTGTGTTGGTGTTGTCCTGGCATCTGCCGGCTACCCCGACAGCTACCAGACCGGCTTCCCCATCAGCGGCCTCGACGACCTGGATGATAACATCCTAGTATTCCATGCCGGCACCAGGGCCGGTACCGGGACGGGACAGGTATTGACCAGCGGTGGGCGCGTGCTTACAATAGTAGCTATGGGGAAGACCATTGCCGAGGCGAGGGAAAAGGTCTACGCTAATGTCCCCCGAATTCACTTCGAGGGTGTTCACTATCGCCAGGACATTGCCCTCACCAAGAGAGGTAAGTAATGCCACCGGTAGCCGTGGTCATGGGTTCCAAATCAGATGCCGAGATAATGCAGGCAACACAGGACGTGCTAGACAGTCTGGCTATCGGTTATGAGGTGAACGTAATCTCGGCCCACCGCACCCCAGAAAAGGCAAAACAGTTTGCCCTGAACGCGCGCGACTGCGGTATAGAAGTCATAATTGCCGCCGCGGGCGGAGCAGCCCACCTGCCCGGGGTTCTGGCCAGCTGGACAAGCCTGCCCATTATCGGCGTCCCCCTGGCCAGCAGCGATTTGCAGGGGCTCGATGCCCTCCTTTCTATAGCCCAGATGCCGGCCGGTATCCCTGTGGCCACGGTAGCGGTAGGCAAGGCCGGCGCCAAGAACGCCGCCTATCTTGCTGCCGAAATCCTGGGCCTGAAATACCCCGAGATAAGAGACGCCTACGAAGAATACCGGAAGGGCCTGCAAGGAGAGTCATGATTGAGCGTTACTCTCGTTCCCAGATGAAGAGAATATGGTCCGATGAGAACAAGTTTAGCAAGTGGCTTGAGGTCGAGATTTCCGTTTGTGATGCCTGGGCAGAGCTGGGCGTTATTCCCCGTCAGGCGGCCGCCAAGATTAAGCTGGCCAAATGCAATCTAAAACGTATGGAGGAGATTCTCAAAACAACTCACCACGACGTGACCGCCTTTCTCGGCTCGGTGTCAGAAAGCCTGGGAGAGGAATCACGATTTGTCCATCTCGGTCTCACCTCATCCGACGTCATCGACACAGGCTTGAGCCTGCAGATGGTTGAAGCCGCCGAGATACTGGCCCAGGATATAAAGGAACTGATATCAGCACTGGCACAGAAGGCGATAGAACACAAATACACGCCAATGATAGGTCGCACCCACGGCGTTCACGCCGAGCCGATTTCCTTCGGGCTAAAGCTGGCACTGTGGACAGAGGAGATGAGGCGCAATCAGAAGCGCCTGGCCGAAGCCAGACAGGCAATCGCGGTGGGCAAGATTTCCGGCGCCGTCGGCACCTATGCCACGGTGCCGCCTGAGGTCGAGGAGAAGGCCTGTGCCAAGCTGGGTCTTACCCCCGCCCCGGTGTCCAGCCAGGTTCTACAGCGCGACCGCCATGCCCAGTTTGTGACCACCTTGGCCATAACCGCCAGCTCTCTGGAAAAGTTTGCCACCGAGATCAGGCTTCTGCAAAAAACGGAGACACGGGAGGTAGAAGAACCGTTCAGTGCCGGGCAGACCGGCTCGTCGGCCATGCCCCATAAACGGAACCCCGAGCTCTGTGAGCGCATCAGCGGCCTAGCCCGGCTGGTACGGGGTTACGCCCTGACCTCAATGGAAAACATCGCCCTCTGGCACGAGCGGGACATAAGTCACTCCTCCACCGAGCGCATCACCATACCCGACGCCTGCCTGCTGCTGGACTACTGCCTGGCCATGTTCACCTCGATAATCAGCGGGCTGCACGTTTACCCCCGGAAAATGAAGCAAAATATCGGGCTCACCAAGGGACTTATCTTCTCCCAGAGGGTGATGCTGGCGCTTATTGATAAAGGACTCTCCCGGCAGAAAGCCTACGAACTGGTGCAGCGCAACGCTATGCCAGTATGGCTCAAAAACCGTAATTTCCTGACCCTGCTGAAGGCAGACCCTGAGGTGACGGCCAACCTATCCCCGGCAGAGCTCGAAGCACTATTCGACTACCGGTACTACCTGCGCTATATAGACGATATCTTCCAGCGCCTGGGGTTAACCCAAACGCAGTGGAAACCCAGCATCACCAAGCATGCCGACCTGGGTCCCCGGGCACTATAAGGAGCCTATGGACAATAGCACCCCGGTCTTACTAGAAACTGATTTACCACTACCCCTATTCCTAAGGGGCAAGGTACGGGACACCTACGACCTCGGTGACCTGATGCTCATTATCGCCACTGACCGCATCTCGGCCTTCGATGTGGTCCTCCCCGATGGTATACCAAGCAAAGGACGAGTGCTCAATCAACTTTCCAGCTTCTGGTTCCAGAAGACCGCAAGCCTGATACCCAACCACCTGGTAGCCACCGTGGATGACGTCCAGAAGCTCGATGCCTACCTCCCGGCTCAGAGTCGCGCCTACCCCGCTTACCTGGCCGGTCGGTCAATGATAGTTAAGAAGGCAGAGCGGGTGCTGGTGGAATGTGTCGTTCGTGGCTATCTGGCCGGCTCAGCGTGGGACGAGTACCGGCAACATGGTACGGTACTAGGCAAGACGCTATCGGCCAGACTCCAGCATAGCCAGGAACTACCCGAGCCACTGTTCACCCCGACCACCAAGGCAGAGAGCGGCCACGACCTGCCCCTCAGCAATGCCGAGCTGGAAAACCTGGTCGGCAGAGCCGTTGCCGAGGAACTGGAAGCCAGAAGCCTGGCCATATATCGCTATGCCCGAGAGTACGCCAGTAAGCAGGGCATTATTATTGCTGATACCAAGATGGAGTTCGGGCTGGAAGACGGTCGGCTTATCCTTATTGACGAACTGCTGACCCCAGACTCGTCTCGCTTCTGGGACGCCGGCGAGTATAAGGTCGGCCAATCTCAACCCAGCTACGATAAGCAGCCGGTCCGCGACTGGCTCACCAACTCCGGGTGGAACAAAGAGCCGCCGGCGCCAAATTTACCACCGGCGGTCATTGCCAGCACCACGAAACGATATGAGCAGGCCTACGAAAGGCTAACGGGCCAGAGACTGAGGTGATAGCCTAGCGGTAGTAGGAGGTCGACTTCTCGAGGCCCGATTGAAGAAGTTTGTCTTCCGCCAGGTAATAATCGCCGTCTTTGGTCATGATTACAATCTCGGCCCTCATCAGCGAAGCCAAAGCATACTGCTTGTAGTCACGTCCCCGGAACATCCCTTCCAGCATCCCCTTGGGCCTCAGTCCCAGTTCGTCAAGTGACTTGGCACTGCCGATGCCGACAGCGTTACTCTCCCGGAAAATCCGTATTACCTGCCGCACGGCCCGCTTCAGACGCCATTGGGGAATAAAAATCAGGGCCAGGAGCATGAGTACAATAGCGGCGATTATCAAAACTACATCATTGTTCATGTTAAACCCTAGCTTTCTAACAGGTCCTTAGTGCTGGGCAGATCGCCGGCAATCCGCTCGTCTATCTTGGTCGCTGCGTCCAGCGCCCGGCCCAAAGCCTTAAACAGGGCCTCGGCCTTGTGATGGTCATTAGTGCCGTAAGCCACCCGGGCATGAAGATTAAGACGGCCTTCAATGGCAAACGACTCCATGAAGTGGCGGATAAGGTCAGTGGGAAATCCGGCCATGTCGTTATCGCTAAAGGACAGGTCCAAGACCGTGTATCCCCTACCGCCGATGTCAACGGCCACCATCGCCAGGGCGTCATCCATAGGCACGGCAACATCCGCCATCCGGACTATACCGCGTTTTTCACCCAGGGCTTCGTTAAAGGCCTTACCCAAACAGATAGCAACATCCTCCACCAGGTGGTGCTGGTCATTACCCACGGCTGACAACTTTATGTCGAGTAGCCCGTGGCGGGCTATCTGCGCTATCAGATGGTCAAAAATTCTGATGCCGGTGTTGGTCTCCCATATTCCGCTACCATCGAGGGCGAGCTCCAGACTGATGTTAGTTTCCGCTGTCTCGCGTCTGACGACCGCAAGTCTATTTGTCATCCAACTCCTTCTCTATTTGCTTGAGTACCCTTATCATAACATCAGTGTGCTCCGGTTTGCCAACACCGAAGCGAAGGGCGTTCTGCAATAGCGGAATATTGAAGTAGCGTATCAGTATCCCCTTTCTCTCAAGTCTTTGCTGGATTTCGTAGGCGTTACCCTTCAGGACAGAACAGAATACAAAGTTGGCCCAGGACGGATATGGCTTCAGGAAAGATAGCTGGCTCAACTCGGCAAATAGCCTGTCCCTCTCGGCCACTATAGTCTTCACGTTGTTACGCAGATACTCAAGGTCTTTGAGCGACTCCCGCACCGCAATCTGAGCGGCTATATTTACGTTGTAGGGCTCCTTGATCTTCATTACATAGTCAGCGATCTGGGGAGGGAAGATACCATAACCAATCCTCATCCCGGCCAGTCCCGCCCACTTGCTGAAGGTCCGCAGTACCATCATATTGTCATACTTACTGGCCAGAGGGACAACGGTTTCCCCGTTGAACTCGACATAGGCCTCGTCCACCAGAACAGGTACCCCGGTCTCCACTATTTCCAGGATGTCCTCTAGCGGTATCTTGGTGCCGGTGGGATTATTCGGGGTCGCCAGAGGTATCAATCTGGTCCGCGGGGTGATGGCCGCTTTCACAGCCGCGACATCGACCATATAATCCTCGTTGCGGGGCACCTCGACCAAGGTGCCGCCGCACAGTTGCGTCCGGTGACGGAAGATATCAAAGGTGGGCACACAGTTTATTACCTCATCACCCGGCCCGACAAAAGAGCGCATAATATAGCCTATCAGCTCGTCGCTGCCGTTACCGGCGGCGATACACTCTGGCCTGGCGCCGACATACTCTGAGAGCATTTTCCTCAGTTCTACCTGCTCGGCATCGGGGTAGATATTAATACTAGAGCACTCGGCCAGTGCCCGCTGGACTCTGGGTGAACAACCGTAAGGATTTTCATTGGCATCCAGTTTGATGACATCCTTTGTCGCCACCTCCATCTTGCCCTCCAGGGCATCTGGGGCCTTGCTGGCAACGTAGCCACCCAGGGCAATAATCCAAGGCTTGACCAGCCCTTCTATTCCGATAACCTTACTCATTTTCCTCACCTCTTATCGCTGATTATTTTTAACCGGTCTATGACCAGCAGTTTTAATTACGTTCACCAAAATAAAATTCCCTCCGCTTGGGAGGGCTTCTCTTTTAATTTCCGGATTGTCTTATTTCTTTGAGCTATACCATCGACATTACATCAATACCTCCCAAGCGCCGCTGCGCCCAGTAAACGCGAAATAATAATAGTAAGCCTTGTGAACAACTAAATACGCTTTCATCTCTAACTCACTTTATTTGCCGTAAGTTTATCACAACGAGCGTGGTTTGTCAATATCCTGAATCCGCCTTTCCACTGCCCGGGCGTGGGCATCAAGCCCCTCGGCCCGGGCGATGATGGCGGCCGCCTGCCCCAGTTGTCCCAGGTCGAACTGGTCAGTATCAACCAGGTTCGTAAGCTTGATGAAACTGCCTACATTAAGTGGTGAGCTGAACCGGGCCGTGCCGCCGGTGGGCAGAACATGACTTGGCCCGGCCACGTAATCCCCCAGAACCACGGTAGAACCCCGGCCGACAAATACCGTCCCGGCACTGGTTATCTTGTTGAGGTGCGCGCTGGCCCGGTCTATCATCAGGCACAGGTGCTCCGGCGCATAGATGTTGGCCAGCTCTATCGCCTCGTCAAGGGTATCAACCATGGCAATTATCCCCCTCCTCTCCAGGGACTCGGCGATGGTGGCTTGCCGCGGCAAATCTTTAACCTGCCGCTCAACTTCTCGGTTGACCTCTTCGGCCAACCGCCACGAAGTGGTTACCAGAATAGCCGAGGCCAGGGGGTCATGCTCGGCCTGGGCCAGGAGGTCACCGGCACAATACGCAGGGTCGGCCTTTTCATCGGCGATAATCAAAACCTCGCTCGGGCCCTGCAGCCCATCGATATCCACCACGCCGTAGACCATCTTCTTGGCCAGAACCACGAAGATATTGCCCGGACCACAAATCTTGTCCACACGGGGGATAGACTCCGTGCCGAAGGCCAGGGCAGCGATGGCTGACGCCCCGCCGACGCAAAATATGCGGTCGACACCGGCAATATCGGCCGCTACCAGCGTTGCCGGCGGTACTACTCCCTGCGGACCCGGTGGGGTGACCAGCACGACTTCTTCAACCCCGGCCACCCTGGCCGGAACCGCCGTCATCAGTACCGTGGACGGGTAGCTGGCAGTACCACCGGGGGCATAGACACCGACCCGCTGCAATGGCCTTATCAACCAGCGCAACTGCTCTTTTTCCGCCTGGCCCCAGATAATGTGCTTCTGAGCGCTGTGGAAGGCCTGGATTCGCTCCGCAGCCAGCTTCAGGGCCGATACCAGCTCTTCAGCCACCTCGCGGTAGGCGGCGGTTATCGCTTCCCGGCCTACCTCCAGCGAGGTCAGTTCCAGCCCGTCAATCCGCAGGGCATAATCAAAGAGGGCCGCATCCCCCCGCTCCCGCACTTCGGCAACAATCTGCCGCACCGCCGCCTCAGGCTCAATCTCCCGGCCGAATATCTGCTTTAGCCTCTCCGCCAGCGCTGGCGAAACCGTATTCAACTCGGCAAGGGGGGACCGGGTTAACGCCGACTTCGCCGGCTGAAAGCCGTCAATAATAATCAAATCACGCCTCCACTGCTGCCTTCAGGGTAGCCATAATCGCCTTTATCCGTTTCCTTTTTTTCGGGCTGGCAACAGCGACAGTGCTGCCAACCAGGCAGGCCGTTGACTCGAAAAGACGGTCGATAATACGAAGGTTATGACGGGAAATCGTCCGTCCCGTCTGGGTATTCTCGATAAGTAAATCGGCGTCTTCCGGCAGAAAGCCTTCGCTGGCCCCCCAGGTCGGCACCACCCGATACCAGCCGAGGTGGTTATCCCGGGCATACTTATCAGCAATATTAACGTATTCCGAGGCTACCCGTAACGGAAGCTGCCATTCCCGGCTGAGCTTTCCCAGGTCCTCAACACTGTCAACAACCAGACTTTTGCTGATGACCGCGACGATTTTTACCCCACCAAAGCCAAGGCCCAGAAGCTCGGTGACCGGGCTGGACGGGAACTGGTAGAGATGCTCCGTCAGCCAATCGCGGCCAGTGATGGCCAAGTCAAAATTCCCATTGGCAACCTGCGAGGGCATATCCTGGGGCCTTATCACCTTAATCCTGACCCCTTCCAGCTTAGAGGTCGGCCGGCGATTACCGGATGGAGACGGGTAATCGTCAATCTCAATACCAGCCCTGGTTAAAAGGTCAAAAGTGGGCTGCTGCTGGTGCCCGTCGGGCAAGGCCAGCCAGACGGTATCTTCAGCCAGCGGCCCCACACCGGAACCGTCTTTCTTTGCCGGCGACTTCACCTGGTCGCTCCGGGGAGTGGCATCCTCACTCCCGGCAAGGCTATGGTAAATTGAGGTCAGCACCTGGCGCATATCCCTAGACTCCCAGCTGTTTTTATTGGCTATCAGAAAAGCGCTGGAACGGAGGGTCTTGCTCACCGACAGCAGTCCATAGTCAACCAGCTGATCCTCGGTATCCACCGGGATTAAGGCCAGGTCAGCGCCCTCTGGGGGATATACCTCGGCCGCTCCCCATACCGGGAATATGCTGAAGCGCCTCAGCCGCAGCCGGACGGCAAACGATTCGGCCAGATTGGGATACTCACTGGCGATGCGGACAGTGTCCGGCCTCGCCCGTAACCGGGCCAGAGCAGCCGTCCCTGCCGAGCGGCTGGCGGTCATGAGCAGGCTGCTTCGACCGTACCCCAGCTCTTTTACCTTGACCAGGTTGCTGCTGGGGTACCGGGACAGGAGTTCTTCAATCCAATCCCGTCCGCAGATGCCCAGGTCATAGTTGGCCACGGCTACCTGAACCGGGATATCCTTTTCATGGAATACCTTTATCGCCAGTTCGGGAAACCTAGTGGACTCGAGACGATAAGACGATGCCCCCTGATGGTAGCCGCTGATTCCCCAGCCGGCGTTATCGAGCAACCTGGCCGTCTGATTGAGCAGACGTCCCTTAGGCAGCGCCAGCTTTATCGGCACCTTTTCCCTCCAGCAAGGCTAAGACCTCGGTCGTACTCTGCACTTCGTGTCTTTTCTGCCCGAGCCGGTCAGTAAGAACAAACCGGTCGGGCCCGACTTCCAGGGCCCAGCCAAAATCAGCCGACTCCCGGGTACCAAGGTCAAGCTCGGCGATGTATCCGGCCTCACGCAGTTCGCTGACAATACCGAATCCCGGCTTCAGTGCCCGTGACTCATCAGCAGTAAAGGTAACCAGAACCCGCTGTGCCAGGGGCTGACTCAGGACCTCCGGCGGCAATTGGTTCATCAGCCGGTCAAGGTAAAGGGCAAAACCCGAGGCGGGCACATTCTGGCCACCCAACAGCGGTATCAAGGCATCATAGCGTCCCCCGCCGCCTATCTTTTCCCCATTCAGGAATAGCTGGAAGGTCATGCCGGTGTAGTACTCAAAGCCAGTGCCGGCGGTAATATCAATATGGTAATCATAACCCAGGGTGTCTAGCAGGCTGACCACCTCAATAAAGTCATCTACATGCGTTTCGAGCCGGGGCAGTTCATGATTAAACAGCGCCTTGAAGTTATGCAGAAAGCCAGATGATTTGCCCTTAAGGTCGAGCAATTGGGACATTACCCTGCCCAGTTCCGGGCTCTTTGGCTTTATCCTGGCCAGCGCGGCCGTGTCACCGCCCAGAATCTGGTCAAACACCTTTATCTGCTCACTGCGGCTCAACCCGAGCTCCTCAAGCAGGGTCCTTATCAGGCCAACGTGCGACAACCTCAGCTCTACCGTGCCTATCCGCAGCTTACTCAGCACTTCACGGGCTAGCGTTATCAGCTCTACATCGGCCAAGGCAGAACCAGCACCGATAAGTTCGGCGCCACACTGCCAGCGTTCCCGCGATTCGGCACCGGTCTCCTCAAACATAAAGACATTGGCAATATAGAAAAGCTTGGCCAGTGCCGTACTTTCCATACCTTCAATATAGAGCCGGGCGACAGGGATGGTGCCATCGGGCCTCAGGACAACCCGCTCGCCGCTCCAACCATCCCAGTCCAAAAAGGAGTATACACGGCGCAAGGTACCCGGTGTAAGCGTTCCCGCTGCCGTAAACAGGTGGAGGTACTCAACGGTCGGCGTTCTTGCTTCCTCATAGCCCGCTTTAAGGCAACAGTCCCGGAATGTCTCCTCAATGTGGCGAAACCGCCGCATATCTCCGGGGGATAGGTCACGGCTGCCCTTGCATCTCTGAATTTTCACATCACCCTCTCTACAGTAGCCGATAAATTTTACACCATACGCCATAGCTATTCAACCGGGCCCTGCCGCTATTGATACGGTGCCCTTGACAACTCCCACCTCCATTGCAATGATACCTCAAGCCCGATATGATATAATGAATATAAATTCAGGGATAAACTAAAACATGGCCAGAATCGTTCGCATTCTACTCCTAACCGGCCTGATTGTCGCGGTCTTTATCTCGGCCAGAGCACAGGCCGCCACCGACGATATCGTGGTGCTTGAGATTGAAGGCACCATAAACCCGGTCGTCGCCGAGTACATCCAGAACGGTATTGAAAAAGCCGAAGAGGCCGATGCCATGGCCTGCGTTATCCAGATGGACACCCCGGGTGGCCTGGACACCGCCATGCGGGACATCGTGCAGGCCATTCTTAACGCCGACATCCCGGTAATTGTATATGTATCGCCATCGGGGGCCCGGGCCGCCTCGGCAGGAACCTATATCACCCTAGCCGGCCATGTTGCCGCCATGGCACCGAGTACGGCCATCGGAGCGGCCACTCCGGTATCGCTGGGCAGCGGCGGTGAGGCGGAAATATCCGACGAAATGCAGAGAAAGATTATCAATGATGCGGTGGCCTATATTATCGGCCTCGCCGAGAACCACGGGCGCAATGCGGAATGGGCCGAGGACGCTGTCAGAAAGGGTGTTTCGGCCTCAGAGCAGGAGGCCCTGGAACTCGGTGTCATCGAAATCATTGCCAGTAATCTTGACGACCTGGTATCACAGCTCGATGGCTGGGAGGTAACCATGCTCGATGAGAGTGTGGTGACCCTGCACACGGAGGGGGCCAGCATCAAGTTCATCAAGATGACCCTGGTTCAGGATTTCCTGCACACGATAGCCGACCCCAACATCGCCTTTATACTGCTAAGTCTGGCCACACTCGGCATATTTATTGAAATCACCAACCCGGGGCTTATTTTCCCGGGCGTGGTCGGTGCTATCTGCGGTATACTGGCCTTCTATTCACTGGGCCAGCTGCCAGTAAACTGGGCCGGGGTCCTGCTCATCGTGCTCGCCTTTGGTCTCTTTGTCGGCGAGGTGCTCACCTCAACCTTCGGTCTGTTCACCGCCGGCGGCGTCGTAGCCCTGGTCTTAGGTGCTCTAATTTTAATTCCGGGAGGCTCTCCAGTGTTTGAACCAGTTAATCCCTGGCTAATCGCCGTGGTGACCATCTGTATTGCCGGTCTGTTCGCCTTCGTCATCAATCGGATTATCCGAGCCCACCGCCGTCAGGCGTCAACCGGCCGGGAAGAACTAGTGGGCAAGAAAGCCGTGGCCAAGACAGTTCTCGACCCCGAGGGGATAGTCTTTTTCAAGGGTGAACGCTGGAATGCAACCTCGGAATCGGGACGGGTGGAACCCAAAGAAGAGGTAATCATTACCAGGGTGGACAGCCTGAACCTGTGGGTAACCAAAAAAGAATAAATACCGGTACAGCCGGTTCTCCCCGAATATTACCGTAGCCCAATCATAGCTCCGAGGAGGTTGAAATTGCCTCAAATAGGGTCACCAGACGTATGGCTTATTGTTTTAGTCGTCGTAGCCCTGGCTGCCTTCGTTGCCGTCAGTATCATCTGGGGTATCCGCGCCCATCGGTCGCAAATACTGGCTGGCAGAGAGGACCTGGTAGGTAAAATTGCCGAGGCCAAGACGGTGATGAGGCCCAAGGGAACCGTTTTCGTTGAGGGTGAACACTGGACGGCGATATCAGAGAAAGGCCGGGTAGAACCCGGGGAGGAGGTGATTATCACAAAGGTCGATGGCCTTAAACTGTGGATAACCAAAAAAGAGTAAAGGAGATGCATGCCAATGGGTAACATAGTCATCATCGTAATAATTGTTCTATTTGTGCTTATACTCATCCCGATGACGGTAAAAATTGTCGCCGAGTATGAGCGGGGGGTCATCTTCCGCCTGGGGCGGCTGGTTGGGGCCAGGGGCCCGGGCCTCTTCCTGATTATCCCCTTCGTTGACCGCATGGTGAAGGTTGACCTGCGGGTGGTTACCATGGATGTCCCACCGCAGGACGTCATCACCAAGGACAATGTTACCGTCAGGGTGAACGCCGTGGTGTACTTCCGGGTGGTCGACCCCGAGGCCTCGGTGGTTAAGATTCTGGACCACATCCGGGGCACCTCGCAGATTTCCCAGACAACGCTACGCAACGTACTGGGCCAGTCAGAGCTGGATGACCTGCTGACCGCCCGGGAGAAGATAAACCAAACCCTGCAGCAGATAATCGACGAGCACACCGACCCCTGGGGAGTCAAGGTAAGCACGGTAGAGATTAAAGACGTTGAGCTTCCGGAAACAATGAGGCGTTCCATGGCCGCTCAGGCAGAGGCAGAGCGTGAGAGACGGGCCAAAATCATCCATGCCGACGGCGAGTTTCAAGCCTCGGAGAGGCTGGCCGAAGCCGGCGCCGTCATTGCCAAGGAGCCAACAACCCTGCAGCTTCGCTACCTGCAAACACTCACCGAGATAGCCTCGGAGAGAAACAGCACCATAATCTTCCCGTTGCCGATAGACATGTTTAAAGCCTTTGCCGGTCTCGGTGCCAGCAAGCCCCCGGAAGAGAAGAAGTCACGATAATCAAGTAAAAAAGCCTGGAGCCCGCTATATGAGCGGGCTCCGGGTGCTACCTGGAGCTAGTAGCGCAGGGATACGTCACCGGCGACGATTTTAAGCTGCTTCCCGTCAGATTGCCGCAGCAGCAGACTGCCGTCCCTGGCCACCGATTCGGCTATACCCTGGTATAACTTTTCCCCTTCGGTCACCCGAACGTCCTTACCCAGCATTACCAGATTGTCACGCCACGCCTCGAAAGCAGACCCCCCCGCCCGGAGGGTTAAATATAGCCTCTCTACTTCAACCAGTAGGTGGCGCACTATGTCCCGGCGGGAAACATCCCTTCCCGTCTCGGCAACAAGGCTGGTGGCGGTTGCCGCAATCTCCGGGAAATCGGATAGCCTTATATTAACGTTTATCCCCATGCTGACAGTGGAATAGTCAACCTTATCCCCCCGTACCTCGCTTTCAATCAAGATACCGCAGACCTTCTTGCCATTAATCAGCACATCGTTGGGCCACTTGATTCCTGGCTCTAATCCAGTGACTGCCCTGGTGCTGTTGACCACGGCCAGTGAGGCCAGCATGATGAGGGACGGCAGATGGGCAACGTCGGGATAGAGGATAATAGACAGGGCAATGCTGCCCCGGGGTGATAACCATGAGCGTCCCCGCCGCCCCCGGCCTCCCGTCTGTTCCCCGGTGATGATAACGGTCCCCTCGGCGGCCTCCTGCCGGGCTTCCCGCCTGGCCACATCTATTGTTGACTTCAACCGGCGGTAGTATATAGTCCTCTGCCCGACAAAGCGGGTGCCCAGACCACGGGTAATGGACTGTGCCGAAAGGTCATCTGCGGTCATTTCAAGCTACCCTCATATCACACCGACCATACAAAATGCTACCACTATAATAACATATGCCAACTCCAAAAAATTGACACCGGCTGAAGGCGAAGTATATTATTCTAGCAAGGCCTACTTACCCGAGAACGACTGAATCACGGCGCAGCGACTCTCCCAGGTGACCAAAAAGAGTTCCGACGAGATTGAAGCCTTCAGGAACTACCTCAATCTCTGGACTCTGTTGCGGCCATGCCCGACTCTATTAGCGGGTTAAAAAGCGCGCTTTTATGTCATTATCAATGAGAATAGTGCCTACAGGATACCGAGAAGCTAGCAAAGAAGCCCCCTGCAAACGTGCTTGTCTGGCGGGAGTGGATATTCCGCGCTACATTCGCTTAATCAGGCTAGGTAAATATGATAAGGCACTGGCCGTTATCCGCGAAAGAAACCCCTTCCCGTCAGTCTGCGGTCGTGTCTGTCCAGCCCCCTGCGAGAAGGCATGTCAGGCACACCATAACCACCTAGGTGGACCGGTAGCCATCAACGCTCTCAAGCGTTTTGTCGCCGAACGGGGCTCAACGGCCGGCCCGCTATCGGTAAACGAACCATCCGGTAAACGGGTGGCCGTCGTCGGTTCCGGCCCGGCCGGGCTGACCGCCAGCTATTACCTCGCCGGGCTTGGCCATGAGGTGACCGTTCTGGAGGCCTTACCGGTGGCCGGCGGCATGATGCGGGTGGGTATCCCAGAGTACCGCCTGCCCCGGGAAGTGCTGGACAAAGAGATAGATGAGATAAAGCGAGCTGGTGTCACCATCAAGACAGACACCAGGGTCAATTCCCTGGATGAACTGCTGGAGCAGTATGATGCTGTTTTCCTGGCGCTGGGGGCCCACCGTGGCCTCGGGCTGATGGTGGAAGGAGAGGACAATCAAGGGATAGAGCCAGCGATAAACTTTTTGAGAGAGGTAAGCCTGGGTAAAGGGGTGAATCTGGGAGATAGTGTCGCCATTATCGGTGGTAAATACGCCGCCATAGATAGCGCCCGAACCGCCCTTCGCCTCGGCAGTCGGGAAGTTACCGTAATCTACGCCGGCACCAGAGAAAAGCTACAAGCTGGCCAGGAAGAGGTAGCGGCCGCCATCCAAGAAGGTGTAAAGATAGTGTTTTCAGCGGTACCGCAGAGTATAAGACGGCAAAACGGTAAACTGCGTTTATCGTGCTCCCGTACGGAGATGGCCAAACCCGATGAGAGTGGCCAGCAGCAACCTATGCCGGTTAAAGGTGGTGACTTTTCCCTGAAATGCGATGCCATACTGGCTGCCATCGGGGAGACCTCCGATGTTCCCAGCCAGTATGGCTTGGAGATGGGCAAGGGAAACACCATCCAGGTCGATAACCAACATACACTGGCTACCAGCCGACCGGGCGTTTTTGCCGGTGGTGATGCGGTTACCGGCCCATCCTCGGTGATTGCGGCCATCGCCGCCGGCAGGCGGGCGGCCATTTCCATAGACAAGTACCTTGGTGGCAGCGGCAATATTGATATTGATGAGACAAGTATCGCTCCTAATGAAGAATTGCCAGCGCCGGTGCGCGGCGTTACTGTCGGCCAACGGGCCGCGATGCCAACGCTACCTCTCAAAAAGAGGTTGTCCGGTTTTAATGAGGTGGAGCTTGGCCTTGACGAAGCCGCTACCACGGGCGAGTCTACCCGGTGTCTCTGGTGCGACCTGCCGATCCTGGCTGACCCGACAAAATGCGTCGGCTGCCTCAGGTGCGCCCTGATGTGCAGCTTCCGGTTCGAAGGGGCATTCCACCCCGGCTATGCCCGGATTAAAATCGTCCCCCCGGACCGCTCCACGCCGCCCGGTGAGCCCGAAATTTTCTTCAGCGACGATTGTGACGGTTGTGGCATCTGCGTCAGAACCTGTTCTTACGGCGCTTTGACCCGTGAAAAAAGGCGAGCCTGACGAAGACATCACAATATATGGCAAAGGAGAAGCTCCAATGCAATCCAACGGGTATATGGGAAAGATGCTCTCCGTAGACTTAACCACCGGAAATATACGAGAGGCAGACCTTACCCCGGATATTACCAGCCGGTATGTTGGTGCCTTCGGTATCAGTGCCCGGATGGCCTATGATCTTATAGCGCCCGGTATCGACCCGCTCTCACCGCAAAACTACATCATCATTGGTGCCGGCCTGCTGGTGGGGACACCATGCCCATCGACACCAAAGTGTAATGCCTGGACAAAATTCCCGCTAACCAATACCATCGGACCGGGCAGCAGCTCCATAGGACTGGCCAGCCGGCTCAAGCACGCCGGGTACGATGAGCTGATTATTTCCGGGCGAGCCGACCGGCCGGTCTATCTAAAGATCTCCGACGAAGGTGTGGAAATCTGCGACGCTGCTGACCTGTGGGGTAAGGACAGCTTCGAAGTTACCGATGAAATGTGGCAAAGATATGGCATTGACTACAGCATCGTCTCCATCGGTCAGGCCAGCGAGAACCTGGCGAAGATCTCGCTGGCCATAGTCGACAAGAGCGGCACATTGGGCCGGCACGGCTTCGGTGCCGTGATGGGCTCCAAGAACCTGAAGCTGATAGCGATCGGTGGCAAGAAAAAAGTACCGGTCGCTGACCCGGCCAGGTTTATGGAGCCGGTCGACCAGATAATGACCGATATCATGAACTGGCCGATACGGGATGATATCGTGAGGATAGGACTTGCCGAGTATGGCTTTGATACCGTTTTTCGCGGGCAGTTACTAGGTTACTACAACGAAGCACCCGATAATCTGACTGCCGCCAGAGAGAAATTTGGACCCGAGGTATACCTTCATAGGGTGCTAAAGTCAAGGCTTGGCTGCCACTCCTGCCCTATCGCCTGTCGGGATGTTGACCAGGTGGTACAGGGGGAGTATCAGGGGCTGATAACATTCCAGCCTCACCCGGCCCACTGCGAGGGTATTCGCCTGGCATTCCAGAACTTCGAAGAGGCCACCAATTTTGTCCATGTTTCGCAAATCTACGGAATTGACCGGATGTCATTTATGGCGGGTGCCCAGTTTCTTGTTGATTTACACAAGCGGGGCATCATAACCAAGGATGACCTTGAGGGTATTGAGATAGGTAATGAGAAGAGTTTAACCAACCTGCTCGAGAAAGTGGCCTTCAGGCAGGGAGTGGGCGACGCGCTAGCTGATGGTATCCAGGGGGTAGTTAAACGATTCGGCCAGGAATGTGAAAAATATGCCTACTGCATTAAGGGTGGTGAGCTCTGGCGTGATGCCAGAACGGACAGTCTGCATCCCGCCATGCTAGGGGCAGTAGTATCACCCCACGTTTTTGGTAATTCCAAAAGCGGCGGTCCGGGGCCAGGCAGGTCCGTAGCCAGAGAGAAGGCAAAAGAAATATTTCGGAGATACGGCGAGCAGACAGCCATACCACCAGACACTATGAACAGAATCCTTGATACCCCCTTCAATGTCAACGTGGCCCGGTTTTTAAGACACAGCGAAGATATCTTCACCATCTATGAGGATCTAGGCTTGTGCCTGCACGCCCCGCCTTTCTTCAGCATGGAAAGGCTGGCCAATCTTTACTCAGCGGCCACTGGGATTGAAATGGATGCTGGCGAGCTAAAAAGAGCTGGAGAGAGAGCCTGGAACCTGCTGAAGGCACTTAATGCCAGAGAGGGCTTTTCCCGAGAGGATGACAAATTCCCCCTAAAGTGGCTGGAGCCTCTGAAGCGCGGAGACGAGGTCATCCGGATGAAGGATTTCTTGGGAATTAAGGTCCTTACCTCCGATGACCTGGAGCAGATGCTGGATGACTACTATGACGAAAGAGGCTGGAATATAGAGACGGGGTTACCAACCAGAGAGAAGCTGGTGGAACTTGATCTTGAGGACATCGCCGATGACCTGGCCAAGCGAGGAATTCTCCCTACCAAGCATCTAAAATGACGCATAATATTTGTAAAAAGGAGGCATTACTTCGATGAGTAACAATAAAAACACACCTATTGAGGCGCTATCAGCCAATGTTCTGGAGACCCGCTTTGATAACTTTGACCAAGCGACGGTGGAGAACGCCCGGTACCGTATTATTGATGTGCTGGGATGCGGCATCGGCGGTGCCCCGGCTGTCGGCAACGCCGCACTGGTAGAGCTGGTCAAAGATTGGGGCGGTAAGAAAGAGGCCTCGATTATTGCCCTCGGTGGCAAGGTGCCCGCCCACAATGCGGCCATGGTGAATAGCATTATGGCCCGGTCTTTTGATTTTGAACCGGTGGGTGTTTTATATGGGGATAAATTTATCCCCGCCCATATCAGCGGGACAACGGTCATGACTGCCGTTACCCTGGGAGAAATGACGAATATAGACGGCAAGGAACTGATTACCGCCTTGCTGGTCGGCGATGATGTTGCCTCACGGGTATTAGCGGCCACCGGCTTCCAGCTGAGCCGTGGCTGGGATAATACCGGCACGGTAAACGCCATCGGCGCTACCGCTATTGCCGGGCGTCTCCTGGGCTTGAACGAGCGGCAGATGAGGCACGCCTTTGGCATCGTCCTGAGTCAATTGGCCGGGAGCCTGCAAAATGTCTGGGACGCCAGCACGGTCTTCAAGTTGCCCCAGGGGTTATCCGCCCGCAACGGGGTCTTTTCGGCGCAGCTGGCCAAGGCCGGCTGGACCGGGCCGGAAGATATGCTGCTCAGCCAGTATGGCTACTATTATCTCTATGCCGAAGGTTGCCAGGATCCAGAAATCATAACCAGGGATCTGGGTCGGAAATACTATTCTGATAGCTCTTTCAAGCCCTACCCTTCCTGCCGCGGTACCAATCCGCCCATTGAGTGCGCCCTAGCGATGGTCAATAAACATAATATAAAAGCTGACGACATCGCTGAAGTAATCCATTATGTACCCAAAGAGGAGTTAGAGCTATTTTGTGCACAACCTTTTAGAATTAGAGACTTTCCCCACGGCGATGCTGCCTTCAGCTACCAGTATACCGTGGCCAATGCCCTGCTCCGGGGCAGTTCCAAGCCCGAGCATTTCACCGAGGCGGCGATACGTGATCCCCAGGTCAACGCCCTTATCAGCAGAGTAAGGTTTGAGGAACTACCCGGAGAGCGCATGCTAAGCGCGACCAAACTTGAGGTCAGAATGAAGGATGGACGGCAGTTCTCCGAATTCACCGATGCCCCCAAGGGTGACCCGGTCAGGAATCCTATGTCAGAAGAAGAAAAGAAGGATAAATTCAGGGCCAATGTTGAATTTTCCCAAACGGTAGACAAGGATAATGCCGAAAAGGCACTAAAGTTGCTGGAGAACTTAGAGGAAATTGATAATGTAAACAAAATAGTCGAGCTGCTGGTTATCCAGTAAAGAGGGCAACGTAGGAATAAATTGCCAGCTTGAAGAAGCCAGCACTCCCCACTTTCACTAAGATATACTTGAGCAACACTTGTGGTATTAACCTGGCTTCAATTGCTCTGGCACTTAAAGATGCAGTAACAATGCCGACAATCAGCAAGATGATACCAGCAGCCATGATCAATAACACTTCTCTCATTCTTATTTGAACTCCGTTCTGCATGGGTCTAACGTGAGTCAAGCATAGTGTAATATGATTTTCTATTTCAATATATAGAACATTCCTGAAGTAAAATCATAGAACCGAATGAAAACGGTGTGGAGATATTGATTGAGCAATGGAGGATGGAGTACAATTAGGTACGTCCTCATAGCTCGTTAGGCTACCGTCCACCTGCTCCTGAGGTTAAAATACTGCAACTCTAACTTAAGATGTGGTATCTATCCTTTATGGAGGCAGGTCAGCCCCAATGAGACAAGAAGCCATGGTGATAGTTTTCAGTATAACGAGTAGGAATTGAATCGACAAAACATAGCCAGATTTACGATATAAAATTTTGTATCTCAGAAAGCTAAATTAGAAAAGGGAGGATCGCAACGTGAGCGGTAAGACTCTGACAGTGCTAGCAGTGGGGGATATTATCCTTGGGAAACCGGACGCTGAATCCTACTTTACGTTGGCAGCACCCGTGCTTAGGTCAGCCGACGTAGTAGTTGGACAACTAGAGATTCCGTTTACGAAGAGGGTTATCAATCCATACTACCTAGAGATACCAACGGAGATACCGGCCATACCAGGTTGTGACCCGAGTAATATGAGCGCTTTTCCTTTTGCTGGCTTTAATGTGCTTACTCTTGCTGGCAACCATATCTGGGATGCGGGCGTGCCGGGGATAGAGGACAGTATTGACGGCCTTCGGAAATACGACATTGCGTTCGTAGGGGCCGGAATGAATATTGATGAGGCCAGGAACCATGTCGTGATTGAGCGTGATGGAACTCGCTTCGGTTTCTTGGATTATAATTGTGTTGGGCCGAAACTGACATGGGCCACGCCGGATAAACCGGGTTGTGCCTATGTGCATATCATTACCCATTACGAATTGGACCATCCCACTCCGGGAAGCAATCTCGCAATGGTCTATACCTTCGCCGAGCCAGTTAGCCTAGGGGCAATGGTAGAAGATATCAACAAGCTAAGGCCGCTCTGTGACATACTGGTGGTTGCTTTTCACAAAGGTGTCGGCTTTAAGCCAGTCGAAATAGCTTGGTATGAGAAACAAATATCGTATGCTGCTATAGATGCCGGGGCTGACCTGATTTTAGGGCATCATGCCCACATACTCAAAGGAATCGAGCAGTACAAAGGGAAGATAATATTCCATGGGCTAGGCAATTTCGTGGTGGCTATGCCTCCCGTACATGAAGAACCGGTAACCTGGGCTTTTCAGCAATGGGAGGAGAGGATGAAGGATATCTTTCATGGCTTAAATGAGCCTGATACTGGGTATACCGATTATCCCTGGCAAGCAGAGACCGCGCAGACCATCATTGCCAAGTGCGAGGTAGATGGTGGGCAAATCTCCCGGGCAAGTTACCTCCCCTGTCTAATCAATAAACAAGGCCAGCCGGAGATGCTTAAGAATGACGAAAGAGGGCAGCGGGTGTTTGATTACATGGATAGAATAACGAGAGAAGCTGGCCTGAATGCCCGGTATGAGTGGGAGGGAGATGAAGTAGTTGTCCATTCGGAGTAAGTATCAGTTTCCTTTGCCCATGAATAGAGGTGTAATTTTCCGGGTACGCAACGTATCAATTCGCTTAAAAAGGAGAATATTAATCGATAAATGGACTTTGAATTAACAGAAGAACAAAAGGCTCTTGTAGCAATGGCCAAGGATTTCTGTAAACGAGAGACTAGCCCGGAGCTGTTGCGTGAATATTCCGCAAAAGAGGACCCGAGGGACCGTGTACCATGGAGTGTGTTGAAAAAAATGCATGATGTGGGGTTGCTAACGGTTACCGTTCCAGAAAGATACGGGGGCAGGGACGCCGATTTACTTACTCTGGTGTTGCTGGCCCAGGCATTAGCGCAAAATACGGGCCCCGGGATTGCCGGTCTGCTTGCCCCAAATTTGCTCACCTTTAACTGGAAAATGTGCGGAGACCTGGGTGCCGTCGGCACTGAAGAACAACAAGACGAGTTCTTTAAACGGATAACCAGTGACTATACCTTCTCTATGGGCGAAATAGCCACCGAGCCTGACCACGGGCTTGACCCGATATTACCACATGATGAGCCTGGTTCCGGTCTGGCGACTTATGCCTATAGGGATGGGGACGAATACGTCGTAAACGGCGAGAAGTGTTTCTGTGGAAATGGGACGGCTAGTCTGCTGTGGGTCATTCTTCGAACGGATAAGACAAAACCGGTATCCCAATCTACGAGTATATTACTGGTGCCTACGGACACGCCGGGATTCTCCATTCAGAAGGTTAACGAGTTTATTAGTACGGCCCTCGGAATTAATGCCGACCTTCATTTTGACAACATGAGGGTTCCCGCGCGTTATTTGGTAGGTGAGGAAAACAAAGGTTTCGCTATATTCGAGGGCCGCCGGGCATTCTGGCTGCCTATTCATGGTTTTGAACTTGGCATGGCTCAGGCAATTTATGAGTATACCAAGGAGTATGCTAAAACAAGAATCCAGGGTGGCAAACCTATTTTCGAACACCTGACCGTCGGCAGCAGAATAGTGGATATGCTCCTTCACATAGAGCAGGCCAGGTATCTCGTGTACAAGACCGCCTGGGAGTATGACCAGGCGGTCAAGGCTGGCAGCAAACTGGTTAGTTCGTTGGGGTTCAATTTATGCAATACTACTTTGCGTGAACTCGGCGTGTTGATTGCTGGGCATGCCGCCGAAGTCTTCGGGGGACGGGCGGCACTGAAAGAGCTACCCATCGAAGGATATATCCGTTCGGTTTATGGCGGCCTTCATGCCTTTGGGACAGCCACCTTCAATCGCATCAAGTCAATGAACATGATATAGATTATAGGTATGTCAATACAAGTACTGTGTTTTAAGAGCTGGATAATTCTCCGGCCTGCCTGAAGAATCTACAATTCCACTGTTGTCTTGACAAGGGTAACTTTATCGTTCTTCTATAGACTCGATAAAAGCTTCGATTCGGGTGCTGAGCTGACCGTGTTCCGCATCGTCGTATTCTGACACTATCTTGATGAAAGGGATGTCTTTACTTTGTGCCATACGCCCGAAGTGGATACCGCCGATATCATAGGAGTCACGGTACAATGTTGAATACCAGATTATCCCATCAACACTGAATTCCTTGACCAGTTTTAACAGGAAAGCAGCCCTATCTTCAGTGGCCGGCCGGAAAAAAGCCGGAGGCGGAATCCTTCTCCTGAAGTAACCATCGGCTAACGCTTCTATTAAATCACCACCGTCTTCTACTTCTTGCCAGTATGGCTTCATCCCTTCCGAGAACTCCTCGATGACAACATCGGCCCCGGCCGACTCTAAAAGATCATAAACCTTGTAGTCCCCCTCAGCTATAGAGGAGCCAACCAGCAGTATTCTGGGACCTTTCTTACCTTCCTTCCGTTTCAGTTCTTGAGATAGGGACTCCAGGCTCTTTATCATGAAATCTCTATCAGTGTGAAAGGAAGCATGGTGCAGTTTTATATAATCCTTCCCGCTTATTGGCGGCCGCTCGGATTTTCGCATCTCACTTATCTGTCGCAGGAGGAACCGCATCCGGTTGGCTAAATCGACTTCCTTCCTTAACTTATCCTCGGCAATGGAGTTACCGGTCAGCTTTTCCACCTCCCCTTTAAGCGAATGTAGACCCTCGAGATAATACTTAAAGGCATGGTCCCTTTTGTTATGCGGGATACCGAGCTTTACGACCTTTGTCTCGGTCCACATTTCCCAGCAGTCGGCGATGGATGATATATTTTTATCGGTGCAGGGGACAACAAACAGGTCAACCATTCGATATAGAGGCTCTTCTAATGCCCAATAACCTATCTGAGCTCTAGAGTAAGCATCAAGGAATCTGGGAATATATTCCGTCGACTTGAGCACTGCCTCGTGGTCTCCGCCTCGATTGAGCCCTACCGGTATTGCCCCACCAGCCCATACCAGTTCCTCAGGCATAAATCCCCCGGTGATATAGCCCACAACTTTCTTGCCATCTTCCTTCAACCTCTTCAGTTCTGACACTCTTTCTTCCAGGTAGGTTGATAAGTCCTTCGTTGTGTTCATTACTCCCTCTTTAATCTTTAATAATTATTGTCAGCCAAGCTCAGCATCGGCAAGAAGGGCAGCTCCCAGGGCCCCGGTAATCTGTGGCTCTTCCGGAATAACGACCTCCATCTTGATCTCGTCTTCCAGAAACTTTTTAACCCCAATATTTTTGGCCACCCCTCCGGTAAGAACCACCTCTCTTTCATAGCCTACTGCCTTTCCCATGGTTACAATTCTAGAAACCGCCGCTTTGTGGATCCCGCCAATTAAATCTTCCCGTCGTTTTCCCTGGGCGCGAAGGGAAACCATCTCTGACTCGGCAAAAACAGTGCAGGTGCTGCTTATCTGGCAAGGCTGGCTGCTTTTAAGAGCTACTGCCCCCATCTCATTTATGTCAAGTCCCAAAACCTTAGCCATGACTTCAAAGAATCTGCCTGTCCCGGCGGCACACTTATCGTTCATGGTGAAATTGACGACGTTGCCCTTTTCATTGACCCGGATCACTTTGCTGTCCTGACCGCCGATATCAATTATTGTTCTTACCGCCGGCAGTTGAAAATGCGCCCCTTTAGCATGACAGCGTATCTCGGTTACCGCTTTATTAGCAAAGGGGACCGCACTTCGGGCATAACCTGTGGAGACGATAAACCCGATTTCATTCATCGAACAGTTGGCTTTTTCCAATGCCAGCTTGATTACTTCATTGGCGGCGTTAACAACGTCGAATCCGGTAGGACTGATGGCGTAAGAGAGAACCTCGCGGTCGTTTAAAATGACTGCCTTAGCCGTAGCCGCCCCAACATCAATACCTGCAACTAACAACTTTATCAGTCTCTCACTTCGTTTTCGCAGCCTTGGCGGCTTTTAACATTTCGGCAAATGCCTCTACTCTGTTCCTCATTGCCTCAGCGCTATAATCCCGGGTATCGATGTGGTCACACTCTAACAGTAAAACCGGAACTCCCAACTCTTTCATTATAATATCCCTGGATTTGACCGGCGCAACGCACAAATCTCGGCACCCGATAGGATAGTTCAAGATCGCCCCATCTACACCCCATTCTTTACATATCTGTTTAAAGCGTCTGGCAAATTTTATACCACAAAAGCGCAGTGTCGCTTCGGCACTGCGTTCCCAATAATCTTCGTACTCACTCGGAATACGTTCCAGTTCTGTAATTGTAGTCATATCTACAATTACCGCTAATCCTGCCTCATCTATTACCCTCGCCCCGGTCGGCTCAGTCCAGGGTAAACCCATGGCTATCCTCGGTGCCCCCTTCGGGAGTACCCCTTCACCTCGGTCCACTCTTTCCTTCAACTCTCTATATAATAAATCAACCAGTCCCCCGGTATCTGTTGATACGGTCGTGGTGTTAGCCACTCTTGTGGCTAACCGGAACGCTATACCCATGTCAACAAAGCTTATTGGTGACGGATCAGCGCTTCTAATAAGATCGAGTACCCGATTGCCGCGTGTGAGAAGGTCGGCCGACCGTTCGTTGGCCCTTTGGGACACCTCCTCGGTCACCTTATAGCCGGTAACCTCTTCAAATATCGCCAGGGCATCCCGCGCCTCTTGGGCAATGTATTCTATCCTTTTATCGCTTACCCGCGGCCATCTTTCTTCCAGCTCATCATTAACACCATCTACATAGGCTACTGGAATGCCATATCTCTTACTGACCAACTCATCTAATTTAGGTGTCTCGTCACACACAAAACCGCTCGAGACCAGAAGATCCGGGACCGGGATTACTCCCTTAATAATTCCGCCCAGCCTGACTTGGAGGCCGGAACAATAAGCCAGACCGGCGGGCAATAAGTCTCCCTCAGCTGCTTCTAAGACGGGGTTTAGCTTGTCGAATATCCCGCCCAGGGTTTGGGAAACCGTTACCTCTGGAGAAGTAACAAAGATTTCTTTAGAAACCATTACCATCGCGTTGGCCAGTTGAGGAAAAGGTGGAGCCGCACAATAGATTATCTTCTCCCTTTCTTCCCTGGCGAGGACAAGGTCAATAAGGCTTTTTAGCCACAGCCCCATCATTTTCCTGATGCTGGTTAATTCTATATCAAAATACTGGCTAACTCTCTTCACACCCCTGTCTATATCCTTAGGGGTGAGTTCTAGCTTCTCAAGCGCCTTTTCTATCCTCGTCCTCTCATTCTCAATCTCCTCAGGTTCATAGCCGCATAACCTCAACAACTCGTCATAATACATTTTCCCCTCTTTTATAAAACTGATAAGAGCTTGATTGCGGTCGAAAATCCGCTATTTTCAGCCTTCTAAAAATCCCACTAAATATATTTATAGCAATTTTGTTAGCACCCTGTCAAAGGATAAGGCCAGCAGGTTCCGCTAAATAGTCAGGGCATATTTTATTGGCAATAGTGCCAATGAGAGCCGAGCGCAAGCGGGCTTCAGGCATGTTTGACAACCAGTTGCCAGGGCACGTATACTGCCGTTAACAAGGGCTGAGGGATACCTCATCGTAAGTTGCGATGGAAAATCCTGGCCATTATCAGCTGAGGAGGCAAAAGTGATAAATAAACAGGTGTTTCAGTTTCCTATAATATATACCATGCCAATGAATAAGATTGCCATTGGCTGGGGGGTACATGAAACGGTAGCCGACGAATGTAAGCAGGCCGGAATTAAAAAGGCGCTGATCGTGACTACCGGTCTGAAGGGGACCGGAATCGTCGACGAGATTAAGCAAATTCTAACCGGCAACGGCATCGCCACCGCAATCTACGACAAGATAACATCCAACAACAAAGACTATGAAGTGATGGCAGCCTACGAAGTCTTCAAGAACGCTGAATGCGACGGAGTAGTCTCGGTTGGCGGCGGTAGTTCCCACGATTGTGGAAAATGCGTCCGAATGCTGGCGGCCAACGAAGGAAAACAACTCACCGACTTTATCTTGCGTAAGGGCGTACCCTGGATGGAGGAAGCCAGAAAGCACAAGCCGGCTACTATACCACAAATCACTGTTAATACCACTGCTGGTACATCAGCAGAGTCCACATGCGCGGCCATGTTCACAGATACAAAAAGCCGTACCAAGCCGGGGATGATTCTGCCTTACCTGGCACCCACTACCACCCTTGTCGACCCCCTGCTGGTCCGGATGATGCCGCAGAACATTGCCGCCTGGACGGGATTCGATGCTTTCGCCCATGCATTCGAAGGATACTTATCCCGAATCCGCTCCCGATACACCGCCGCAATGGCTATAGCAATAATAAAACTGATCGCCGGAAACCTCAGAGAGTTTACCCACAACCGTATGAACCACGTGGCCTGTGAAAATATGTGCTGGGCATCGAACATGGCCGTTGTTCTATTGCACTTCGGTGGGGCAGTCGGCATTCCACACGGTATCGGACTGCAACTCTCGGCGTTAACCGACTGCCATCATGGCCGTGCCAACGCCATTTTAACGCTACCACTGGAAAGGGCTAACGAAGCTTCCTGCCCGGACGAATTTGCCGAGATGGCAAGGGCAATGGGCGTTGATACCAGAGGCATGACCAAGATGCAAGCTGCCGATAAATGGTTCGATGAAGTCGAAAGATTACTGAAAGATTTGAATATCGAATCGGGGAACCTGAACAAGCAACTAGACATACAGAGAGATGAGCTGGAAAATATGGCAAGTGTATATTCCAATGATTTTGTTCAAGAAGGAAATCCGAGAGACGTCGGTTATGACGAGTGTCTTAAACTATTAGAGGGCATGCTATAGAGGCTGCTTGAAGCGAGGGTTAGCAACCGAATTTGGCAGTATCGTTGGCCTTTGGCGCATTTAACTGTGCTCGCAAAGGTGAAGAGCACTGGCAACGTATGATCGACTCCGGCAGGAAAGCCTATAATCCTCTTCGGTAACAGAATAAGCAACCGTTATCACTTTGTGATATTACACAAGGCTATTTGTCATGTGATATCTGGCTTGCTACTGATTTTTGCAGCATTTCAATTTGCCGCTGCAGTCTTTTCTGTTTCCGCTGCATATACAAAACGTAGCCAAAGATAACAGCCCAGACAACAGAATACGCGGCAAATAGATACCCTAAATATTCCATAAGCAGCCCACCTCCTAACCTGTTCGCCTTATTTTTAAACGTTTGATACTTGTCTCCAAAGATTTCAGGCCAGCACCCTGAGCGGTCAAGAGCACATACAATACGGTGAAAGCGGCAATACAAACCACCAATGTCATGAGCATTGGCGCTGTGATGCCGTCAGTAAAGATGATGGTAGTCGGATGCTGGGTCCGCCAGACGTTTACCGTCAGAAAAACGATGGGGACATCGATGAAGCCCACGATACCCACCACGGCTCCGAACCTGGCACCGCGGGCCGGCTCGGTGGCATACCCGCGCACCAGAAGATAGGCAATATATGTCAGCCAGAGCACCAAGGACGTCGTCAGGCGGGCATCCCACGTCCACCAGATTCCCCAGGCCGTTTTCGCCCAGATAGGGCCGGTAATCAAGACCAGGGTGGTAAAGACAACGCCAACTTCTGCCGAAGCGTGGGCAATATAATCCCACTTCAACAGCCGTTTACGGAGATAACAGATACTGAAGACAAAGGTGACCAGAAATGCCAGAAAGCTGACCCAGGCCAGGGAAACATGAAAATAGAATATACGCTGCACGATCCCCATAGATTTCTCGGTTGGCACATACATGAAGACCATATAGAGGGCGGCTATCATCAGCGCCAGTCCCAGCCCGAACAACAGGTTATTTATAAGATTACGCCTTCCGTTCATAAGGGGCTCTTCTTCTTGGTGATTTTTACTCCTCAACAACAAAATCGAAAACCAGCGTGGATACGACGAGGTAAACAATGTCGAAGGCTATCATTATTTGCAGCCATGTTAGCATATCTGACCACGACTTGTCGGCCAGCACCACCGCCGTAGCCCGCACCGCCGCAACCACCACTGGAACGACGACCGGCAAAAAGAGGACCGGCAGCATAATATCCCGCGCCCGCGTGTTTATGGCCACCGCCGAGAACAGAGTGCCCACCGCCGCAAAGCCGAGAGAGGCCAGCCCGATTACAAGTAGCAGCCGGGGTAAAAAGAGGGGCAGGTTAAAAAGGGCGAGAAAGATAGGGGTAATGATAATGGCCACAACCATGGTGAAGGTGAAGCTGCCCGCGAGCTTACCCCAGTAAATAACAGCCCGGTCCACCGGACAAAGCATTAGTCCTTCCAGACGGGAATTTTCCTTCTCCACGGCAAAGGTATGATTGAAGCCAAGCACCCCACCGAAGGTTAACGCCGCCCACAGGATACCGGGGGCAACCAGCTCGGCCGTATCAATCCTGGTGCTAAAGGCAAAGCTGAAAATCACCACCACCAGCAGGGAAAAGACCAGCACCGAGGTCACGACCTCCCTGGCCCTGAGCTCCGTAAGGATATCCTTCCAGAAAATGGTGATTATTCTGGCAAAAGTGCTCATAACCTAGCCCGTCTCCGTGCACTGATTATAGACCTGCCTGAAGAGCGTGGTGTCTATATCATGTCTGGATGCCCGATAGGCGACTTTGCCTTTATTAAGGATGACGATACTATCACCCAGTTCCAGGCCTCGCTCCAGATTATGGGTGACCATCACCACGGTAAGACCATCGCCACCGGCATTGCCCATTACATCATTTATAACGGTGCTGGCCTGAGGGTCAAGACCAGCCTCCGGCTCATCGAGTAACATTATTGACGGCCTGTGGAGAGCCGCCCGGGCAAGGGAAGCCCTCTGCTGCAAACCGTGTGATAGGGTGCCGACCCGGTCATGCCGTCGGTCCACAAGCTGCATCCAAGACATTACCTCTTGAATCCGCTGTTCCAAATTCGCGATACCGTACATCTGGCTATAGAATTTAAGGTTCTCGTAAACGGTAAGGTTATCATAGAGAAAGGTCTGATGACCAACCAGACCTATCTTACGCCTCACCTGGGCCGGTTTATCACGTATGTTTACGCCATCCAGCCATACGTTGCCGGAGGACGGCCTGACTAGCATAGACAGTATCTTGACCAGCGTCGTCTTACCTGCCCCATTGGGCCCAAAGATGACCAGCCGCTCGCCCCGGCCAACCTGCAGGTCAATACCACGCAGGGCTGGATGGTAGCCGAACGATTTGGTCAGCCCTTGAACCTCTATAGCCCAGGAGAAAGGGGATCGAGCATTCTCACTCACGGCTATTTCCACCCCTTCTTCTTCTCACTAGGTAAGTGATAATACCAGCGATTATCACCACAACCACTACCCAGAAAAATACCAAAGACATACTGCTATCAGTCGGTAAATAAGAAAAGCTTAAGTGTATCACGGTGTCACGGGGGAGATTGTCGCCCCGGAAGTGCAGGAAACGCTCACCGGCGTCAGTAATTACTGGCTCAGCCGGGGCCAGCTTATCCGTAGCCACCTCTATCCCCTCACTGGCTACCAGGAACTCGAAATTATCCGTAGGATAGTTGATTTTCAGGGGAATAGCTATCTCATTTGAATCCGGCCCAGCCAGCCGGTAAGAGTAGACAAGCTGTCTTTCCCCCGGGGGAAACGGCACAAGATAGCTGACCGTATTGTCGTCCAGGAACTGGTAGTCCGGCATCAGTTCTGGCGGGGCCTCAAAGCCGGCCGCGCCCTCGGGTAGATTAAAAACCAGCCCGCCTCCTGTCTCGACATATGTCCGGTCTCCGTCATTGACTAGCCAGAGAACCTCGGTCACCAGCAGGCCCTCTTCCTCTAAAGTGATAATAACATGGGCCAGGCCAACCCTTATCGCCTCATCACTGTTAGTAGCATCACAGACCCAGACCTCCAAATATGCCGTCGCCTCTCCTGATTCAAAAGCCACCGGGTAGTAGTAATCAACCTCCATGTATTTCGCCGAGACCAGATAGGTATGCTCCACGGCAACATTGTCAAACCGGAACTTACCTTCCTGATCGGTCCTGGTAGTTCTTGTTGCCGTCATCACATCTTCAACGTATGTAATCAAGATAACCTCTATTTCAGCTACGCTGCCACCACCTTCAGTGCCGTTGATTACTTGCCCATCGATTACCCCGACAGAAGGTCCCTGAGCAAGGGCGGTCACCGGTAAAATGACCATCAGCGAAACGAAAATGACAGCAATAATAATACGATGCATAATCTATACTCTATCCCGATATAGCTGCCTGTCCTCGGCTAAAAAGGCGACCGCTCCCCCCAGCAGGAAGAAACCTCCCCCCACCCACATCCAGACAATCAACGGGTTCACCAAAACCCGGAAGGTAGCTGATTTATCCCCGGGGTCAAAACCGGTCCAGACCAGAGAGACGAATAGGTCCTCGGCCGGTGTGCTGCGTACTGCTACTTCGGCAAAGTGGTCATCGTGCCGGAACCAGTAATCATAGCTTGGCTGCATAACGCCCACCGGACGGCCATTACGACTTGCCGACAGGGAGGCAATGGCCCTCGCTCTCACGTTGTCCTGTCTGAATATCAGTTCATCATAGGTTAATTCATATTTGCCAATATTCATAGTCTCGCCAATATCAAGGGTCGCCGTCCTCTCAATGTTATAGAAAGAGGAAACGATAATGCCGAGGGTAATGAGAATTATACCGATATGGGCCAGAAAACCACCGTACCTCGCCCGGTTGCTGCCAATCAGGAAAAGGAAGGCCAGGAAGTGGTTCTCCCCCCTGGCCCGGTGACGGGCCCTGGTGCCCCGGTACCACTCTTGCAGCACGATAAAAAGCGGAAAGCTGCATACCATCATCACCGCAATATACCAGTTGCCAATCCCGAAAACCAGAATAGCGATGGTAATTACCAGTACGGCCAGCAAAAAATAGCCGGCATTTCGCTCCGCTGGACTCCAGACCGCTTTCCCCCACCCCAGCAGCGGGCAAACTCCAGTAAAGAACACCAGGACGAGCATAACCGGCCCACAGGTCCGGTCAAAGAAGCTGCGGTCTAGCGTTATCCTCACCCCCGCCACGGCCTCAATTACCCGCGGCAGCACCGTTCCCGCCAGGATAATGAATGCCAGGACTACTAGGATAACATTGGTCAGCAGAAAAGCGCCCTCTTTTGAGACGAGTGACGCCGGTTTTTCCTCATTCCCTGAATCCCGGTGGCGATATAATAACCACGACGAACCGACCAGCGTAATCAGAATGGCCGCCAGGATGTACGGCGGAAAGGTCGAGCCGTAAAAGCCATGCAGGGGCGACTCAATGCCACCGTGGGTGATAAAGGGGCTAAGCAGGGTCAATGCGAAAGTGAAAACAATAAGAAGCCGGCTCCAGGTAACCAGGTAACGCCGCCGCCTTCGCATCGCCATCGAGTGTATAAAGGCGGTCCCCACCAGCCAGGGCATCAGCCCGGCATTCTCTACGGGATCCCACGCCCAGTACCCGCCCCAGCCGAGCTCATTGTAAGACCACCACATCCCCAGTAAATTGCCTACCCCCAGGGTACACCAGGCAAAGATTGCCCAGCGTCTGACCACCGCGCCCCACTCGGCACCGGCGCGACGGGTGATGAGCGCCGCCATGCTCAGGGCGAAGACAACGGCAAAGCCAGCGAAGCCCAGATACAGCAAAGGGGGATGAACTAGCATACCGAAATTCTGCAGTAGCGGATTCAGGCCAAAACCTTCGGCCACCGGTGATGGCTGTTTTTCAAATACGTTTACTACCAGTGTGATCAGGGCAATGAAAAATACCTGCACTACTGCCAGGATAGTAAGAGCATAATACTTAACCTGCCGGTGAAAACCCTGTTTCTGGAAAGCCAGGACAGCCGTAAAAAGCGAGACCAACCATCCCCAGAAGAACATGGAGCCGGCCTTGTCGGCATATAGAGCGCTCAATGTGTAGGCAGCGTTCAGGTCCCGGCTGACATGCTCGACGACAATTCTTAGGCTGAAATCCCTGGTGAAAAAGGCGTATATAATAACTGCCAGTGCCAGCGTGAACAGGCCGAAGAGAACGTATATGCTATTTCGGGCAATGGTTGTTGGCCACCCCGGCCCAATCCTGGCACCAATGGCTGAGGCTGTTGCCGCGAGTATTGCTACCGGGAGAGCCATAATTAAGGCGATATGTCCTATTTCCGTCATCGATAAGAACTATTCTACGGGTTCGTACTTGGAGGGGCATTTCATTATAATTTGACTTGCCCGAAATACCCCGTCGGGGTGACCCTTTCCCTCAACCAGTATGTTAGAACCGACCTTAAACCCGCTGGGCTTGGCACCCTGGTAAATCACCGGCAAGTTACGGCCACCTTCAGTGATGTCGAACCTGAGCTCGAGGTCGGCAGCATTCCAGTCAACCGGACTATCCGCTATCTTACCAGCTACCCTAACGTTGGTATCATGGAACTCGCTACCGCTCTCTAAAAACTCGCTCACCGTTAGATAGTAACTTACCGAACTACCAAAACTGAGGTAGAGAAGATAACCCACCACCAGTATAAGGATTACCCCCCCAATTAAATACTTCTTTTTCATACCCCCATCTTTAGTCTACTGTGGCCGCCGGTATAGTGTCAATGAAAATCGCCTGAGAGAGCCATTCTCAGCCTCACCGCTGCCGGTTTCCCGACTCATGAAAAATACCGGCCAATAATGTTTGACTTAGCATACCTACGTATGGTATACTTCACCGTTGGAATGTTATGCGGTTTTACGGTAGCCTCCTACGCTTCTACCCTATTAGCCCTGTTTCATATTTATCCACCTACTGGCTCAGCCTGGCAGCATCTAAATGATTGTGTCCGCCAGTGCTCCGGCCAGTGTTCATATACATTATTATAAATCGCACAGTAACAAGGAGGATAATTAATGCGAGTAAGACTATGGCCCGGTGTGGTAACCATTGTCGTCCTGCTGGCACTACTGGTATCAATTCCATTGCTCAGCGCCTGTGGTGGACCAAGTGAGACGCCAACTACCCCGACCACACCAACCACTCCAACAACACCGACCACTCCACCGACAGCAGAAGAATCCGAATTTGACGTAGTGCAGGATGCCGTGGCGGACTACCTGACCCACATGGCTCAGCACATAAAGGCTTCCGATTTACACATGATGATAGTTGAAGGCGATGCTCCATACATCGTCAGTACGCAAAGCGCGGAAAATTATGCCAAGGGAAATATTCCCGGGGCAATTAATATCGCATTCAGCGAACTGACCACACTCCCCAAGGATGAGGAGATTCTCCTATATTGCGATTCAGGTCAGGTAGCTTCCTTCGGAGCGGTAGTACTCGGTGTTCTGGGCTATGATGTCAATAATCTAAAACACGGGATAGCCGGCTGGACTTCGGACCCGAGCATTGCCACGGCACAGTTCGACCCGGAGAAACACCAGTCTGATTTCCAAACGGAGACCACGGCCAACGCTGGTTCGACCTATGACTACCCGGATATTGACAACACTACCTCAACCGATACTGATGACATCATAGAGGCTGCAGTGGCAACGATATCGGCTAAATTTATCCTGGCAACTGATTTGAACATGAAGATTGCTGAAGGCGAGGACATGACTGTCCTGGACATTCGCAAGGCGGAGTATTATGCCGCCGGGCACATTCCCGGTGCCATAAACTTCGGGATAAGCAAACTGGTCGAGAACCTGAACAAACTTGACCCGGATGCACCAGTCTACGTATACTGCGATACTGGACACTGGGCGGCGGAGGCAGCGGCTCTACTGCAAGCGCTGGGGTATGACGCCTGGAGCCTCAAATACGGCATCTGCTCCTGGTCACCAGATGAGGCAATCAATAATGGCCTGTGCTACGATGCCGCCAGTATCCCGAATTACGAGTTGGAAAAATAGCTTTTACAAAACTCTGCCTGTCCGGGGGCAATATCCCTCGGACGGGCAGCCAAAGCCAATAAGGTTCATCAGTTACTACGTCTAATAAGGCCAAGAAGAAATGGAGTGGCCTATGAAGCGACCGATATTAGCAGTGGCAGCGGCAATATTGGTGCTGTTTGTAATTGCCGCCTTTGGCTGTACGGAAGGAGAACCGGCGGTAACCCCCGTAGAAGGGGAGGTAGTCGCCAGCTCCTGTGTAAGCTGCCACAGCGATAAAGACCTGCTTAAGGCAGTAGCTTCACCGGAACCAGAAGAGGCCGTGTCTGAGGCCACCACGGGCGAAGGCTGAGGGGGAGAGTTGCCTCCGTTGGAGGCATGGGAAAAGGTCTTCCTGGGTGATGCCGATTTCATGGAGAGCACCCACGGCAAGGTGGGTTGCGTTATCTGTCATGGTGGCGACAGCAGTATAGCAGACAAGGAACTGGCCCATACCGGGCTGTTAGCCGACCCTTCCGACATCAGTTGTGATACCTGTCACCAGGATATTGACGAGAAGCATGATTTCAGTCTCCATGCCACCCTCGGTGGCTTTCAGTCGGTTCTTGAAGCCAGGGGTGGTAATCTGGAAGAGGGCTCCCCACTGGCCACGGCCTTTGAGAATCACTGCCAGCAGTGCCACACCTCCTGTGGTCAGTGCCACGTCAGTCGGCCGGATGAGACGGGCGGGGGACTGGTCTCGGACCATGAGTTCCGCCCTACTCCCTCGATGCAGTATAACTGTGTAGCCTGCCACGGCTCACGTGTTGGCGATGAATACCTCGGCAATAACGAGGGAATCCCAGCCGATGTCCACTGGACGCAGGCAACAATGACTTGCGCCAAATGCCACAGCCAGGAACTGCACGGCTCCAGCCAATCCGCAGCTACCCGATACCAGAATTCAAATGTCGTAAAATGTGAAGACTGCCATGAGGAAGTCTGGACAAACACGGAGGGTAATCCCCAGCATGAGCAGCACCTGAGCGACCTTCAATGCCAGGTGTGCCACTCTGTAGCCTATAAGAACTGCTACGGCTGTCATGTTGCTTTTGATGAGGAGGGGCTACCCTGCCGTACCAGTGAACCTTCCCAGATAGACTTTGAAATCGGCTACAATCCGCTGCGGTCCTCGGAGCGTCCCTACAAGTACGTAGTATTACGCCACGTACCTACTTGCCTGGGCACCTGTGACTACTATGGCGCCAACCTATTGCCAGACTTCAATGCCTTACCAACCTGGAAGTACGCCACGCCGCATAACATTCAGCTCAACACCCCACAAAATGAAAGCTGTGACGCCTGTCATGGCAACATTGACCTGTTCTTAACCGAAGATGACGTCCGCCCCGAGGAGAGAGAGCCCAATAAGGATGTCATTGTGACCGGTAATCCTTATACGCCGGAGGAATAACCAGGGCATGGAGCTAAGTCGAAGGAAATTTTTAAAAGCCTCCGCCTGTGCCGCTGGTGCTGCCGGTCTGCTGTTACTTAAGCCAGCAACCTCGGTCCTAGCCAGCGATTCACAGACTCGAGAAGGCATGGCCATGCTGGTGGATGTTACCAAATGCGTCAGTTGCTGGTGGTGCTACGCCGCCTGTAAAAATTACAACAGGCTACCGGAGACTATCAAACCCGACCCGGCAGACCCGCCCCCGCTTTCCCCTAAGGTCTGGACGACTCTGAAACCGATAAAGAAGGGTAATGAGTGGCATTCCCGAAAACAGGCGTGTAACCACTGCACTGATGCCGCCTGTGTTGCGGTCTGCCCCACCGGAGCGCTGAGCTACAACCATCAGGGTTTCGTCCAGTACGATAAGGAGAAATGCTCCGGCTGCGGGTATTGCGCCGAGTTCTGTCCCTTCGGGGTGCCGCAAATGGAGAGCAACCGGCTTACCGGGGTCGCTATCATGAACAAGTGCACTTTCTGCCAAGACCGGGTGGCCAATGGTGAGCAACCCGCCTGTGCCGAAGCCTGTCCCACGGGGGCAATCAAATTTGGCCAACGTTCAGAACTGGTGACGGAGGGACGGGGAAAAACAGCAGACCTGAGAAAGACAAATCCCGATGCGACCTTCTACGGAGACAAAGAGCTAGACGGCCTGCACGTGATGTATGTGCTTGATGATGCACCGGCAGTATACGGTCTGCCCGCGGAACCTGAAGTCGCGGCGGCTACTTCAGTGCGAGACGTACTTCAATGGGTAGGAGCCGGCGCCACCGTCGCCGTAATTCTCGGCTTCGGTCTCAACTATATTGTCGCCCGCGAAGCAATGATGACCAGCCGTCTACCCGGGAAAGAGTATATGCGCAAGAGTAAAATTGAAGGCAAGCAATGACTGAACCGCGAGTAGTGGAGCGTTTCAAGAAGAGGACCATCTGGTTTCACTGGATTCATACTACCGCCTTCCTGGCGCTGATAGTGACCGGGGCAATTCTGTTCTTCCCGGGGCTCGGCGCTCCTGCCGCTGGCGGCCTGACCAGACTTATTCACCGCATTGCGGCGGCACTCTTCGTGGCGGCACCAGTAATATACGCTGTGTTCAACCCGAGAATGACGCTGCATTTCATCAAGGAGACCCTGACATGGGGCATAGACGACTTTGGCTGGGCAGAAGCCGCCCCGCTCTACTACTTCGGTGGTGGGGAGGAAAAGATGCCCCCGCAGGGACATGTAAATACCGGCCAGAAGATGTGGCAGGTTATCGTACTGGGCACTGGCGTTTTATTCTTTATAAGCGGCTTAATAATGTGGTTTTTCAAAGGAACGGTTACTACAGAAGTCTTTCAGTGGTGCGTTATTGTTCATGACGTTGCCTTTATCCTGGCCTTCCTCATGCTGCTGGTACATATCTACACCGGCGTCATTCATCCCCGGATGACTGAGTCGCTTCGTTCAATGTGGGACGGCAGAGTTTCCAAAACTTATGCCCGGCACCACTATGGCAAGTGGTATGATGAGACTTCGGCCGGTGACAAGTAGCGAAATTTACTCTCCGTTATTGGCTGAATCTAGTCGCCTACCCGCACCCGACCCCAGATGCCGATTACTCTGGCTAGAGAATCAAGGGCAACCGTATCGGTTTCTTGAGCGGTCTGGCGGAAGCAGAGATGCATGTAGTTATTCAAGACCAACGCCCCGGTACTGTCAATAGCCGAACGTACGGCCGCTAGCTGGGTCACTATACTTTCGCAATCCCGCTCTTCGGAAACCATTTTCTGGAGACCCCGTAACTGACCCTCGATTCTCTTGAGGCGCTTTAACACTGCTTCCCTTGATACTTCTTCCTGATTCATCAAGTCCTCCGGAATACCAGCCTAGTTCATAGTATACTACAATCTAATATCGCCTGAATACAGCAGGAAAGCAGCGTGGTAATATTAGTACCGCCATGGCATCATAGAACTAACCTGGTACCGGTTATTTCGTCAGCACCAGGTTAGATTCCAGTCGCTCTCTAGCGATATTCTGGGCCAGTTTCAGCAGTTTGCGCTTCTGGATGGATTTCCGGATACTTATAAGACGCCTCTTTTTTGCTCTGGCATCTTTATATATGTATTTCTGGCCCTCTTGATAACATCTTGGTGAGCAGTAGACCCTTCTGCCTTTCGGAATGGGGCGAGAGCACATTCTACATCGGCGGTTTTCCTGGTAATGGCTGATTATCTTAGCCACTGTCTGAGGAGACCATAGAAGGCGGTGATGCTTACCCGTTTTCCACTCCACCATCGGTATTATCATACGGTCTTCATATAAGTTCACGATTTGGTGCCTAGATAGGCCCAGTAGATCACAGATTTGGGCAGTGGACATCATATTAATTTTGGTTGTTCCGTAATTCTTGAAAAGTAGTTGCCTGATTCTCTCTTTGCTCTTGCCTGTCATTTCGGCAATTTGCTGTAGAGATGCCCCAGCTTGCCGCATCCCGTATAAAGTGTCGATATTTAAAGAGGAGGTTGCCATGCTGAAATCTACTTAACAATGTGAAGAGCGCGCGTATTTAACATACTATACCCTAGACGGGTATAGTATATCTATTCCTGAATTACTATGTCAATACTAGCTATCACCACATATTTATAGAATTAACTATTGGATATACGGACAAAGCGGAGTGCGCTGGCTTGACTCCTAAGCTTCGTTCAACAAAGTGTGTATAACTCTGAATAGTACGACAAGTGGTTGTTGTTGACAATATATCATGCTGGTGGTATTCGTGTTTAAGTGGTATCATAAGTTAAAGTAACTACACTATAGGAACGAGTCTGAAGATTAGGCTACATTTTTTAGGTGCTTCACGTAATGTTACTGGTTCCTGTTACCTGTTAGAGGCTGATGATATCCGCGTGATTATAGATTGTGGGTTATATCAGGAGCGTAAATATCAAGATAGGAACTGGCAACCATTCCCATTCAGCCCGGAAACAATCGATGCTGTCTTTCTAACGCATGCCCATCTCGACCACTGTGGCCTGTTACCCAAGCTGGTGCGTGATGGCTTTAAAGGTAGGATATACTGCACGCAAGCCACAGCAGAGATAGCCCAAATTATTCTACTCGATGCGGCCCATCTTCAGGAAGAAGACGCTGCTTATAAGGCAAAACGTCACCAGCGTGAAGGTCGTCGGGGGCCGCATCCGGAGTTACCACTTTATACTGTTGAAGATGCCGAGGCAGTCGCACCATACTTCACTGCTGTAGAATATGATAGTTGCGTAAGAATAAAAGACGGCATCGAGGGCTGTTTCTATGAGGCCGGCCATGTTCTCGGTTCAGCGACTGTTGCTATCAATACAGTCCAGGACGACAAGAAGCAGCGTATCCTTTTCTCCGGTGATATTGGCGAACCAGACCGGCCTATTATTAATGACCCGGCCATTTTTAATGCGGCAGATTATATAGTCGTTGAATCAACCTACGGTGACCGCACCCATGCCGAGCATAAGATCACTGATATTCAATCACAACTGCGTGATTGCATAAACGAGACAGTACAGGCAGGCGGTAACATCATCGTGCCCAGCTTCGCATTGGAACGCAGTCAGGAAATACTCTACCATTTGAATGAACTCTTCCTGCGCAACGAAATACCGCCGATAACCGTCTTTCTGGATAGTCCGATGGCAATACGTATTACCGAAGTCTTTAAACATCATGCCGAACTCTTCGACACGGAAATGACGCGGCGTCTGCGCCAGGGAAATTCACCTTTTAGCTTTGACAACTTGAAAATGGTGCAGACTACAGAGGAGTCCAAGGCAATCAACTCTCTTAAAGGTAGCGCTATAATCATAGCGGGTAGCGGCATGGTGAGTGGCGGACGTATTAAACATCACCTTGTGAACAACATCACCCACCCCGGGAGCACCGTTCTTTTCGTGGGATATCAAGCGGAGGGGACGCCGGGTAGAAAACTCCTGGACGGGGCGAAGCGGATACGACTATTAGGGCGTACTCACCGCGTGCGGGCGCGCGTTGTTAAAATAGACGGCTTTTCTGCCCATGCTGATCGTGACGGGCTGTTGGCCTGGCTATCTGACATCAGAATACCACCTCGCTACGTATTTATCACCCATGGTGAAAAGAAGGCCGCCATTAGCTTTGCCCAGTTTCTGGGAGAGAAGACAGGTTGGAAAACATCTGTGCCAGAATATGGGGCAGACGTTTTACTGGAATAGCACTATTAATATTCATATCAAGGGGAGGAGAAAATGCGACGAGGCTATGAAATAAACGATTTAGCCAAGGAAGAATCCTGGCGAATGTTCCGGATAATGGGCGAATTGGTAGAGGGCTTTGATAGACTTGCTGGTATAGAGCCGGCGGTTACTATATATGGTTCGGCGCGACTTCGCCCGGATGACGAGCTTTACACACAGACAGAAGAAATCGCTAATAGATTGGGGCAGGCGGGCTTCTCAATCGTAACCGGCGGTGGGCCTGGAGTGATGGAAGCAGCCAATAAGGGTGCGCTCAAAGCCGGGGTTAAATCGGTTGGCCTGAATATTGATCTACCCGAGGAGCAAGTATGTAATACCTATACTACAATGTCAATGACGTTTAATCACTTCTTCGTTCGTAAAGTCATGCTGGTGAAGTACGCCACTGCCTTTGTCACTATACCTGGCGGATTGGGCACGCTTGATGAACTAACTGAAGTGCTAACACTAATACAAACCTATAAAATGATGCCCTTCCCTGTTTTGCTGGTCAATAGCCGGTACTGGCAAGGACTTATGGATTGGTTAAAGAAATCGGTCCTGGCCAAAGGGTTTATCTCTGAAGGCGACCTTAATCTACTAAGAGTATGCGATCAACCTGATGAGGTAATTGAGACTATTCAGAGGTGGTACACTAAGCGGGAGATTGTCGGTAGAGAGGCACTACGGGGATGAAGATTAGCTCCTAAAGCCAGATATCCAGTCGTAGTTGGCCGCGCACTACAATTCAATTCCCATCGCTTCCGCCACCAAAGTTGAGAGGTCGCATACTTCCAGTTCCATTCCCTGTTTTCTTACCGCTTTATCCATGATATTAAAGCAAGAAGTACATGCCGTTACGATAGTGTCGGCAGCTTGCTTCCCCTCCACCAATCTTTCCTTGGTGATAGCAGTGCTAAATTCCGGATAACAGTTCGAAATTACCTTGGCCCCAGACCCACAGCAGTAAGACCACCTTCTGCTTCGCTCCATTTCAATAAGCTTAATCCCGGGTATGCTCTCCAGAACCTTTCTCGGCTCATCATAAACCTTGCCGTGTCTGCCGAGAAAACATGGGTCGTGATAGGTTACTCCTTTCTTAACCTCATGGGTGAACCGTATCTTTTTCTCATCAATGAGCTTGGCAAAAAGCTCGGCAACATGTACTACCTCGAAAGGAAGCTCCCCCAAGATGAGCGGATAGTCGATTTTCAGGGTCTTGTAGCAGTCGGCACAGGATACAATCACCCGTTTAGCCCCGGCCTTTTTGAACGCAGCGATATTTTCAGTTGCCTGTTGTTCCAGTAACGCGGTGTTGCCATCGTGTCCGGCCACAAAACCACAGCATCTTTCCGCGTCACCCAGGCAGGCAACGTCCATGCCGGCGGTCTTTAAGACCTCGACGGTAGCTTTTATGACTTCTGGCTGCTGGAAGCGGGCCGTACAGCCAGCAAAGTAGATATTCTCCCCAGTGGTCGGGATCTCTTCAAGGGCTTTGGGTTGTCTTCTGGCACCGAATATATTACCCGATTTCTCGATGTTAGCGTGTATCCTGTCCAGAGGCTCTGGCAGTTTGGCCCCCCTCTGTACCAGTTCTTCCCGTAAAGCCCATATAGCGGTGAGCGGTTGAAATTGTCGGCAGATTTCAGAGCACATGCCACAGCTGGTGCAGGTGTAAACAACTTTTATCAGGTCATCGGTAATCGGAAAATCGTTGTCATCAAAAACAACGGCGGCCAGGTTACCCCTACCGGAGGCAGTATAAGCACGAAAGTAGTAATACTCAAAGGAAGGGCATTTACGCTGGGGAGGTGACCATTCGGGCGGTGGCAATTCAAGCCAGTTATGGGGAATATTCGGCCCCCTATAATAACACCCGGCACAGTGAAGACAAAAAGTCCAGCTTTCTTTGAAATCTTTCAGGTTTGTTTTCTTTAACTCTTTCACTTTACCCTTCTCCCAGTTCGAACGTTCCCGGGCTCAAGATGTTATTGGGGTCAAGAACTGCCTTGATACTTTTTAGAAGCGCAAAGGCGCTCAGCTGATTTGTCCAGACAAACTCAGGCACCAGCGGAGGCAATCTGTATTGAAACGTCCCCCCCATTACCCCAAACCATTCTCTGAATTCACCCTGAGCCTTATGGAAACGCTCAACCATATCCGGGTCACTATCATCAAGGGCTATCGGGATAGGTGAACATATCACCTGGGGACTCATGGTGAAGCCGTCAAAGCCGGCCGCCTGTGGCGGATCCCATAGTCCATGCTTCTGGCAAATTTCCGTTACTTTGGTATAGACGTCGGGCACTTTTGATGTGGGATAGATGAGCTCATCGACGAGATACAGGTAACGACGCAGCTTTTTGGTTGGCGTATGCGCAGACGGAGGTGGCTCAGCCATCATCAGACAAAAGTAGGTTGGCCAAATAATATGGACATTTTCAGCAATACCCGGTAGAGAGGCACCTCCGTAGGTCTGGCATATGTCTTTAACGGACTGTTCCTTGCCATTCAACTCCTGTTGGTTCTCTGCATTTACTATTACCGTGAGGGCGAAGTGACAATCATCGGGTATCGTGAAACCCATACCTAGGAGCCACCACTTATCATAGAGGTGAGCATCAAACACCTCAATAGCTGTTACTGCCATCAGAGCCTTGGTGACATCTTCTATCTTTTCCAGAGGCCAGCAATAAGAATGGAAAGCCCAGTGTGCTGGCCGGTGCAGACAACGATAGGCGACTTTGGTGACAATGCCGAAGGCACCGTTGGACCGGGTAAATAGCCCGACCAGGTCCGGCCCGGTTATATATCGGTAGTATGGCCCAAAATCACTGTCAGCATAGGCCATAGAGCCTACCCTTATCGTCTCACCGGAGGGGAGAACGACCTCAAAGCCTTCTACCAGGTTTATGTTTGCTCCGTACCTCGTTTCACCAAAGCCGTTGGCCGGGGTTATCGCTGAGGCCGCCACGCTCGGTCCGGGGCCGTAAGCAGCCGTAGGCAACATTAATCCATTCTTGAACAGTTCCTGGGATAGCTTGAAGAAGCTGCATCCGGCTTCGGCTACTGCCTTCATGTTGGTAGCATCAATCAAGATTATTCTATCCATGAGAGCCAAGTCGAGCAGGATGCCTCCTTTTAGAGGCCCTCCGTGCCCGGCCCCACCAACTGCCCCCTTGGGGGTCACCGGTACCTTATACCGGTTTGCCACTTTTAATATTGCTGACACCTCCTCAGCTGTTTCCGGCATGACTACTATATCTGGCTTCCTTACGATACCTTTACCCATGAAGCAGTTAAATGCGTAGCTCAGACAAACCGCGTCAGAGGTTGAGACTCGGTCAGGGCCAACGATTTCCGCCAAATCGCTTACAATTCCCAAAACAGCACCTCCATGATAATAGCTCTACAGGTAAAAAAGGACTGAGGAAGTATTACGGTCTTTTCCCGAAGTGTCATCGGTCAAGCTTAATACGTGGTGGCTTTTTTACCTTGAAGAAAGGAATATCCCAGTTGATTGTCTCCAGTGGTACTAACCTCCGAAAACGCCCCTTGGCCTCGGCGGTATCGAAAAATACCATCATCTCATTTGCCATCGGCGTTTTTTGCGGCTCAACAAGTTTGTCGTAAGGTTCCCAGTCGACTTCTATCGCCCCCCGAGGGCAGGTCTGCTCACAATGCCAGCACCAATCGCAATTTATCATGAAAAGGGGCGGCGATACCGAGAAGTCAATGGCACCCATAGGGCAAATATCAATACAATGGCTACATTTGGGATAATTACACTTCTCCATGTTGACCTTGAACCCGAAGCTCTGGGACTTATACAGTTGCCTGTTTGTTGCGCTTTCCAGTATTGGGCCTACAGTTGGCCCATAGATTTCATCATAGTCTTTACCTCTGGGAAATGTGGGGACGAGACTTTTTTCACCCAAGGATATCCTGCGGCTGCGTATCACCATCTCGGTGCCAAAGTCCTCGGCTTCTTTGATATCAATTTCGTCAGGATGTCCATCAGTGATATATGGTTTGGGAAGAAAAGGATAATATTGGCTGCCATACCATGAATTCCAGCCAATAACGATTAAACCTCTCTGTGTCAGCGCCGATACCACTCTCGATAGATAGTGGCCAATCATGCCAGCGTAGGTGCAAAAGACAAATGCGTGCTTCCCATCTAGGGATTCCATGTTGTGCTCTATAAAGTGTGTTACATTGGCGAGTTCTCTAAAGTGAAACACGGGGCTACCCAGACCAATCAAATCGTAGTTCGCTAAATCCCGCAAATTTACGTCCCGTAGTCGCACAATATCGCACTGCTCTCTCAGACGGCTCATCCCCTTGTGGATGGCATAGGCAATCCTCTTGGTGTTTCCGGTATAAGAATCGTAAATTACTATGCTTTTCATCCGCGCTACCGTCCTCTGGTTGTTATTCCTCGTCCCAACCAATTACGGTCATGCTCTTGTTGGTGATTCATCTGCAGTATTGTTTTTCACCATGATACCAGGAGTGGTACGTGTCTTACAGGCGATACATATATGGCATCCTCAGGGCATTCAAGTTCACAGATGTAGCAACACATACAGTCCTCAGGATATTTACAAACAGCCTTGTTACTCTCTTCATCCAGCCTTATCACATCCATGGGGCAGCTATTGATACACAGTCTACAGCCGTTGCATAAATCAGGATTTATCCGCTCGATAGCCATGGTAACTACCTCCAAACAATAACAAACTATTATGTTTTCTCTGCCTATGGGTCTTCTCAACCCGCTGATATAAAAACACTGTTATTCCCCAAGCAGTCTTCTAGGATAGATCTCTTCGTAGGGCTTTGACAGGTCCGGCCACCACTCCTTTGGAACCGGCTCCTTCCAAAGCTTCATCTCGCCATTCTCCTCTCGTAGTTTCACCCAGGCTAGCCAAGCGGGATCATCTCTACGAGGATAATCCTCCCGGTAGTGGACACCCCGGCTCTCGGTCCTGAAAAGGGAGCACCTCAGTATCATTTCGGCATGAAGAACCATATTTTTAGTGTCATGGGCCAAACGCAGTTCGTGACTATCCTTGGCAGTCAGTTTTGGCACAAGGTGGTCATTCAGGAACCTAACTATTGTTAATGCCGCCTTTAAACGCTCCTCGTGCTTAATATAAATAATGAAGTAAGGTACCACTGTGTTGTGCAGTATTTGTGTTACCCACCTCGGGCTGAAACCGCTATTACGTTCGACCGGGGCATATAGAATCCTCTTTGCCCTTGCCAGCTCTTCCCCGTCTATCACTGGCTTTTCTACTTGAAGAGCATACTCGGCAGCACCAATTCCAGCCCTGGTACCGGTAACCGCCGAACCGAGGAGACCGAATCCAGGCGCGGGGTGATAAGCACCCAGGTACCTCGTGCCGCAACATTCACCGGCAGCGTAAAGTCCGGGAAGGGTAGTGGCACATTTTGTGTTAATGGGCCATATACCTCCGGTTTGAGAGTTCTGCATCCCCACCCAAGCACCACCCGCTATTCGAAATTTCCCCCGCTTGCCCGGGTCGAAGGCTGCCCACTTGCTCTTCGGCGGAACTGAATGCTCCTGCCGCTGGCGCATTTTCTCAATATCTTCAGAAGTGGCGGTGTCAAGGTCCCAAATAATCGGGCCCCTGCCAGCATGGACGGCAAACTCCTGAGTAAGGGCTAATTCATATTCATCGCTCAGGTCCAGCCTGTTGCCTTCGGCGTCAGTATGGTAACGCCAGAGGGGAAAGGCTTCCCCAAAGAGACTGCCACTGGGATCAACCGGTAAGGCATTTGTATCGGGAAACTCTTTGGATGTGATCTCAGCACCGGCCCGGTAGGCCATTGCCTCCCCATCACCGGTTAGGTTGCTGATGTTACCCAGGCTCCTGAATGTGTTTACTCCGCTACTTATGACAGTGGCCTTCGCTTTGAAGACATACAGGTCGCCGGTGGTCGGCGCGAAGCCAATGGCGCCAACCACTCTCCCATCCTGCTTCAGCAGTTCAACAACCGTGATTCCATCCATGATTTCAACGCCGCTCTTCACCGCCTGCTTCCTAGAAGGTGGACCGGCTCTTGTTAGCCCCATGCGAACAACCCCGAAAGGAGGGTAGGCTTTTACAGATTTGGTACCGTCTTCACCTTCTACGAATTCTGTTCCCCAGGACTCGAGAGCCTCATAGGTCGCCCACGAATCCTTCAAGACAATCTCAGTCCATTCACGGTTGTTGATGTATTCACCCTTTGTGTTGATGGCATTCATGCAATCATCCAGGTTATGACCCCATTCAGGGTTGAAGACCACGTAGCCATAGCCGGCAACGAGAGTACCGCCCGAGTTACCGGCAGAAGTCTTATCGGCAATGGTTACAGCGAGCCCATGCTCTCTAGCCTTTATCGCAGCGAAACAACCAGCAATGCCGCCCCCGACAATGAGAACATCAGTCTCAACCACATTCTCTGATGGCATTTATCTTCCCCTCCTTCTGTTCCAAAGCATTATATAACCAAGAGACGTTTCTGGCCACTTATTATAATCCGATAGATATACACGAATACCGGGCCAAACAACTGTTTAAAGAATCATATGCATACCTACTACATCTTGTCAATTTTTATAATTCTCTTGACAAATCTAAGAACTATGTTATCCTTTTATTATTAACAGTATTTACAGTTATTGCCAGACTCGATTATAATTATGTTTCACATTTAAGATATTGAGGGGGTAGGAGAAATGTGATGATAAAACTGCTCGTTGGTAGTTCAAAATACCTCTCTTAAGGACAAGGAGGCGTTCAGGTGGCAAGAAAGAAGTTATTAACCTTAGTTGGTAGCATCTGTCTAATTCTGATAGTGGCAAGCCTTTCCCTCATGACAGCTTGTAAGCCGGCAACACCCGAAGAGAAGACTTTGCAGATTGGCGGTCTTTGGGCTCTGTCAGGCTGGGCTTCAGCTAATGACGTTAAATCTGTCCAGGCCGCACAAATAGCAGTGGACATGTTTAATGAAAGAGGCGGACTTACTATTAACGGACAGAAATACAAGGTTGAGCTTGTCGTTGAGGATGTTAAATCTACTGCTGAAGGAGCTGCGGCTGCTGCCAACAGGCTTGTCTATGACAAAGGCATTAAGTTCATTGCCGGCGGTTTGGCGTTTATGACCGCGGGAGCCGGAACGGTAACTGAACCAGCCCAGGTGCTACGTTGCACATTCTACAACGTAGGTTCGCCCGGGGAATTAGGACCGGATGTACCGTACACCTTTTCTAGTACCTGCAACTTGGGAGGTGCTATAGCCGGCATTGAGTATCTCAAGCAGGCTTACCCTGATGTAAAAAACGTTGTTGAGATTGAACCAGTGGGAGCCTTTTCACCCGATTTTGGTCTTCAGGTCAGGAATGTCTTCCAACAAGCTGGTATTTCTTTAGTTGGAGATGTGTTAACCTATCCTGACGAGATAGTGGACTTTGCCCCCTTTATAGCCAAGATTACGTCTCTAGACCCGGATGCCCTGTTTTCGGCAAGCGGAATGCCGCATCACTCTGGCGCTATCCTTAAAGGGATAAGGGAAGCAGGCTGGAACAAACTTTATGCTATGGGCTGTCCCATGTCGGCTGTAGAGCTGGTAGCCATCAGCGGTAAGGATACAGCCACAAATACCTTCACTCTATGTGATGTTGAGGGAGCACCTGGGACGCCGCCTGTCTTAGCTGAGTTCCAATCTAGGACCAGGGCAGAATTAGACGACGTAAGTCTCATGTTAGGGTACGGGGCAAATTGTGTATGGACCCTGCTAAGTGCCATTCAGGCGGCACAAAGCCTTGATCCAACTGTGGTCAAAGACACTTGGGAGAATCTGGATACTATTGATACTCTTTATGGAACCGGGTGGATGGGTGGACAGGAAACTTATGGGATTAAACACCAAGTAGGTTACAAAATGCCAGTACAGGTTATTGAAAATGGCGAGGGCAAGTTTGGTGACTGGATAGAGGTTCGCATCCCGTAGGTAATGTTCCGCAGGTAATATTGTGCTATGCTGTGACAATCGTGGGCGGGGGAATTAGCCCCTCCCACGATTGTTTAATTATTGCGATATCTAACATTCATAAGTAAAAGGCCTGAAACGCTGAGTAGGATAACGCGGTACGGACATTAACGAACCGCGCACAGTCAGGCGGGGTGCGTATAGACTTCCCCTAGGAACGCTCGCTACTTCTTCTTGGGAGGTGCTTTCTTTACTCTTCCCGGTTTGGTTGCCGGTTTATCGACATACAGTTCCGGATGGTGGCGTCTACAGGTCTGGCACATGTTCGTGACCTCCTTTGGCTACTCGAATTACATCAGGTCGTTGGATTCCCTGACAAAATGGCAACCTGTAAATGTACGGTGGCTCTGGCGTTACCTCTAGTCAGATCGTGCACCTCACTGACCAAGTCCTCAATGTCGTGATTATCTAAAATGGAACTGGCACAAGTAGGTATTAATACGTAGATGTTGGCAGTTGGAAATAGGTATCACGGCGGAAGCCAGTTTAGTCTGTTGGTGGTAAATTAGTAGTGGAGGTAGGAGGAAAGGAGGAAAATTTAAAGAAATCTCTGCGGCTTAGCTCCGTAATCCTCTTACCTCCGGCAAATATCAGCTTGGGAGGGGGTGTGAGCAATGGAATGGCAGTTCATAGTAGCGCTGGTGATTGCCATCCCTATAATCCTTTTCCCGGCAGCGTTTGTCTGGTACCTGAATATCGGCGGTATTTATGCCGCCATCAGGGAAGCACGGGCAAGAAGAGCTGCCCACGAAAAGGAAGTTAGGGAAGCTGTTAAAGCCAAGTAGAAGATATACGAAGCAAGGCGAACAGAAAAATTCTGAAGGGAGGGACTGATAATGCAGTGGCAGGTCATAGTGGCTCTGGCAGTGGTGATACCTATTATCCTTATTCCGGTGTTGTTTGTCTGGTATCTGAATATCGGCGGTGTCTATTCTGCCATTAAGGCCAGGCAAGCTGCCCGGGCACAAAGGAGGAAGGTGAAGGTGGCGGCAGACGCCATGCAGCGTGCTGCCATAGTCGTTAATGAAGAATCCGCGAAAAGTTAGTGTTGACAAAGCCGTACGAGAATTAATTAAAATAAGTGGAGAGTGGCATGCACGGTTTTTCGGTGTCTCTAGGTGATAGCCTTCTGCCTCAGTGGAAAGGAGGAGACTACTTGTGGAACTAAACCGCAGAGATTTTTTAAAGCTGTCAGGAATAGGTACCGGTGCCGCTGTAGCTTTTAGTCTCCTTCCCTATACAGCGGCATTTGCTGCCCCCAGAGAGTTCCCTCTAAAGAGAAAGGTCAAAGAGACCAGCACCGTCTGCTGCTACTGCTCTGTTGGCTGCGGAGCAATTGTAACGGCATATGAGGATGGAATCATCAAGATTGAGGGGGACCCCGACCATCCCATCAATGAGGGTGCGTTATGTCCCAAGGGGCAGGCTATGGCTCAGATTCACCAAGTTAATGGTGAGCCCAACCAGTACCGGCTTACTAAACCTCTGTATCGGGCGCCAAACGCCGAAGACTGGGAAGAAAAGTCGTGGGACTGGATGATAGAGACAATCGCTAGAAGGGTTAAGAATACCCGTGATAATAACTGGAACAATTCGGCGAACCGGACCGATGCCATTGCCAGCCTGGGCGGTGGCGAGCTGGATAATGAAGAGTGTTATCTGCTGACTAAGATGAACCGTGCCCTCGGCGTTGTGTATTTAGAGCACTGTGCCCGTATCTGACATTCCTCTACAGTTGCGGCTCTGGCAGAGTCGTTCGGTAGGGGAGCAATGACCAACCATTATATTGACCTTAGAAATGCCGACTGTGTGATGATTATTGGCTCCAATGCAGCCGAGAACCATCCCATATCATTCAAATGGATTACCAGGGCGATGGAGAAGGGGGCCAAGCTTATCAACGTTGATCCGCGCTTCACTCGCACCTCTTCCAAGGCAGATATCTATGCGCCAATAAGGTCTGGTACCGATATCGCCTTTATCGGTGGCATAATAAACTACGTGCTTAATGACATGGAGAAAAATCCCGGTAACTACAATATGGAATATGTGAAGCAGTATACCAATGCCGCTCTTATTATCAATCCTGAGTTTACTTTCAATAACGGGCTATTCGGAGAAATAAGTAGTGGTAATTATACTGCTGCTTCAAAGAACACCTGGAAATATGCCGATACAAAAGCGCCAGCCGCTGACCTGACTTTAAAAGACCCCAATTGTGTCTTCCAGTTGATGAAAAAGCATTACTCACGCTATGACGTGGATACAGTATGTAATATTACTGGTACCCCTAAGAATGTTTACCTGGAGGTTATCAAGGCCTATACGGCAACAGGTAAAAAGGGTAAGGCAGGTACTATTTGTTATGCCATGGGCACCACCCAGCACACTTATGGCACCCAGAATATCAGAAGCTATGCCATACTCCAGCTTCTGCTGGCCAACATGGGTGTTGCCGGTGGTGGCATAAATGCCCTGCGGGGCACATCCAATGTGCAGGGCTCCACTGATATGTGCCTGCTGTCTCATATCCTGCCCGGTTATCTCAATGTACCGGTTGAAAGCGACACTGATCTTGAAACATACCTGAAGCGAAGTGATAAGCACCCTGATGTCACCATCACACCTCAAGGCCTGGCTGGTGATACCAGTTCTAACTGGTGGGGCAACGCCAAGAAGTACACAGTCAGCTTGCTCAAGGCCTGGTATGGTGATGCTGCTACCAAGGACAATGAATTTTGCTTCAATTACCTGCCCAGAGTTGACTCCAAGGTAAACTACACCCATATCGGGATGTTTGAGGCCATGGGGCAGGGCAAAATCAAGGGACTCTGGGTCTGGGGGCAAAATCCAGCAGCGGGAGGTCCTAATTCTAACGGGGAGCGGGAAGCACTGGCAAAGCTGGATTGGCTTGTTGCCGCCGACATATGGATGAACGAGACCTCTGAGTTCTGGAAGAGACCCGGCGTAAATCCGTCTGACATCAATACCGAGGTATTTATTTTACCGGCAGCCTGCTCCTATGAAAAGGAGGGGAGCATCAGTAACAGTGGGCGCTGGGCACAGTGGCGCTACAAGGCAGTGGAACCCCCAGGGGAAGCCATGGCCGACCTGGAGATTATGAACCTCGTTATGCTGAAGCTGAAAGAGCTTTATCAGGCAGAAAGCACCCCCCAAGCCAGGCCAATCATGGACTTGGACTGGAATTATGGGGAGCATATTACTGCTGATGCCGTGGCAAGAGAGGTCAATGGCTATGACCTGACCACCGGTAAGCTGGTCGCCAGCTTCGCGGCATTGAAGGACGACGGCACTACCACGTCCGGTAACTGGCTATACTGCAACCAGTACTCTGAAGAAGAAGGCAACAAATGCGCCAGACGTGGCATGGTGGATTCACATCCCCGGCAGATCGGGCTTTATTCTAACTGGTCATGGTGCTGGCCGTTAAACCGGCGCATTATTTACAACCGGGCATCCGTTGACCTTAATGGGATACCCTGGGATGGTGAGCGACCTGTTATCCTTTATGACAGTGCGACAAAGAAGTGGGAAGGTGATGTTCCCGATGGCGGCTGGCCACCCATTAATAAAGCGGAAACTGGAGCAAAATATCTACCCTTTATCATGAAGCCGGAAGGCGTAGCACGACTCTGGGGCTATGGCCGTGTCGAGGGACCGCTGCCCGAAGCCTATGAGCCGTGGGAAAGCCCGTTAGATAAGAACCTGATGTCTGGAACCAAGACTAATCCTTGTGCTTTTATCGGCACTTACATGAATGAGCGGGGCACGCCGGATAAATATCCTTGTGTGGGCACTACTTATCGCTGCACCGAGCACTGGCAGACCGGTATCATGACCCGGAACCTCCCCTGGCTGGTGGAACTCATGCCCAATATGTATGTAGAGATGGACGAGGAACTGGCTGCCGACAAGGGTATTAAAGGTGGCGATAATGTCGTGGTGAGTTCGGCGCGAGGGGAAATCAGCGCTGTGGCGGTAGTCACCAGGCGCTTCCGACCGCTGCGAGTGGATGGGCAGACCATCCATCACATAGGCGTAATCTGGCACTTCGGTTACAGCGGCATGGCGAAGGGTGATAGTGGCAACATCCTTACTCCGCATGTTGGTGATGCCAACACGACCATTCCGGAATACAAGACATTCCTGTGCAATGTGAGGAGGGCATAAGATGGGTAAAGGAGTATTATGTGACGCAACCAAATGCATAGGATGCCGGGCCTGTCAGGTGGCCTGCAAGCAGTGGAAYGAAYTGCCAGSASWGGCGACTACCAAYACWGGCACWTAYGARAAYCCACCSAAAMTGRAYGCCTACACCTTTACCAAGATACACTTTACCGAGGTAGAAGATARYGGCARATTCCASTGGGTCTTTAATAAGCTCCAGTGCATGCACTGTGAGCATCCGGCCTGCGTGGAGGCCTGTATTGTCGGTGCTTTAGAGAAGAGGCCGGACGGGCCGGTGACCTACGATGACCATAAATGCATCGGCTGCCGCTACTGCCAGGTAGCCTGCCCCTTTGGCATACCGAACTTTGAATGGGACAAGCCACTACCATGGATACGTAAGTGTACCTTCTGTGCGGACCGGCAGGGCGCCGGACTCAAGCCAGCCTGTGTCACTACCTGCCCTACCGGTGCTCTCAAATTCGGCGAGCGTGATGACCTCATTGCTGAGGCACATGGACGGATTGCCGCCGAGCCTGAGAAGTATGTAGACCATGTCTATGGGGAGAACGAGGTGGGGGGTACATCCTGGCTATACCTGTCCCCCGTCCCCTTTGAGAAGATAGGGTTTGCCCAACACAGCTCCGAGCCGGTGACCGTCAATGCGGCGCGCGCTATGGGTGCTGTGCCGCCGGTGCTCCTAGGCGTGGCGGCGGTTATGACTGGCATCTACTGGCTCACCAAACGCCGGCAGAAGCTCAGCCAGGCAGAGGATAGCGACAAAGAAAAAGCAGGGGTGACGAAATGATACAACAGAAAAGCACCTTTCCTTTGGGTATATCTATCCTGACTGTGCTAGTCATCCTTGGTCTCATCCCGATGATTATTCGCTACATCAATGGGCTTGGTGCTGTAAGCAACCTGAGTGATGGCCGTCCCTGGGGGTTCTGGATCAGTTTCGACCTGTACTGCGGTGTTGCTTTAGCAGCGGGCGGGTTTACCCTGGCGGGCTGGGTCTACCTCTTTAACCGGGAAAAATATCATGCTGTAGCCAGGCCAGCAGTCCTGACCGCTTTCCTGGGCTACACTTTGGTGATTCTTGCCCTGCTGGTAGACCTGGGGCAACCCTGGTACATCTGGCACGCTATCATCTACTGGAACATCCATTCCCCCCTGTTTGAAGTGGCCATATGCGTGATAACATACACCGTGGTGCTGGCCCTAGAGTTCAGTCCGGCGGTCTTTGAGGGCTTAAGCAAGAGCAACCTCCCTGTAGTCAGGCGGTTAAACTGGCGCATCCCTTTGGGCGTCATCCGGGCAATACAGATCCCCCTGGTAATCGCTGGCGTCGTTCTCTCTACCCTGCACCAGTCTTCTCTGGGCTCAATGCTGCTGATGATGCCAGAAACATTGCATCCCTTGTGGTATACACCGATACTGCCAATACTGTTCCTGAATTCGGCGATAGCCGTGGGGCCGGCGATGGTAATCTTCGAGACTACGCTTAGCAGCCGGGCATTTGGTCATAAGCTACCTATGGATATCCTTAGCGGTCTGGGCAAGGCAATCCCCTACATTCTCGGCATCTACCTGCTGCTGAAAATAATGGACCTAACGGCCACAGGAGAAATAGGCCTAATCTTTACAGCATATCCGCAAAACCTGCTGTGGTGGGGTGAAATAATCATCGGGGTCATTTTGCCCATAGTACTCTTTTCCATGACCAGCGTCAGGCAAAGCAGGAGTGGGACGTTCTGGAGCTCGGTGCTGGTTGTCCTGGGTCTGGTGTTTAATCGCTTCAATGTGAGTATGCTGGCTCTGGCTATGCGACCGGGCTTTACTTATTTCCCCCACTGGATGGAGATTGCTATATCAGCAGCGTTGGTCGCCGATGCCTTGCTCGTAATCTGGCTGGCCTACCGGTTTTTACCCATGACTCATCACGAAGAAGCAACAGCGTGAGTGTACAGTCACCGTATGGTGTTAAAACACCAAGTCTACCGGCACCTTGTTTTTCTTAGCGGAGGTTGTACACTACGTTGTTGAGTAATGCCAGAAATCGCTCAGAGCATCCGCCTTCTGAATCGGACGACGAAAAAGACGGCTATCGTGCTAACTAGTAAAGTTATACCAATTATGATGGCCAGGACTGACCAATTCACACTGGATGTTGCCTGTTCGGCGGTAACGTCTAGATTGTGCCCGACAGTACCGTATGCAAAATTGCCGTCTTCATATAATTCGAGGTAGAAAGTATAGGTGCCAATCTGCCAACCTTCACTCGGGTAATAGTCTAGGTTACCACTGGTTACGCCTGGTTCAAGCCCACTATCTGAAATTAGTACAATAGTATCTACCAGCTGGCTATCCAGCTTGACGTTAAGGATAACATCACCATGTACCGGTTGCTCGGCCGGATTATTAACCTCATAGTTTATGTTAACAAAGGCAAGCCGGGCCGTGTCAGTGTTGTAACGGGGGTCTATATTTACGAGATTGGCAGTAGCCCCTGATTTAGCTTCAACTATAATCTCGCCAGTAAGGCCATTTACATCTATGCTTCTAACACCGGTCGTCGTCATGGTCATGTGGAACGTCACCTCTTTCGCTGTGCCTCCGTCGAGGCTAATCTCTCTTGTTTCAGCTACTGATTCATCAATCTTCAATACTAACTGATAAATTGCGGCAGCATCGCCATTATTGATAACGGAAACGCTAATTGCCACTTCTTCGCCAACACGGACTTCTGCCGGTATTATATTCAGCGAATTCACGCCCATTTCAGCCGGTCTTCCTAATGTGACAAACTGGTATTCATCGGAGACAGCCAGATTCCCGGCAGCATCGCGGGAAATTACCCGGTAATGATAGGTAGTCGCCGGCATAAGATCAGTCAGCTGGACGATATGGCTTCTGACCAGAGTTTCGTCCAGCGGCGAAAACTGATGCGGGCTGGCCCAGTATTCCACCTGGCTATCGCCCTTCTCATGTGTTGCCCATGAGATGGTAGCGCTGGTCTTGCTTATGTCAGAAACAGCGATGTCGGAAAATCTAGGCGGGGAGGTATCGGGACCGCCGCCACCGCCTCCGCCACCTCCCCCGGAAGGTGGCGCGTCTGTAGCTATGGTTACCTGCCCATTAGCAATGCTTATTTCGACCGGCTGACCGTTGATATCACCGGCGATTACTCCGAACAGTGTGAAGGGGCAGGTACCCTCTTCCGCCCCGGCCGTCACCGTGATTATGGCAAACGTGCCCCCGGCCGATACTGTCTGCCCCGGCGTTATTATCGCGCCAGCGACTCCGTCAATATTTCCCGATACATTGTCGATACTCCCCGAGCTGAAATAGGTGGTGGCGCCGCCTTGCGACAGCAAGGCGCTCTCGGCGATACTATCGACAGTAACCAGAGACGGGTCAAAGGCCAGGTCAAACTGTACCCCGGCAATCTCTTCACCCGGCTCCACCACCACGTTTACTACGAACTGCTCCCCCGGCTCAACCTGCCCCGGGGTGTCCACACTGACGTTAGTTACGGTCTGGGCCATTGCCAACCCGGGGAAAGCTAACACTAGGGAAAGGGCCAGCAGGGCTATAAGGGACCTTGTTGCACTTCGTTTGTTGTTGAGTACCATTGCATGCCTCCTATCCGGTCCAGTTCTGACCGATGACTATCATGTCGAGGACGCTTATCGCTCCGTCCTCATTGACATCCTCTCGTATCCAGCCGGTCAAGCCTGTCTCGTCCCAGTGCTGGCCGACCAGTATCATGTCAAGGACATTGGCCGCTTCATCACCGTTGACATCCCAGTCCTCGTAGAGCTGGATGACGGTGATGGTGACATCCTCAAAGTCGCTAAGTTCTCCGTCGGACACCTCGAAACGTACCACATAGACGCCGGCCTGGTCGTAACGTGGTGTCCAGGAGAAGGTACCGGTCACGGCGTTAAAACTGGCCCCGTCGGGCAGGTTATACGCCGAGAAGGTTAGCGGGTCACCATCGGGGTCAGTAGCCGTTATGGTGAACTCAAGAGTCTGACCTTCAACCACAGGTCGGTAAATATAGCTGGCGCTTTGAGTATTACCGGTTGTGATATCATCATCTACTATATTTGAGTACTGTGGCAGGGAATATGCAAAGGTGGAATCGGTAAACGCGACAAAACAACTTATTAACGAAAATATAATGGTGACAAATACGGGTATCAAGAATCTCGCTCTAAAAATTACTGGTCTTTTAGAGCCTCCTATGTTGACAAGTCCACTACCTGTGTTAAAATATGATTTGAGCATGGGAAATCCCCCGTGTTCGCTAAATGCCCTGACTGGTCAGTGACTGGCTGCAAGTCAGGGCGTTATTTATTTTTACCAAGCGCAAGTACTAACCTATCAAATTTTGCTCCTTGTTGCCGAGAATCGCAATAGGTTATTTGTAATAACATTGCTATAGGACTTTTCGGCGGCTTGTGAAATATAGCTTATGTATGAGAACTGTAATACATAATGGGCTTTATGCATGAATGTATTCACTCTCGGCTAACGGCGCTGGATGAGGGAAGCTGCTGGCTATGCCTCCGGCTTATCAGCTATTTCTGTCGTATTGCCTGTTGCCGGAGTGGTTACCATGATGACCACGGAGGCAATGCACAGGCCGGTGAGGGCAAACCATATCCCTTGATAACTGCTCCATCTATCGAATACCCAGCCGGCCAGGAGTGGTCCTATGGTACCCCCCACCCGCATTACGGCAAATATAAAGCCAAAAATGGTGCCGAACCGGCTCCTCCCGAAGTATTCAACGATCACAGGTGCTATCATGGTGAATTGGCCACCGAAACCGAAGCCAAAAAAAACCAGGAATAGTACCAGCAGCCATACCCCTCCATTGGCTACGTAGCCAAAGCAGAGCAGGCTAATAGTCGATAGGGCAAAACTGGCCGCGGTTATTCGCCTTTTCTCGATTCTGTCCCCGAGCCAGCCAAAAATCAGGCGGCCACCGACGTTGGTCACGGTAATAGCACTGACTGCCAGACTGGAGGCCGACCTGGCGATACCAATATTACCAAGATAGGGCATGATATGAACTGTCACGGCATTTAGGGCAATGCACTGAAACATTAATGCCATGGCAATATGCCAGAAGGCACGGCCCTTTAACGCCTGTTTAACGGGGATATACACTTCGTGGCTCTTGGCTGAGATCGCATCTTCACTCATAACTACAGTAGTACTGCCAGCGTCGCCGTCGGTTAGGTTAATGTGTTCCTCTGGCCTACGTCGGAATAGAAGTGATAATGGCAGGGGTATGAGCAGCATACCTGAGCCGATGCTAACCATTGCCGTTCGCCACCCGAACGTGTCGAGGATTATGGCGACCAATGGGACCAGCAGGCCACCCATGGCGAAGCCAGTAGCAGCAATGCCGGAGGCCATAGCAATGTTACGTCGAAACCAGTTAGCCACTGCGGTCATCATTACCAGGCCACTAGTGGTGCTATAACCGATATATATCAAAATGAAAGCCACATAAAACATGGCCAGGGAAGTAATGCTGCTCAGGAGTATGAAGCCTAGAGAACTGATAACAACTCCGCCAAATACCAGTTTTCTTGGCCCCCAGCGGTCAACAAGCAGTCCCATCAGTGGCGCAATAAGTCCTTGCATAAAGCTCTGCAGCGTAGCCGCCAGTGAAATCTGGGTATAACTCCAGCCGAATTGGTTCGCTATCGGCTCAAAAAGGGCCGTGAAGCTGAAGACAACAACGCCCCCCGTGTACAGTGAAATGAAAAAACAGGCAGTAACAACCCACCACCCGTAAAAGACCTTGCCGTTTCTAACGTTCGTGTTTGTCACAAAGCGATCTCTATCCCGGTAAGCTAAACTGCGAAATCTTTCTCTAGCGAAGAGATTTATTGAAACAAGATACCATTGTGATGGCAGTAAGAACGGGCGTATGTTGACATTATCGAGTGTAGTGTCTTTTGCATTTTAAATTCGTTTACTCTTTTAAGTACTTAAATTATAACGCCCTATCCGAGGTCTAATTAACCCTCTTGAGATACTGCTGGGCATAGTATCGCACAGTCAATACATCCTCTGCAACGTCCCTGTCAGTGATAAGCAGTACTATACAGCAAGGATACAAGCCTTATCCTCAATCAATACCCACGTTGCTTGGTAAAACTGAAGTAATGCGAAATCACCGTTGCTATATCAGAGATATCAAGGCGGAGACTAGGGGAATTCCCGCCGGCAGTCCAGCAGTAACCGGCGTACCTTGTCAAAGTCGGGAGCAGGGTGCTATCATGGAGAAGTTGGGTTTGGTGGCAGAGCAAGGCACCGGAGATTTGCCAGCGTAGCTCAGTGGAAGAGCAGCGCTTTCGTAAAGCGCGGGCCGTGGGTTCGAATCCCTCCGCTGGCTGAGCGGGAGGTAGTGAAATGGGGACAAGTCAAGTAAGTCTTACCGTCAATGATGCCGCTATCGAACTGGACGACTTTGTTCAGAGATTTATTGACCACGTTGTCGGCAGTATACTGGCCACGCTAAAGGGGACCGGAGAGATAAACAGCGTTGACATCAATATCGTTGAGGATAAAATCACCATTGACCTGAATAACAAAGTGGTTCCCACTAATCCTTTCGTCAGTGATATTACTCGGAACGTCATTACCGCTATGGTCTCGTCGCTGAAGGGAGTGAGGGAACCAAACCGGATAAACATCAGCATCAGAAGGTAAGCATCTATTCACTTTATTTAAAAGACCTTCATGGCAATGGTATCAAAAGGAGTTGCCCAGATTAAGGCAGGTAAGGTGAGATGCCAAGGATGAGAGCTTTCTTTACCAACATGTCGGTGCCGATGCCCCTGCACCGCAAGCTATATCTCGTCTTGCGCAACAACCTGATAAAAATCTGGAAAAGACAGGGCTGTTGCGGCCATCCCGGTGAACCCGGCTGCTGAGAAACGGGAGAATGACCTCCTGGTCAAGGAGGTGTCGTTCTTCAGGGTAATCAACACAGCGGGCAAATGATAATTGTAGTGCTGAAGACTATTATTCTCTCTCCTTTACCAGGATTTCAACCACGGACGCATCGGCCAGGGTGCTGGTATCCCCCAAATTCTCAACATCGCCAGCGCCAATTTTAGCCAATATCCGCCGCATAATCTTACCGCTCCTAGTCTTGGGCAGGGCATCGGCGAACTGTATCTTGTCCGGCGTAGCGATAGGGCCTATTTCCTGGCGGACATGGGCCACCAGTTCCTTCTTCAATTCGTCGGACTTTTTAACGCCAACCTTAAGGGTAACAAAGGCGTATATGCCCTGCCCCTTGAGATCGTGAGGTATGCCGACGACCGCTGCCTCGGCAACACTCTGGTGGGCTACCAAGGCGCTCTCCACCTCAGCCGTGCCGAGACGGTGCCCGGAAACATTAATTACATCGTCTATTCGCCCCATCAGCCAGTAGTAGCCATCTTCATCTATCCGGGCACCATCTCCTGTATTGTACACGCCGGTGAACCTGGTAAAGTAGGTGTTTTTAAACCTCTCCGGCTCGCCGTAGACCCGTCGCATCAGTCCCGGCCATGGCCTTTTAATCACCAGATAACCGCCCTCATTGACATCGGCCACGGAGCCATCTTCCCGGAATACCGCCGGTTCAATGCCGGGGAACGGCAGCGTTGCTGAGCCCGGTTTGAGCGGCGTTGCTCCCGGCAGGGGCGTAATCAGAATGCCACCGGTCTCGGTCTGCCACCAGGTATCCACGATGGGCCGTTCTCCTTTGCCAATTACGTCGTGGTACCACATCCACGCTTCGGGATTAATCGGCTCACCAACTGAGCCCAGAACGCGCAGCGAGTCTAGGTTATGCCTTTCGGGCCATTCGTCACCTTCCTTCATCAGGGCCCTGAGGGCGGTGGGGGCGGTATAGAATATGTTTACCCGGTATTTCTCAATGATATCCCAGAAACGGTCGGGGTGAGGGTAAGTCGGCACTCCCTCGAACATGAGACTGGTAGCACCAAAGGCCAGTGGTCCGTAGACGATATAGCTGTGCCCGGTAATCCAGCCAATATCGGCCGTGCACCAATAAGTGTCCTCTTCTTTAACGTCAAATATCCACTTAAAGGTCTGATAGGTGTAAAGCAAATAGCCGGCCTGGGTATGCAATACCCCCTTGGGCTTACCGGTACTGCCACTGGTATAGAGAATGAAGAGAGGGTCCTCGGCGTCCATCACTTCCGGTTCGCAATATGGCCTTATATCCTCGGCTTTCATTTCTTCATGCCACCAGCGGTCACGGCCATCCTTGATATTCACCCCGATAGCTGCTCTCCGGACCACGATCATCGTATCAACGTCGGGACATTCCTCAAGGGCTTTATCGGCGTTATCCTTGCTCCGGATTACGCGACCACTGCGGTAATAGCCATCGGCGCAGATAAGCATCTTGGCCCCGCAGTCAATTATCCGGTCCCGCAATGCCTCAGCGCTGAAGCCACCAAAAACCACGCTGTGAACAGCCCCAATTCGGGCACAGGCCAGCATGGCAATGGGCAGCTCAAGGATCATGGGCAGGTAGATAGCGACGCGGTCGCCTTTCTTAATGTCCAGCTTCTTCAACACGTTGGCAAACTTGCACACCTGGTTATAAAGCTCCTGGTAGGTTACGGTCTTACCGTCACCAATATCGCCTTCCCAGATAAGGGCCGCTTTGTTTTTTCGCCAGGTCTTGAGGTGCCTGTCCAGGCAGTTTGAGCTGACATTGAGCTTGCCACCGATAAACCATTCATGCTTAGCTTCTTTGAAGTCTTCAACCAGCACCTTATCCCACTTCTGGTACCAGTCAAGTTGCTCGGCCAGCTTGCCCCAGAAACCCTCGGGGTCATCCACGGAACTGGCGTAAATCTTCTTATACTCGTCCAGACTCTTGATATAAGCGCCCTCGCTGATATCTTCATGGGGTTTAAATACCCTCTTCTCAGCCATCATAGAATTAATCGTTTTTAAGTCGTCCAAAGCACGCTCTCCTTTTAATATAAATCCCTTGCGCCTGCTTACAAATTGAGCGCAAATCATTAGCCCCGGTAGTACATAAATCCAAGAATGATTAACCCGATAGCGGTTTTACTGTATCGGCCAAGTTAATCCTGATAGGTGCAGCCCATAAGCTGATCGAAAGCTGCCTTCAATCTCTGCGAGATGACGTAGGCGACCCCACCAGCAATCTCGGCACAAAGCTTGCAATTGGTATTTATCAGGTTACGCAGCTCCATGCCGTCAAAAGCGAGCACCTTTGTCCTCTCCACGGCTTTCGCCATACACAGGCGGCGGAATGGTGGTATTGTCGCTGCCCAGCCGAAACACTCAAAATTGGACGCGTACTGAATTTGCCGCTTATCAGTCGGCCCCATCTCTAGGAGAATGGATACCAGACCATCCTCAATTATGTAAATCTTTTCGGCGTGCTTATCCTGGCGGAATATGATTTCCCCCGGTTCAAACACCTCTTCAGTAGCCATCTTTTCCACGGTTTTCAGGTCAGCCTCATCCAGATAATGGAAAACATCCGACCTTTTCAGTACTTCCAGCTTGTCCATGTATAGACCCCCAAAATATTCAGTAATATCCCCTTTTTCGACTCTCCGTTACATTATAATCTTAGCCAGGCATTTGCTTCAAACTTATTCATGAAGGGAATAAGAAGGCCGTCTGAGGAGAAAAGAAATCAAGACTTTGCTGGATGGCAAAATAGCAGAGGAGCGAAATTTTACTTCGCTCCCCTGACTCGGTCTGTATTTGACCTAGTATAATCAGGTAAATCTACAGATTAATTCATCCGCCGAGAAGTTTTCGTCTTATAACGGACATCCCTGGTAACCGTCGCCTTGGTCAATTCCACGGAGTCCTTCAATTCATTTCTGTAGGAGCAGTTTATGCATTGTTCGTACCAGCCATCCATATCATTGTCAACGAATAACCGGCCACCGCATCTCGGACAGCGATTTTCCTGCCATTTCCCCATATTGATACACCTCCTATCAGGCAACATCCCAGTCACGATTATATGAGTATAATAGTCTAGGGGGTCGTGGCTGTATGTGACTTAAGTCTCATTCTGACTGTCGTCATATTGAAGGCAAGACTTAAGATGAAGATGGAGGACTGCTCCAGGAGGGATGGCTGAAACTAGACAATAAAGGCTTAGCGAGATTTAAACTCAACTATGTTCAATGACTATCTCAAATGGACAGGCGATGGCTCCGGTAGGGCAAACAGCTTCGCACTCTGTGCACCACCCACACTCCTCTGTTTCCAGAACAGTGATAACATTGTCAACTAATATCAGCGCCTCACAGTAGCAAACACTGATACATAGTCCGCATCCATTACACTTTTCTCTATCGACCACAGGCATTACAACCATTAGCCGCAACTCCCTTGATAATGTTAAAATTAATACCGACTCGTGTCTGTGACCTTTGTCTCAATTAGATGCTCCCGCTATACCCCTAAGGGCTTCTTTATCGGTAATAACTATGCGGTGGCGGTCTATTTCGATCACTCCCTCCGATTGAAGCACTTTGAGCGACCGGCTGACCACCTCACGGGCAGTACCCGCCATGGCAGCCATATCCTGCTGGGTGAGTTGCTGGCCAGGGCTTGTCCCGTCCCCTGCATATTCCAAGAGGACCTTGGCAACCCTGCCAACGACGGGCCGGAAAGAAAGGTCCTCGACAAGCGACACCAGATGACGCACCTGAGCTGCCAATACGTTGGCAACGCTGACGGCTACCTGAGGGTGCTCCTGGAGGAATAAATCCAGGGAGTGCTTTGGTATGCCATATAGAGTAACCGGCCCCATGGCCTGGGCACTGGCCAGGTTTAGACCGCCATCAAAGGCGGGCACATCGTTAAATGATTCTCCAGGGCGGACAATATTCAGCACCTGCTCTTTACCCTCGGCTGATGTCCGGAACATCTTCACCACGCCGGAGCTGACGAAATATAGGGCCTCAGGGGGGTCACCTTCAAATACTATAATGTCACCACGCTCAACCTTTTTCTCAAAGATGAGCTTCTTGACCGAATCAAGTTCTTCAGTACTTAATCCGGGAAAATAGGCTACAGACTTCAGGAAAGAATTATTTACTGCCATCGTTATAAAAAAACAAGCCGGTCCTGATTATAACTTCCCATGATAGTATATCATACAAATAGCCGGTGGTTTTTGAACTCAACCGTTTAACTGGAAAAACCACCTATGTCCGCTGGCATTGAGACTTAAGTCACATACACATGACTACCCCCCATCTATAATCTAACTAAATCAAGTGAAATGAATTACGTAATCGGACTGATAGCAGGAGCTCTCATCGGTGGAGTAATCGGGTATGTCGGCAAATGTGCCGGAAGTACCTGAGGCATTACTGCCAGCCCCTGGTTAGGGGCGATTTTTGGTGCCCTGCTGGGACTTGTTATCGGTGCCGCAATAGGGGTCAGGACGTAGCTATCCTATCAATTCGGTGGCAGGCGGTTTCGTAGCTGATGAAGAGGAGTGAGACCGGAATGGGTAAGCTGAGCAAAGTAACTATAGTAGCGGTACTCGGCGTGTTTATTCTTGGCTCTTTCTTGAGCTCAGGCCTGGTTGGTTGTAATGAGGAGGATGAGACAATGGGGATAGAAGATGGTGGGCTTGTTCCCGATGGAGGTATACCGGCCATAGATACGTCGGCACCGGTGAACACGGAAACGGCCACCTTCGCCTTGGGCTGATTCTGGGGGCCCGACTCCCGGTTCGGGAGTATAGACGGAGTAGTCCGTACCCGTGTCGGGTACGCTGGAGGAAACTCTAATAACCCCACATACCACAACCTGGACGGCCATTCCGAGACTATTCAAATTGATTACGACCCGACTAAGGTAACCTATGAGGAGTTACTGGAGGTCTTCTGGGACAGCCATGATCCTACAACGCTGCCATGGTCCCGTCAATATATGTCAATTGTGTTCTATCACAACGAGGAGCAGAGACAGATAGCCATTGCCAGTAAGGAGCGTGAGGAGTCCAGACTGGGCCGGCATATTATAACCGAAATAATCCCATTTTCAGAGTTTTACCTGGCTGAAGACTACCATCAAAAGTACTATCTGCGCCAGGAGCCGGAACTTTTTCGGGAGTTAAGCGCCATTTACCCGGATATCGGTGACTTCATAAACTCTACCGCTGTAGCCCGGCTAAACGGCTATGTTGGCGGCTATGGCATACCGGAGACTCTTGAAAAAGAGCTGAATAGTCTTGGCTTGTCTGAAGCCGGCAAAGTAAGGCTCCAGCAGATCGCCGACAGGGGCCTTGTAGCCGGCTGCTTGGTACCGTGATTGGCAGTTTCTCCCTGGTATGCCTATAGTGACCCCTCGGTGGTCATTGTCTGGTTACCCCGAAGAAAGACCAGCGAGAAGCGACTGCCTCTGTTCAGGTTAGCCAGGGTACGCTCCAGATCGCCAGCATTAGCGATGCGCTGCAGGTTTAATTCGGTAATGATGTCACCGGGTGCCAGGCCTATTCTTTCGGAGACCGACCCCGGCCTGACCCGGCCCACATAGGCGCCGAGCGTTACTCCTGAACCCTGCTTGACCGTGATCTTGCCAGCATCGGCAATCGACGCGCCAAAAGAAGGACGTGGTACCCCTTGTGTTTTAGTCAGTACCTCTTCAAGCTTTGCTCGGTCAAAGCCAACCACTACCTGTCCGTTGATAATTGTCACCGGCACCCCCATCTGCCCACTGCTTTTCACCAGCTCCTGGGCGAAAGCCCTGTCTCGCGAAACATCACGCTCCTCAAAGTCTATGCCTCTCTGTGAAAGAAACTCCTTCACTATATGACAATAGGGTCACGTTGGGGTTGTGTACACTATTACCGCCATTTACCCGTAACCTCCAGAGATAGAATCTCTCGATTTGGATGCCAAACCTATTAGCAATGCCTGTCTCACTTACCCTCTTTCTTCTCCTCAGCGTAAAAGCCCTTGAGCCGCTCTGCCATCTCCTTGAGCTTCTTGTCAACCAGGTAATTGATCGTGTCTTCAGGATAGGTGCCGTCTTTCTGCCTCTCGCCGGCGGGAACGTCGGTCAGTATCTCGACGCCCTCATCTATGTTCCTGGCTGAGTAGATGTGGAATTGGCCTTTACGGACGGCTTCAACCACTTCCTCGCGCAGCATGAGGTTTCTAAGGTTCTGATTGGGTATTAATACCCCCTGGTCACCGGTGAGTCCTTTGGCCTGGCAGACCTTGAAGAAACCCTCTATCTTCTGGTTGACACCGCCTATCGGCTGAACCTCGCCTTTCTGGTTCACCGAGCCGGTGACGGCTATATTCTGCTTTATCGGCGTTTCCGACAGGCTGGACAGAATGGCATAAAGCTCGGTGGAGGAGGCGCTGTCTCCTTCCACGCCCTCGTAGGACTGCTCGAAACACAGGCTGGCCGAAAGAGACAGGGGTTTATCCTGGGCATATTTCCAGCCCAGGTAACCGCTCAGAATCATGACCCCTTTATTGTGAATCGGGCCGCTGAGCTGTGACTCCCGCTCGATATTGATGACGCCACCACGCCCCAGAAAGGTCTTGGCGGTGATCCTTGACGGCTTGCCGAAGGCGATGTCACCGAGGGTGTAGACACTTAAGCCGTTGACCTGGCCGACCACGGCACCCTCAGCATCAATCATGATGGTACCCCGGTTTATCATGTCCCGGATTCGTTCGTCAAGCAGGTTGTGCCGGAATAGTCTCTCCTCGATGGCCTTTTGCACGTGACTGGCGGAGATATACTTGGCATTGTCCCGTGAAGCCCAGTAGTTGGCTTCCTCAATCCAGTCCTTGATCTGGGCAAACCTCGATGACAGTCGCTCCTGATCAGCGACTATTCTGGCGGAGTATTCAATGACCTTGGCGACGCCGCTCGGATCAAAGTGCCGGGCTTCACATTCCTCACAGCATCCAGAGAGGAAGGCGGCATAGGCCAGCATGTTCTCCTTGGTGCTCTCAATCTCAAAATTGAAGTCAGCTTTGACCTTGAAGATCTCCCAGAAGTCCTCGTCATACATAGATAATAGCTGGTAGAGCACGGCATCACCGGTAAGGACAACTTTGACCTTTATGGGCATGGGTTCCGGCCTCAATCCCTGAGGGGCAATGAGCCCGAACTGCTCAAAGGGGTCTTCAATTTTCATCTCTTTATTTTTGATCGCCCGCTTCAGTGCCAGCCAGACGCCAGGATTAATCAGCACATCATTAGCACTGAGTAACAGATAGCCGCCGTTGGCTTTGCTGAGAGCCCCGGCCTTCAGCATGGTGTGGTCGCTGAGGTAGCCACCGAAGAGGAACCGCCGCTCAATCCTGCCGAAGACATTGCCGAAATTGGGGTTGCTCTCGACAATCACCGGAGCCCCCTTGGCTTCGCTGTTATCCACGAAGACGTTGACTTGGAAGGGGATAAATGGATTTCTCCCCCCCATAACCTGGCTGACCGGGACCCCTAATATAGGATGTACCGGCTCTTCGGTACCCTTGAAGATTTCGAGGTTATCGAGTACATAAGTTTTCAGGTCGGTAAGATACTTGGTTATCTTTGGCCACTTAGAGTATTGCTCAAACAATGAGCCGAACAGGCCAGAGACAGTGTATTCGCCAATATCTTTGTCTGCTTTCTGTAGTCGCTCCATGGTCTTCGTTTGCACGTTACTGGCAGTTTCCAGGCCGGCCTGTAGCTTCTTGCGCAGCTCGGTCTGTTTTGCATCAAGTTCTTTCCTGGCGGCCTCCTCCAGGGCGAGGTATTCCTGCTCCTGCATGGGATGGTCGTCTTTAATGGGGATTAGAGCCGGGCCGGACGGAGTCATCTGAAGAACGAAACCCTGCTGGCGGGCCTCGCTGGATATCTCCTCAAACAACTTCTGCTGCTCAGCCTGTGCTTCTTCAACCGTCTTCTGTCTCTGGTTTTTATACTCCTCGCTGGAGAAGGCCTGCCCCAGTCCCTGGCGAATCTTGTTGAGTAAGTCGGTAATCTCATCCCGGAAAACTTTGCCCTTTCCCGGCGGCAGGTTTGATATTTGCGGATTATCCGGTTCTTTAAAATTGTAGAGGTAACACCAGTCCTCCGGGGTGGAGGTTTCTCCATGGTCTTCTTTTTCCTTGATCACCCTTTCAATGTAGGCCTTCACCATGGATGTCTTTCCCGTTCCGGTAAGGCCGGCAACATAGATGTTATAGCCCGCGTTGGCCATGTTCAGTCCGAACTCTACCGCCCGTGTCGCCCGTTCCTGCCCGATGAACTCGCGAAGGGGGGCCAGGTCCTTGGTACACTCAAATTCGAACATTTTGGGGTCACATTCCCAGCGTAGCTTTTTCACCGGTACTTCATATTCCGTCAGTTCCATAGCTCCCTCCTAACAGTTATTTTATAGTGCTGAGACTGTCAGGCTGGTAGCCCTGACTATCCCGGCCCGTTTCTTCTTCATCAAGCTTAGATTTTAGCTTATCCCGGTAGCTGAGTATTATTATTGGTAAGGTGAGCAGCTATGTCAAATGAGCAGCCAGATACCAATCTTATTTTATAAGTATATCGCATCTTGAATGTTATAGTTCGGTAACTTTCTTTCCCTCCATTTTATGATTCCGTTATTGCTGGTTGGCTATTATAAGGGAGCATGTCCCGGAACTAAATTGTTTCCGGGAGGGAGGTGATAAAGGATGGTAGAACAGCTTTGCCCTGTCTGTGGCTGTACCATTTTCCCTGGTGAAGCCTATGAAAAGGAGGGGGTGGTGTACTGCTGCGAGCCCTGCGCTACAGGGCAGGGGGAGTGCGAATGCGGTTGCTGCACTGTTGAAGAGCCAGAGCAATAAATAATATTCCAAGAGGTACAAAAATTGGCCAAAGTAGCGCGAGAAATGGTGGAACTTACGGGAATAAATGTTGACTAACTGCTGGGTTCGAGGTAGGCCGGCTATTATTATGCCATGCTGCCCATCCAGCGTGCTGCCTAATTCCTATTAAGAACTTTATAGCGGCTTAATACCGGGGCATACCATACCAGCCCTCCAGAATTCTCAAGAACAGCAGCTCGTCACCGGAAAACGGCAATTCTAACGGTGCTGACAATCCACCCAGTAGCTTTTCAAGAAAGGAAGCCTGCGCACTGTACTCCTCGACTTGAGGCAAAGTGATGCCCGCTAGGCTGGCAGCAATGTTTACCGCTGTATCCAGGCCGCCCAGGTCATCTACCAGTCCCAGAGCTAGCGCCTGAGTCCCGGTATACAGTTGACCGGTAGCCAGTTCTGTTACCCGCTCGACCGGTAAATCTCTACCCTCAGCTACGGTATTTACAAATTGCCGGTATAAGTCATCGCTTATATCCTGCATTATCTGTCGCTGCTCCTGAGTGAGTGGCCAGATACCCATATCCTTGTGCTCGCCTGATTTAATCGTCTCCAACTCTAATCCCAGCTTGTCCAATAACCCCTCTATGTAGATGAACTGGCTTATTACGCCGATGCTGCCGGTAAGAGTACTCGGGTTAGCTACAATGCTGTCTGCATAGGCTGAAATATAATAACCACCTGAGGCGGCTATGTCACCCATAGATACCACCACTGGCTTCCCCGTGTCCTCCTTAAAACGGCGTATCAGCGAAGCTATCTCCTGAGAAGCGGCTGCTGAACCCCCGGGGCTGTTTATGCGCAGTACAACAGCCTTGACCCCGCTGTCTCGTTCAGCCATTTTTAAATATTCCCCAACTAGCCTGGGGCTAATACCACCGGTTACCAGCAAGCCCTGCTGGCCTGATTCAGCAATAACCCCATTTAAGCGAATCACCGCCACTTTCTCTTTACCGATCATACAACTACTCAGGGTAAATACCAGCATGAATACCGCTATTGTCACGAAGAGTACTTTCCATTTTCTGGTTTTCATCATGTTATACCTCCTCCAAGCAATATAATATCCAAGATTAATATATCATACTCAAAAATATTGCCCCGGCTCTACTTTCATCCCCAAATGTCATAATTCGGTAACTTTTTTGATGACTATTTTATGACTACTTAACACGCGCTACGTTAGGATAATATGAGTGGCAATATTTTGCACCCGAGTATGTACGGTATCGCCGACCACTCTTTTGATTACAAAGGAAAATATATAATGTCATCGTAATGGAGGCCAAACTTAAACAGGGAGGGAGTTATGAAAAAATTGGCAGGCATACTGGTAGTTGTGCTGGTGGCACTGACTATCGTAGTCTCTGGTTGCGCCGGCGGTGGTACGACGACCACTAAAGGCCCGGTCACCGTCGGTTCAAAGATTGATACCGAGGGAGCCCTGCTATCGCAGATGATTATTCTTATGCTAAGGGACAATGGTTTCGAAGCTATTGACAAATCTCAGTTCGGCCCGACTTCGGTGGTGCGCAAAGCGATTATCAGCGGTGAGCTTGATATTTATCCGGAATATACCGGCAACGGTGCTTTCTTTTTTGACGAAGCCGACTCCCCCATCTGGAAGAGCGCCGAACAGGGGTACGAGAGGGTCAGGGAACTAGATAAAGAGGCAAACAATATCGTGTGGCTCACTCCGGCGCCAGCCAACAACACCTGGGCAATTGCCATACCGAAGACCCTGGCCGATGAAGAGGCCCTTACTTCTCTGGATGACTTTGCCGCCTATATCAACGGAGGCGGCTATGTCAAGCTGATTGGCTCCGAGGAGTTCGTCACCAGTCCGGCAGCGTTGCCCGCATTCCAGGAGGCTTATGGCTTCACTTTGGAACAGTCCCAGTTACTGGTAGTATCAAGCGGTGACACGGCGCAGACGGAAAGAGCGGCCGCGGAGGGCACCGACGGTATCAATGCCGCCATGGCCTACGGCACAGACGGTGCACTGAGCGCCTTCAACCTGGTTGTTCTCTCTGACCCAAAGGGAGTTCAACCGGTTTACCAACCGGCGCCGATAGCCCGCAGTGAGGTCTATGATAAGTACCCTGAAATCGGCACGATGCTGGGGTCAGTATTCGAGAGCCTTGACCTGGTAACCCTCCAGACCCTGAACGGCCAGATTGCCGTTGAGGGACAGAACGCGACTGACGTGGCCAGGGATTACCTCACCACTCAAGGCTTCTTGAAGTAGCATCCGACCTTAGGTAACGGATAATGCGGCGACTTATTAACCCTGACCGCGTAGCCCTCACTGGCTCTATCCTAGGGCTGGCTTCACTGCTACTCGGCTGGCTGACATTAAAGCCCAACCGTCTGGCAGCGGGCACCAGCCTGAACCTTAGCGAGAGTCTTGGCCAGCCTGGGGCGATGGCCATTGTCGTATTATGGCTACTCTGCCTTGCCCTAAGCCTGGTCAAATTGAAGAGGGGACGTAGTATTGGGCTGGGTATTACCGCCAATATCCTGCTTATTCTCACCTTGGTACTGGTCGGTCTGGCGAGTGGACGTCTCCTTGAAGGAGAGCCGGCGGCAGCCAGGGTATCCCTTGGCACTGGCTTCTGGGTCACTCTGGCCGCGACATACACGGTGATATTCGCCGCTCGGCGGCTGCTGGATGGCTGGCATACCTGGCAGAACTTGGTCTCTTTCAGTGGGCTGGTGGTTTTGGCCTTTCTTCTCTCGGTTGGCTGGCTGAATAACATCTCGGTAATGGAGGAGTTCAGCGGCTACCAACAGCGCTTCGTACAGGAATTGCTTCAGCATATGCGTTTGTTTGGCATCAGTGTCGCTATCGGTACGGTGATTGGCATTCCACTAGGCATCTGGGCCACTCGTAAAAAGCACGCCGAAAAACCGGTGTTCTTTACTACCAGCATAGTGCAGACGATACCCAGCCTGGCCCTTTTCGGCCTGTTAATAGCGCCGCTTTCGGCAATATCTTTCGCCTTTCCAGTACTGAGGGACATTGGTATCAGGGGGGTTGGCATTACGCCAGCCATTATCGCCCTGACTATTTATTCACTGCTGCCGGTAGTACGTAACACCTATGTCGGCATACGCCAGGTAGACCCGGCGGCAATAGATGCCGGGCTGGGCATGGGGATGAGCCGCTGGCAGGTATTTCGCAGGGTAGAGGCACCTTTAGCGGCCCCCCTGGTCTTAGAAGGTGTCCGGACAGCATCAGTACAGGCGGTGGGGCTTGCTACGGTAGCCGCTCTTATTGGCGCCGGCGGGTTGGGCTGGTTTGTTTTCCGGGGAATCGGTCAGGCAGCCCCTGACCTGATTGTCCTGGGGGCAATACCGGTGATTATTCTGGCCTTGCTGGTGGATGCCCTGATGCGAACGATAGTACGGCTGGGTACGCCTAAAGGGCTGGGGGGAGAGAGACGGTGATACGTTTAGAGCAGGTAACCAAGCGCTATGGCGAGACCACCGCCGTGAACCAGCTTTCCCTCGAAATTGGCAAGGGAGAAGTCTGTGTCCTCATCGGGCCATCGGGCTGTGGCAAGACGACAACACTGCGGATGATAAACCGTCTCATCGAGCCGACGGCGGGGCGGATTTTCATCGACGGACGTGACACGGCCACTGTTGACGCCGAGAAGCTGCGTCTGTCCATCGGCTATGCCATTCAGAGTGTTGGCCTGTTCCCGCACATGACCGTTTTTAACAATATCGCGGTGGTGCCGCAGCTCCTGCTCTGGGAGAATAACCGCATCGTCCGACGTGTTGGAGAACTGCTGGAACTTGTCGGCCTTGAACCCGCCGATTATATCAGGAAATATCCCAGTCAGCTCTCCGGTGGGGAAGCGCAGCGCATTGGAGTAGCCCGAGCTCTGGCCGCTGACCCGCCTATTCTGCTTATGGACGAACCCTTTGGCGCAGTCGACCCACTTACCCGCGAGAGACTGCAGGCCCAGTTCATCCATATTCAGAAGGAAGTGAATAAGACCATCGTTCTGGTAACCCATGACCTCGACGAGGCCATCCGCCTGGCCGACCGGATTGCTATTATGGAGTCAGGCAGGCTGGTACAGTATGACTCGCCAGAGATAATTCTTTCCCGACCGGGCAGCAAGTTTGTCCGTGATTTTGTCGGTGCGGACCGGGCCCTGAAGCGCCTTTCCCGCATCAGTGTCAAGGACTTCATTAAACCGGCGGCAGCAGTGAATGTTAACCAGCCGAAAAAAGAGGCATTGGCCTCGGCAGCAGGCCACCGCTGGCTATGGGTAGTTGACGATGACGAGCAACTCATTGGCTGGGTTGACACAAAAACCCTGATGCAGTCCGTTTCCACTAAGGAAGCCATGGACGAAGGCGACGCGGTTAAAATCTCCATATTGGAGAGCGCTACCCTCCGGGAAGCCCTATCACGTATGCTGGAGCTCGGGTTCAAGCACATCCCCGTGGTTGATGACAGTCAACGACTCATCGGTGAAGTGGCCCTGGGCGACATTGAGGCAGCGACAGCCGAGGGGAAAGGATAGACAATGCCCAGTAAGAAGACCAGGCGGTGGTTTATCCTGGGTGTGGCGCTGGTGGCTTTCGTAGTTCTCATTGCCAACACCGGACTGTGGGAGACTGGCCTCCGTTTCCTTTTCCCCGGGGAGACCACCGTAATACACCCGCGCGCCAGCCTGTTGGTTCTTGTCTGGGAGCATATCCAGCTGGTCGCTATCTCCAGCGGCATAACCATTATCCTCGGCATTCCGCTGGGAATATGGGTAAGTCGCCCCAGCGGCCGCGACTTCTTACCGATAGTCACTGATATCACCTCCTTCGGCCAGACCTTTCCGCCGGTAGCGGTTCTGGCCCTGGCAGTGCCGGTACTCGGTTTTGGCCTGATGCCTACCATAGCTGCCCTTTTCCTCTATGGCCTCCTTCCTGTTGTCCGCAATACCATTGCCGGCCTGCATGCGGTACCTTCCGACCTTCTCGATGCCGCCTATGGCATGGGCATGAGCCGACTGCAGGCGTTGTTTCGGGTAGAACTGCCGCTCTCGGCTCGGGTCATTCTGGCCGGGGTGCGCGTATCAGTCATCATTAACATCGGGACGGCCATGATAGGTGCTGTAATTGGCGCCGGCGGACTTGGCTCCCCCATCATCGCCGGGCTGGTGCGGGACAACCTTGCCTTTATCATTGAAGGGGCACTGCCGGCTGCCTTGCTGGCTATCCTCGCTGACCAGTTTCTGACCAATATAGAAAATAGTCTCGCATATACAAATGAGCCAGTTTAGCTTGACAACGGGGACTGCCCTTGCTATCTTGTTAAATGTCATAAATTTGGTAATCTTCTGGTGGCTGATTTTATGATTTTTCAACATGTGAACGGCTACTATCCTTTCAGAATGAGAAAAGGCAGTAAATATCTATGGTTTCTGTTGGTGGTTATAGCCTTCATGGTTCTGGTACCGTCAGGTCAGGTTACCGCTCAGGAAGATAGATTTGAACTGGTATTAAGAGTACTACCTGGCTATTACTATAGAGAGATAACCGCTGGCGAAGAAAGCACCCTGTACCTGGCAATCAGTAATATTGGCAATCAAGCGGTTAAGGATATCAGATTGATTTCGGACCACCCCAGAGGGTGGCATGTCGACTTGAGACCAGATAGCATAGATTACCTTGGTGCCGGCAGCTCTCAGACCATTGATGTGAGCGTGACAGCTCCGTCCGGGACGGAGCGGGGGGAATATACGCTGACGATTGTTGCTGAAGCCAGCCAGACGCGCACGGCAACGAGCACGGTGGTGCGAGTGGAGAGTGCCTTTTCCCTCTGGCTCTGGATTGGAGTCGGGCTGGCCATCTTGGTAATCGCTATCTTTGTAATGGTATATCTTCGTCTCGGGCGAGAACGGTAATCTTATACTGTTGGAGGCATGAATATGATCGAACGAGTCCATGAGCATATTATCGGCGAGCTGGGCACGAATACTCGCACTGACACTATCTTTGTTCTTACTGCCATCTTGCTGAACCTGATAACACTGGGTATCAATTCCGGGATTGCCTCTTCGAATAATAATGGCACTCAGACAATCGTCATGTTCACTTTTGTAGTCCTCATAATAGTTGTCAACTTGGTTGCCGAAATCGGGCTGATCCGGGGCCGGCAAATGAGGAAGAAACTGCTTGATGGATTACTCAAAATGTATAGAGACCAGGGCGTGGAGGGTTACTACGACCCTACCCTTCTCAGTGACTATACGACAAGATATAATTTGTTCATGTTGGCGGTTCTCGTTACCGGTCTGATCGCCATAGTTATTCCTTTTATCATCCGCTGATGTGATGCGTCGGGTCTCCAGTAAGAATTGTTAGACGGTAAGACTGGCGTTGATTGACAGGATATAGGTAGGCCATCCCCGAAAAACCCGTTTGCCGTCTGATGCCCGAAGCTTTCTAGCTCTTAAAAACGCCCACTGGCTCATTGCATGAGTCATATGCGGCTGATAAAATGTATATTACTATAATGGGATAACAGGTCAATGGCCACAGAATATTATATTGGGACATCAGGCTGGCACTATGACCACTGGCGGGAGACTTTCTACCCTGAAGGTTTGGCCAAGCCGAGGTGGCTCGAGTTCTATTCCGGCCATTTTTCTACGGTGGAGCTTAATAATAGCTTCTATCACCTTCCTTCTGAGAAAGCGTTTGCTAACTGGAATAATTCCTCTCCTTCTGGATTTGTATTTTCCGTTAAGGTGAGCCGTTTTATTACCCATGTAAAGAGACTTAGAGATACCACTGAACCGGTGGCCAATTTCATGTCTCGAGCTCGGCTTCTGGAGAAGAAGCTGGGCCCCTTACTCTACCAGCTCCCCCAGAGCATGAGGTATGATGCCCAAAGACTGGAGGATTTTTTGAAGATTATCCCCGGTGATGTTAGTCACGCGTTTGAATTTCGACACAATTCCTGGTTCGATGATCGGGTATTCAATCTATTACGCCGCTACAATGTTGGCCTCTGCATCTATGATATGCCCGATTTCCGTACGCCGCTGGTGACCACGTCCGATTTCTCTTATATACGTTTTCATGGTAGCCGTTGGCTCTACAGCAGCGGCTACTCTGACGAGGAACTGGAGGATTGGGCTCAGAAGATTAATGAGCTGGGTGTCACCAAAGTCTATGTCTACTTCAATAATGATGCTGAGGGATTTGCTATTGAGAATGCGTTAAAGCTGAAGAGCCTACTGGGAGTGTCCAGCTAACGATTGAATTAGCAGAATCATCATTGTTGACTAAGATTGATTTCGGGTGCAGTAAGTCTGGTATACTAGAACTGTAAGGTGTTATCAGCCATGGAACCACCCTGGACGCATAGAATAAGCCTGAGGTTTAAAAAAGCACTGGGCATGAACATATTTCTTTGTGACAAGTGCAAATGGAACTGGCGTGGGGCCTGCCGCAGCCCGGCCCGTCCCAATGCTACCTGGTGTCCTGACTATAAGAAACGGGGCCGGTAGCTTTTACCTCTCTAGTACCATGGCCATTCCCTGACCACCACCGATGCACAGCGTTGCCAGACCGAGATGACCGTCTTTCCTCTCCAGCTCATGTACTAGTGTCACTAGTATTCTGGCCCCGGTGCAGCCGATGGGGTGACCCAGCGATATGCCTGAGCCGTAGGGATTGATCTTTTCGCAGCCAGGCTGACAGAACTCCTGGCTTTCGCCGTAGCTGGGTATATCAAGTTCCCTCATGCAGGCAATCGCCTGGGAGGCAAAGGCTTCATTCAGTTCAATGGTGTCGAAGTCTTTGATACTATAACCCGTCTGCTTCATTACCTTGCGTGTTGCCGGTACCGGGCCGAGACCCATAAACTGTTGGTCAACACCCCCGGCAGCGTAGGCCTTTATGGTAGCCCTGATGGGCAGACCGTTCTTCTCGGCGTACTCCCGTGATGTAATAAGTAGGGCCGCGGCGGCATCGTTTATCCCCGAGGCGTTGCCGGCGGTAACTGTACCGTCCTTGGTAAAGGCTGGCGGGAGACTGCCCATCTTCTCGGCACTGGTTTCCATTGGTCTCTCATCGGTGTCAAAAACAAGCGGTGGCCCTTTGCGCTGCGGTATTTCAACCGGTACAATTTCTTCCTCGAAGATGCCTTCTTTTATTGCCCTGAGTGCCCGATGGTGGCTTTCGGCACCCACCTCGTCCTGCTCTCGCCGGGAGATTTTATAGTCTCTGGCGATGTTCTCCGCGGTTATGCCCATGTGGTAACCGTAAAAAATCTCGAACAGCCCGTCGTAGACCATGGTATCGATAAGTTCGGCTTTGGAGCTGACGTCCATACGGTATCCCCAGCGTGCCTTGGGTAACACATAGGGGACATGGCTCATTGCCTCCATGCCGCCGGCAATTATACAGTCCGCGTCGCCGGCCCTTATCGCTTGTGCCGCCAGGGCCACTGCTTTCATGCCTGAGGCGCATATCTTGTTGACGGTGGTCACGTTGGTTTCCTGGGGTACGCCGGCCCTGAGACTGGCCTGCCGGCCGGTGTTCTGCCCTTGTCCGGCCTGGATAACATTGCCCATAATAACTTCATCTATCTCTATCCCTGGCAGGCTTTCGTCCCAGTCCATGTACTTTTGTTCAATGGGGCTCCTGTCGATGTCTCTTAAAATCGAGGGCCTTATTCCCTTTACTGCCTCCGAGACTACTGGCCGTCTGCCGATTCTGTTCAGCACCCCTTTTATGACGACCTTACCCAGGTCCATAACCTCAATATCTCGCAGACTGCCGCCAAAACTCCCTATCGCCGTTCTCACGCCGCTGACAATTACCGGTTCCGCCATTGGTTTACCTCCTTCTCGTATTGTTCTCTTTCTATTTTATGTTCTACGTGAATTGTGCCCGGCTCATTTTCACGAATAACACGCCAGTGCACAGCGCAGACAATAAATGGTCGTTTCCGCTTTTTTAACGAATTGCCAGTGAGGGTTGTTTATTTCCCCTGGTAGTTCGGCTTCCTTTTCTCGACGAAAGCGGTAATCCCCTCGTTGAAGTCCCCCGTGCTCGTAAGATAGGCTACCAGCGCATTCTCTAGGCGCAGGCCCTCTTCTAGGGTCATTTCGCTGCCTCTGATCATTGCCTCTTTGGCCGCCCGCACTGCCAGCGGGGCTGCCTGACTTATAGTCTCGGCCCATTCTCTAGCGGTGGACATGACCTGTTCTAGAGGGACTACCGTGTTCACCAGGCCGATACGGTATGCCTCTTGGGCATCAATCATCTTGCCCATGAGCGCCAGCTCGGCTGCCTTGCACCAGGGGAGCATCCGCGGCAGCCGCTGGGTACCACCAAAGCCGGGGATAAGGCCCAGGGTCACCTCGGGCGTACCGAAACGGGCTTTCTCGGAAGCTATGCGGATATCACAGGCAAGGACCAGCTCAAGACCGCCACCCAGGGCAACGCCATTTACCGCGGCGATTAGCGGCTTCCATAGCTCAAGCCCGCGCCATACACTGGCGGGAAAATTCCACTGGTCCTGGCTATGTTCCTGCATGAAGGGAAGGGTATCTTTTATATCGGCGCCGGCACAGAAAGCCCTGTCTCCAGCCCCGGTGACGATACCAACCCGGAGTTGGGGGTCGTCACGGAAGTCCTTAATGGCATCATGCAACTCCCGGACTGTCGGCATGTTCAGGGAGTTCATCGCTTCCGGGCGGTTGAGAGTAAAGATGGCAATGTTACCTTCTTTAATATAGTCAACAGCCATAGTTAATCTCCTTCCAGATTTATTGCACCCTGTTTTAGACCAGCGTAAATACTACCTGCGATTCCTCTATTTTCCTCTCTACTACTCCTTTGACTTCAAGATATTTAATATGGGACATCGTTTCACCTACCGCAAATCGCTTTTGGACCAGTGGAAATTCCTCCCACGAGTTGCAGTCCATGTCCCAGGTTACCCAGGGGGTTATATCAAAAGCGGTTTTGTTACCGTCCTCAAGGGCAGAGATGATTTCATTCAGCCGGAACTGGTGATGTTCCTGTAGTTCAGTTATCCTTTGCCTGTGGTCATGCCAGAGGTTTCGGTGGCCTGGTAGCACCAGATCGACATCAAAGCTATAGACCTTCTCCAGGTTTTCTAGGTAGTCTTGTAACGGATTTTCCATTTCCATCCAGAACGATATATTGGGGGTTATATCAAAAAGAATATGGTCACCGGATACCAGTATCTTCTTATTGGCCTCGTAAAGACACATGTGACCGGGAGAATGCCCCGGGGTGGCGACACACCTGAAGTTGTAGTCTCCAATTTGTATCGTGTCCCCTTCTTTCAAAGGTGTGAAGTCAATATGGTACTTCAGTCCGTATTGAAGCCCAGGATTGTTAGGCTCGGCTTCCCTGAGTTCATCTTCGGGAAAACCATTGGAAAGGAAAAGCTCATGTACCTTCTGTCGCCATTCTTCGCCCCCGATACCAGAGTTGTAAAATATGAAGGCTTCTTCCTGGCTCAGGTACGTTTTGGATGTTTCCGTAGCCAGGTCTGCGGTAAGACCGATATGGTCCACATGGAAATGCGTTATGAAAAAGTCTGTTTTGTTTAAGTCGATGTGCAACTTTTGCAGACTGGAGAACATTTCGCGCTTGCATTCCTCTCTATTCATGCCGGTGTCAATAATTAAAAAGCGCCCGTCGCCTTTTATCAGATAAGAGTTTAGGGATTTTAACGGACTTTCCGGGAGAGGAATTTCAATCCGGTACAGGTTCGGTAGTATTTCTTCCATTATAGAGCTCTTTCTATTATATCATTTTAAAATTGTTGTTGCATGTCGTCCCTGAAGATGGGGTGGTACCCAGTAATTAGCGCTAAAGTTAACCGCGAAGGCGGATTATTGTCAGTTCGCCAGGCCGCTCCTTAGTCGTTCGGTAGCCTTTTCATCAATGTTCAATGTTTTGGGGTCAATCACTACGCCGTAGTCCTGCCCGGAGCTCTCCAGTGAAACGTAGCCGTCAATGACATCCTGTCGCACTTCCTCAGGAGTCCTGTCCAGCGGGTTACCGTAGCCCCCACCCCCGCCGGCCAATACGGTCACCCTGTCGCCTGCGGCCAGGTTCACACCGGAAGTCTTCAGCACCTCGAATTCCCCTTTTTCTTTTGACTGAATCAGCGCGTAATTTCTGAGGCCAGCTTTGCCGCCGTCGATGCCCCAGTGTGGTGTTTTTGCCTTTTCTATAAAGCTGTAAAATGTCACCGGGGCCAGCGGTCGAATTTGAATGAGTGAGCCCAGACCGCCCCTCTGTCTACCAGCGCCAGCACTGTCTGGTATGAGCTCAACCCTTTCCACAAACAGGGGGAATGCCGATTCCAGTATCTCGGTGGGGATGTTCTGGCCACCGGAACAGGAATGGTGCATCAGGTAATTTTCCCCGTCGGCATAGAAATCCGCCCCTTGCCCGATTATGGACGGTGTTATCGTTCCAAAGTACCGTCCGGTCCTAGGGTCTACTCCGAAGAAGCCGTCTCCGATTACGTCACCCCCGGAACATGCGGGCGTCCTTTCCGGAAGAATGGGATATAATGCTTTATTTACCAGTTCCAGTATGGTCTGGGCTACGTTACCACACAGGAATGACGGCGCGGTTGGCCCGGCATTATAGACACTACCTTTGGGAGCGATAACTGTTATAGGCCGGTTGAAGCCTTCGTCGGCCGGCAGTTCCGGGCTGGTCAATGCCTTCACCGCCGCTCTGGCCGCGGATAATGTGGTCACCCACAGCCCGTTCATCGGGCCCCTTTGCTCCGGGGCGGAGCCAGAGAGGTCTATGGTGATATCACTACCCTTAATCGTTATGGTTACTTTGGTCAGCACCAATTCTTCGAGGTCAATGCCGTTATTGTCCATGTAATCTTCGGCCGTCCAGGTGCCGTCAGGCATTGCCTCGATGGCCAGCCGGGTGATTCGCTCGCTATGGTCGTACATCTCCCCGATACAGGCCTCTATAGTCTCGACCCCGTATTTGTCCAGCAGCTCTGTTACTTGCCTTTCGGCAAAGTGACAGCCAGCAATCTGGGCCTGCTGGTCTCCCCAGACCTGGTCGGGGGCCCTCGAATTCCATTTAATAATTTCCCAGATTGCTGATTGCAGCTTGCCTTTCTGATAATACTTCACCGGGGGGATGCGCAGGCCCTCTTCATAGATATTGGTGGCATCGGCCGGGTAGGTGCTTTTAGCGCCGAGGTCTATCCAGTGTGCCTTGGTGGCAGCGTAGCCAAACAGTCGTCCTTGATAGAAAATAGGGGCAAACAGTATGGCATCAGAAGTGTGGTTGCCGGTAACATCGGGCGCCGTCGATATTACTATGTCGCCGGGTTCCAGGTTTTCCTTGCCGATGTGGTCGACGCAGTTTTTTGTTGCCGGACCAAGACTGCCGGCAAAGAGGGGAATTCCGTTGGACTGGGCAATGATACCGGTGTCGGCATCAAGGAGACCAAACGAGCAGTCCCTGATTTCATACATAAAAGTGGTCACCCCGCACCGGAAGGCGGTCTCTAACATCCCGTGAGCTATTGAGATTAGCTTGTTGCGAACGACAGCAAACGTAATCGGGTCTACCTTTGCCATTTAAGCACCTCCGATACGGATAATCAGATTACCCAGTTTATCCACCACCAGCGTTTGATCCGTCATGACGACCGTCGTGTGAAAGGGTTCCTCTATTATCGCCGGACCGGCTATGGTATTGCCGCAGAGCAATTGATCCCTCTCATAGACCTGACTTTCAACGAGCTGGCCTTCCAGATATACTTTCCTTTTTGGCTTTACGGCACTCTGTGGAATATCCTTGCCTGATTTGATTTCCGCCACGGGCACATCCTTGATTCTACCGGTTGCCCTTAGCCTGATATTAATAGTTATCATGGGGGCTTGAATACGATGGCCGTACTTGATTTCATGGAGACGCTCGAAAGAGTCCCTTATTTCTGTTTTGGCAGCCGCCTTCAATTCCCCGCCGGGCACCGGTGTTTCGATGTAATAGTGCTGGCCCTCATAGCACATATCCAGGGACCGGGTAAATTCAATAGAGTCTCGGGACATACCTTCAGTGGTGAGCAGTTGCAAGGCGCTATTTTCCATCTCGGTGTATATGTCAGTAAGCTCCTTGGTATCAAGCCCTTCTATTGACCGGCCATAGGCGCGGGCATAGGTATGTACCAGGTTCATGGTCAGAATCCCCTGGGCGGAAAAGACTCCGGGAGCCACCGGAACAATCACGCGTGAGATAGACATGTCCTCGGCGATGTTGGCGGCAAATAAGCCACCAGCCCCGCCGTAGGCCATGAGAGCAAAATCTCTCGGGTCGTAACCCTGGCCGATCAGTATTTCGCCAATAGTCGTGATCATGTTGTTTCTGGCTACCGAGAGGATGCCGTCGGCGGCCTCATTTAGGCTTAATCCCAGTTTGTCGGCCACAGCCTTCATTCCCTTTTTGGCCAGCGCTACGTCCACGCTGACCTCACCGCCAAGAAAATAATTGGGGTCTATCAGACCGTTTACCAGAGCAGCATCAGTCACTGTCGGCTTGGTGCCGCCCAGCCCGTAGGCCATGGGACCGGGGTCAGCACCGGCACTCTCCGGCCCGACGGTGAGCAGTCCGGCAGCATCCACCCTGGCTATGCTGCCGCCACCGGCACCAATGGCACGTATGTCCACACCGGCCATAAGTACCGGATAGCCCAGCACTTCAGATTGGTGCCTTTCTACATTGACCCCATCCTTGATTATGGACACATCAATACTGGTGCCGCCGATATCCATGGTCAACAGGTCCTTGATGCCGCAGAGACTGGACAGATGGGCAGCGCCGGCGGCACCGCCTATCGGCCCGGAGGCGATGGTGTACAGGGCCTTTTCTTTGACCGCTTCAATACCCAGTACCCCGCTGGGGCCTGATATCAGCAGTTGACCGGTGAACCCCTGGTCTTTCAGATTGGCACTGAGCCGGTTGAGATATCCCACCACTGCCTTTTCAATATAGGCATTAATTACCGTGGTACTCGTCCGTTCGTACTCTCTATATTCTCGGGACACCAGGTGGCTGAGGGCCACGCTGGCCTCAGGCCAGACAGCACTGATTTTTCCCCCTATCCTTTGCTCGTTTTCAGGGTTGGCGTATGAATGCAGCAGACAGACGGCAACAGCCTCAACCCCGTCCCCCTTGAGTTTCCCGATGATTTCCGCTAGCTGTTTTTCATCAAGCTTTTCTACGATTTCTCCTAAATAGTTGGTTCGTTCACGCACTCCCAATCGCAGGTGTCTGGGCACCAGCGGTTTTGGTTTTTTCCATAAATAGTTATATAGCTCTGTCCTGTCGCCCCGTGCCATCTCCAGGACATCGGTAAAACCACTGGTGGTTATCAGGCCTACTTTGGCCCCTTTTCGCTGTACGATAGTGTTTACGCCAATGGTAGTTCCATGGATAAACAAGGCAATTTCTGACATGTCTATTTTGGCCTTTTTAATCGCTTCCGAGACGGCCTGACCGATATCCCGGGGTGTACTTCGCGTCTTGTCCACGACTATATTCATAGTGTCATCATCAATGTAGACGATGTCAGTAAATGTGCCCCCGATGTCAACCGCGACCCGTTTCATACCGTCACCTCCTGCGAGACCGACATATTTTGCCTCTCCGTATCAGGCTGAGACCCAGTGTTTACCGCCAACAGGGAACTGGCAATTCGGGTCTGAGCACTGGTAACAGTTACAGAGGCGCAATTGGGGCAGCCTGGCCCCCTTCGACTGTTCCACGAAATCAATGGCTTTTTTGACCTGTCCTTCGCTGCCCTTTATAACCAGAGTTATACTGCCCTCGGCGCCACCTAAACCACCGGCGGCTATAGGCACGGCGGTAGCGCCGCTTAATATTTCGATAGCGTCTACCTCGGTCACCGTCTTTCCCTGCGGACAGGGAAACAGACCAACGCCCATTCCCATCGCGTAGTCATACCTGGCCCGCTTCGCCTCCTTGGCCGCCTGTTTTATCGGCGTAGGTATCAATTTCTCCAGCCCGACAGGAAAGACCATCTTGAACCCATTTCGCCGCCAGGCCGAGAGTACCTGGCCAAAGCTTTGCGAACGACCTACCAGAATGCCCACGTTCCCCTGGGGGTCCAGGGCGTTTACCCCTTTTATGTAAACATCCCCCGGCCCCATACTATCCAGATATTCGGCTATCGTTCCCCCGGTTGAGAGATTCTCGTTCCTGATTACCCATAGAGCACTCAACTCTCTCAGATCAAGGCTCCCGGGGGAATACCCGCCCACAAAAGTTCCCATCTCAACACACATTCCTCTTGGCGCCACCACACCGCAGACCCAGTAGTTAGTCCTGGGCTTCACCCCCGTGATCTCCTCAACAATGAAGTAGGTGCTGCTGCTAGGATGCAGCAGGATCATACCCTCTGTTGATGCCTGTCTAACCATATCCAGACTAGCAATAGCTTTAGCAATCAATTTTTTTGACTCTGTAGGAGTGAGATTAACCTGAGCTAACATATTCCCTCCCTACGAAGATGCTTCCGGCCATCAGTCGCTGCCGTGAATCAACATAGTTAGCAGACCTGGAGTTGTCAGTTTTGCCAGTTCCCGTACCCGAAACACAGTTCTGGATTATAACAGGGGTACAATCAGCTCGAACGGAACGAATCTCTATGGACTTAAGACGTTGGCCAAAGACATGGTACCTTGCCTAGCTGTTCCTCACCGGGATTACTGTCACCTTCTGGCATAATAGTTTGTTTATTTGAGGTTTGTCAACACGTCTCTACTGGTTGGAGCGTTTTCCGTTTCCACAAAGGATAAGCGTTTTGATAGCCTGGTATAGTCGTGGTATAGTTTGGACAACTTTACAGACAATACAGGTTAATGGCTTATGCAACAGGCCTTTCTGGACTAGCGAAAGACGCTAGTCTTTATTATAATTGAAACTGGTCTAAGCGCCGGCTCTTGGGGATGAACTACTTGCTTTCGTGGGATAAGGAGCACCAATGGCAATAGAGAACGTAGTTGAAACTGATGTCCTGGTTATTGGGGGAAGCATCGCTGGTTGTTTCGCGGCGATAAAGGCCAGGGAGCAGGGTCTTGATGTTACGATAGTAGACAAGGCCTACGCTGGCAAATCGGGCGCTGGTTTCGCGGCCGGTATGGGCTACATGGTTTTTAACCCTGAATGGGGTCTCGACCTTGATGCCTGTATGAAGGCCATTAATATAAAGGGTGAGTATATTAACAACCGGGAATGGACCGAGATAGTATTCCGTGATTCATGGGCAAGGTACCAGGACCTTCTTTCCTGGGGTGCAGAGTTTCCGGTCGAGGAAGATACGCTACTGGTAAAGGATTTCCTGCCCTTCGGAGTAGTGCGTATAAAAAGAAGGAAAATAACGCCCTTGCTTAGAAGCCAGACGGTGAAGAGTGGCATTAAGATAATAGACAGGGTAATGGTGAATGACCTGCTGAAGCAGGATGGGAAAGTAGTAGGTGCCATCGGTTTTCCCATGGACAGCGAAGAATTATATATCTTTAAAGCGAAGGCAACCGTTTTGAGCGCTGGTTATAACAGTTTCAAACCAGCCGGGGCTGAAATCTGTTCCTTGACAGGCGACGGGGAGGCGATGGCTTATCGCGTCGGTGCTGAGATTACCTGTAAAGAGTTTCCCGACGTGGGTAATTACGGTATGAATCCTTATCCCGCCTGGCGCGGCGGCCGGGGGAGCCGAGCCTGCTTCCGTTATTACACTGATGCCTATGGCCAGGAAGTCAAGACACATCATCAATATGAATCAGACCTTACTCTGGAGTTCGCGATGCATGCTGGCCGGGGGCCGATACTCTGGGATATTGATTCGGCTACTCCAGAAGAAGTTGACAGAATGCGCAAACGGATGCAACACTCTGATGCCCTGGAAAGTGAGCGGATTGGTTTCGATCCGGGCCATGGCGGCAAGTTTTTGCAGGCCGGGGGCGGTGCAGCCGGTGCCCCGAATGCCCAAACGGCGGGGGTGTGGCCGGTTAACACGAAATGTGCCACCAGCATCCCGGGACTTTACGTGGCCGGTGAGTGCTGTGGGACCAGATACCTGGGTGCTTACCACCCGGCCCCCGGATTCGGTCTTACCGGTTCTTCGGTTACCGGTTCCCGGGCCGGCCTGGGTGCTGCCGAGTATGCTCAGCAGGCGGAAGAGCCGGTAATAGGAGATAAAGAACTGTCAGTGCTAAAACGGATTACGTACGCGCCAATGGAGCACAAGGGTGGCTTTAGCCCGAGGTGGGTAACGCAAGTGCTCCAGAACACGATGATACCGTATTTCGTTTTGCACATCAAGCACGAGAAGCGGTTGCAGGCAGTGCTGACAGTCATTGAGTTCCTGAGAGACCACCTCGTGCCCAAGCTGATTGCCCGGGACAATCATGAACTGCGCCTGGCCCATGAGACCAAAAACATGGTCCTCAATGCCGAGATGATACTGCGGTGTTCACTTCTCAGGACTGAGAGTAGAGGCCAGCACTATCGGGAAGACTATCCCCGGAGAGATGACCCTGCCTGGCTGGCCTGGGTGAAATTACGTGACGAGCAGGGCCAGATGAAGCTGGAAAAAGTGCCAATTCCCAGGGAATGGTGGCCGGACCTGTCTCAACCCTACGAGGAAAGGTATCCCAAGAGGTTCCCGGGAGAGTGACCTTGATTATGGAGTCTGGGCGTGGGCAGGCTATAATATTCAACCGATAGGAGTGGTTAGGTGACTATTGAGCGGATTGACCCTGAGTTATGCAACGGCTGTGGGATATGTGTCAACAGCTGTCCCGTAGATGTGATAAGGATGGATAAGGAAAGCCAAAAGGCAGTCATCAAGTATCCTGAGGAATGCATGTGCTGCGACTACTGTGAACTCGATTGCCCCCAGGATGCAATATATGTCTCACCGGAAAGATATGTACCCCATATGGTAGCCTGGTAAGCTGGGCAGCAACCAAAGCGGGTGGATAAAGCGAGGTGTGCCATGTATAAAGGGACCGGTGTGCATCATGTTGCCATCGGCGTTAAAAGCCTGGAGATTATGAAGTCATTCTATCAGGATGTACTGGAATTCACCGAAGTATTTGGCGAATTCCCCGAGGCCGAGCATGAGGCCATGAACGAAGTATTACGGATGTCACCGGTGGTATTCAAGGGCATCATGTTCAACCAGCAAGCGGGGGGAGTATCCCTTGAATTGATTCAGATGACTAACCCGGCCCCACGCGCTATCCGCAAGGATTTCAGGTACGGCGATATCGGGGTTGCCAAGATAGCCATCGCTGTCTCTGATGTAGAACAGTTTTATAGAGACTATAAGGACAGACTCAGTTTCTGTTCCGGGCCGAAAGTGGCAGCAGTCCCGGGGTGGGGAGAGTACCCATTTATGTACTGCAGAGACCCGGAGGGGAACCTGCTAGAGTTTATTTCCGGGGTAAATGTGCCCGCGCATGATAAATTCGGCGGTATTCGCTGGGCAGGGGTAAGTGTAACTGACCTGCCACGTTCGGTATCTTTTTATCAGCACTACTTCGGTTTTGATAGTGTGGTGATAGAAAGCCATGAGGGCTTTTCCGGGCTGGTTGATGAGGTTTCCGGCGATAGCCATACGCGGGTTCGCTCCTGCATTCTGGCAAATAGGCGGGGTGGTGGCATGCTGGAACTATTTGAGGTCACGGAGCCCCGGGGCAGGTCAATACCATTCGCGACAAACTGGGGTGATTTTGGCTATTTGCAGGTCTGCTTCTACTGCGAAAATACCCCTGAGATGGCAGACTATTTAGAGAGGGAAGGTATAGAGTTCCTGACCGGGATTAAAACGATTGCCGATGACCCGGAACAGGCCGGTTCTTTCTTATATATTAAAGACCCGGATGGCATTCCGGTAGAGAATATGGTTATCGATCACCAGCTTTAAAGATTCTTAAGAAATATGGTGGGCGGTACTGTACGGTACGTGGAACCTCTGAATTAACTTATAACCTAGTCTAATCTTATAGTGAAGACAAGTAATTATTAATACCCTTGTATATTAAGTTTAGCTTCAGGTGGTACTGTTGAGTACCACCCTGTAATTTATAATAATGAAAAGTTTGTTAGCTACAATGTTGGCAAATTCTTGACATTCTATTATGGGCTGACGAATAATATATCGCACTATAGAGAAGAAAGGAGTGTAATTAATAATGAAAAAGTACCCGAATCTGTTCAGTCCGCTCAAACTGGGAAATCTCACTTTAAAAAATAGAATCATCGCGGCACCA